>NZ_CWGJ01000025.1:0-64248 GCF_900000175.1 Estrella lausannensis
ACACAAAAAAATTGACAGACTCGTTGCCATTGATCAAATTGTGCCTGAGCTTCAGAGGTGAATGATAAAATGACTGGATTTCCATCCTGATCGAATTCTAATCGATCTAAATGATCGAAAATTTTCTGAACAGGCTCTTCCAATTCAGAAATCGAGATTCCCTCAACTAGTTCCCAAGAGGTTTTAGGTTCAGGGGAAACCATCGCCTGGAATCTTTGAATAAGTCCATTATCGCCTGATCCACCTCGAACAGTATCACGAATATGTTTGGATAAAGGTCCGGGCTGTATGCTCCCAAATATAGATAAGCAAAGCGCAGGAACAGATAATGATCCTCTGCCGATCCGATCTACATCATAATCACCTTTACCACTCCAACTTTCTAAGTAAAACTCTCGGTCATTTTCGTGACCATGTTTTTCAAAACTATTTAACCACCCGGCAAGCTCATCACGGTACAAAAGAAGACCTTCGGGATTTTCAATAAGAAGCTCTGAAAGCTTTTCTATAGTTGCGTCTTGAGTTTTATACCTTTTCCTTTTGGGTTCCTTTGGTGGTTCTTCTTCATGAAATTGGATCTTGGCTTGATCGCTATGGTTTTTGATAGCTTCTTTTAATTCCCTTTTGTAATCCTCTTCTCTGATTTTCTTTCTAATTTGCCAGGTGTCATACTCCTTTTGATGCTTCTTTATGCCTTCTTCAAAATGCGCTTTGGCTCGATTGGCAAGAACAACTAAAAAATGAAAAGCCGCATTCATAGCTGGACTTTTCATCATCGCTGGACGCCCAATACACATTCCCCATAGATTTGCAAATTCTATCCAGCGACTACCCGGTCTTAATTCTAATCCACGCTTTCGGCCGATTAGGCTTCCAACACTTACTAAAAAAGGGGTGATAACATAGTCTTCTGAAATTTGCATTTGCATCGAAACACCTTGAGCCCATTGAACAATGGGATCTGCTAGCGTATGCAAGGGGCTAGGCAGGGTTTGAAAAGATATTTCTTCGAGCGGCTGAGGGTCTGATTCAAAAATGGGATATTCAACTTCATCGGAGAAATATACATCTGCATCAATGAGATTTGAAGATGAGTATTCTAAAAAAGCTTTTTGTAATTCAGTAGAATTTGACTTTTGGATGGCGTCAAAGCCGTTCCAATCTTGAGGACAAAAAGGTTGTAGCTTTAGCCAATCGACAAGATCATCACCCTTTTTCATATCCTGAAATTTGCAGAGGAATACTTTAGAATCAGGACATGCCTTCTGAATTTCTTTGAAAACAGCCGACATGTACCAATGGCCAGGATCATCGTTGTCAGGAACTAGCACAAATTCCTGAATGTGGCGATATCTTGCAAGGATCGCCCAATCCGCTTTTTCAACGTTACTAGACCCCATCATTGAGGTAATGGCAGGTAAGTCAATAGAATGCGCAGCTGATGCGCATTTTTCTCCTTCAAAAATATAGGCTCTTGTTAGAGAATGATTCAGCAGAAGGGTTTGAATACCATATAGAGGAGAAGGAGTTGGCGCTCCTTCTTCCCAGTCTTGATTTTTAAATGAATATTGACGAAACCATTTCTTTTTTGGTTTATCAGGGTCTTGGTATCTTACAACCAAAGAGATATCTTCTCCTTTCTCATTTTTATAAGACCAGTAATAAACCCGATTTTTCTTTTCGACTATTTTGGGAAGCTCATTCATAAGCCCCCCATTTTTTGCTAAGTCTTTGACAAGCTTCTAAAAAAGGTAGTTCATATTTTTTTTGTGTATATGCGATGACGTCTCCACCACTAGCACCACACGAAAAGCACTTAAAAGCTCCATTTGAGGAGCTAATGAAGAAACTTCCTGCTTTACGATCGTTATGAAAAGGACAAAGCCCCCCTGATTTCCATTCCCCCTTTTTTCTAGTCTCGACGTCATGCCCTTCGTCGCTATAAAAATCGATGGGATCTATTAATTCTTTCAATTTCAGGGTATTAATGGATCGATGCGATTCTTTTATATACTTCATCACTATCTCCTCACTTGGCCTTCGATCCATCTTTCGAAGAGATCGCGTCGTAAATAAACTCGCTTACCAATTTTTCGAATGGCCTTTTCAAGTCCATTACGATGACGCAGCATCAAAAAATGCCTTAATTGCCCTAAAGAAAATGGATAGCGAGAATCTTCAGCGATTTGCTGAACACTTAAGTACTCATGATCATTCATAGACACCTCCCAGTGTTTGTTGAATTGGGTTAGTGTCTGTAATGATAATTAAGATGGTGGCTTTAAATTGTGTTGAGCAAATAGGCTATTTGCCCAACACGCGCAAGTTTCTGTTAATTAGAAATTTAAACAAGAAGGGAAATCCTGAAAGATACGTTTCAGTTCATTCCTTTTGTACCAAATACTCCTGATAGTTTCAAAAGAAAGTGGTATTCCTATTGACTCTAGAGCTAATCTCATGGCATCACAAAGCGAATTTTTACTTTTGTACAGTGGATCTGGATTTCTCGTGATGGATAACCCCGTATCATTTACCGATGCTAAGAGCAATACAATTTGAAAATCGCGAAAAAATGTTTCATAAAAATGTTTTCCTCGTTGTCTCTTCGGCTTACTTTTTTGATCTACATCCAGAAGAAATGATAAAAGTTTTTCCGGTACACAGCCATTTTGCTCAAGCAGTTTTTGGGCCAGTTCTTTTGCTGCCATGCAGGCAACAATGTTAGTTTTTGCCGCACACAGCAATTCTTCAATATGTTCGCCTGTGAATATAATTTTAACAAAAGGATCTTTGTCCCAAGGAGGGGCAGGACGATCAAAAAAAACATGCATAGCAAAGCAATAGTGCATACCGATAGGCAATACTTTACACCGTTGTCCACTTTGCGAAATTAATTCTATTCCTGACAAAAATATGAAATATATTTTTGATAAAGTAATGCCATCTAAACCTACGAATGCACCGCGTAAAACAAAGGAAAAATAGTTTTTTACATCTTCAAAGACAGGATCATTTGTTTGCATATGTGCCTCCTTTGAAAAGTCTTTTTTCAATATTTTCCCCGATGAAGCGCGTTGATTCGGCATCAAGGTGGGTGTAGTGATCTGTCATACTTGCTGATGAGTGTCCTAGCTGAGAACGTAGCTGTAAACCACTTGCACCTGCTTTAGCACCCATTGAACAGTAGTGATGTCTAAGTCCATGAAAGACAAAGTTTTCTATTTGAGCGGACTTAAGGGCTTTATTCCAGGATTTTTTAATATCGACTATTCCGAAGGCCGTTTTACTTGCAAATACGAGATTTTTTATTGAATCGCGCTGATCATATATTTTTTTAAGTTCTTCGATGACGCAATCGACTAGTCCAATTTTTCTCGGATGTCCATTTTTTGAATCTTTGATGTGCGCAATTCGATTATCAAAATCAATAGCATCCCATATAAGATTGAGGATTTCGCTTTTCCTCGCTCCAGTAGTTAAAGCAATTAGTACAATGCAATAGAGATAAGGACTTTTGCTTGCATTACAAGCTGCCAAAAGTCTTAATTCCTCATCCTGGTTAAGAGTTCTTCTAATCTTTGGATTGGTTTTCAATTTCAGCAGATTCAAGCATGGATTTTCATCTATCCAACGCATGTTTTTACAAGCATAACGGAACGCCCCGCTAAGAGTTGAAAAATATCTATTTACAGTAGCCGGATTGAGTGTCTTTCCACGTTCATTGGGTTCGCTTAATACCTTTCTCTGAGCAATAAGGACTTCAGGAGTAATATAGGTAAGTGCGTATTTTCCAATTTTATTTTTAAAATACTTTAATTGAAAGATTGTGTCATCGGCTGCCTTATGATGGCCTATGACTGCATCTTGAATGTAAAGATCAATCAGCTCAGCTACGGTTTTTTCTCTATTTTTGGTAAAGTCGTACTTGCCTTTCTTGATCTCGGTCTCAGTTTCTTTCGCCCAATCTTCGGCAGCTTTTTTTCGATCGAAATGATCTGAAACTGTGGGGTAATTTTTAATTCTGATGACAGCTCGCCAGACTTTGGAGCCGTCTTTATTTGTACGTTGATAGATGGATGCCATCTTAAACCTCTTGTTAGTTTTGGTTTAAGCGGCTGGCTGTGCTTATAAGTTATTATTTTACTGCACCGTCATTGCACCGCGAGGGGTGAATTTAGCTTAATTAAAGTATTTAATACAAGCTAAATCACTCTCTAACAGGTGTATAAGGATTGCCCAAAGCCGGAGTCGAACCGACGACCTTCGCATTACGAATGCGCTGCTCTGCCAACTGAGCTATTCAGGCATGGAGAATTAAGATTAAAGCGTAGTCGATCGGAGCGTTTTTTCTCAATATCAAGTTGGAAATCCGGTTGCGTCTTGCCGCCGGATCTTGTAAGTTCCGTCAAAAAATTCGGTTCCGCTTTCACATGAGAAACTGCTATTTATACCCCGCTCTGCTTGGGCTCGTCCTGCTTGCTGGATCCCTCACAGCCGGTCCCAGCTCCATCTTCTGGACCAACTGCACCACCGCTATCTATCCGGCAGGTCTCATCCACCTCGATGGCGACACCTATTTCAACGTGGTTCCAAGAAAGCACGATCCTTCGGTACCCTCCGACACGGGGCTTGAAGCGGGGCTGCTGAACTGGCATGGCGTTCAGGCGGAGGCCGGCTTTGACTATGCCGGAGGCGTAGACTATCCTTTAGCCCTCAACGCCGGAGCGGCGATTCCCGAGGGGTGGCTTTTTCCGACCGCACCCTCGCTCAAAGTCGGTCTGTTCGGTTTTGGGTTGCACACCAGCAGCGACAAGAGAAACAATCAAAATATTGTCGATGTGATCGTAGGCTTTTCCCTGCCCGAGGTGATTGGAGGCAGAGTGTTTTTCGGTGGGTTTTCCGGCGGTTCCGCCATGGGCAAGAACCGGCAGGGGCTGATGGCGTCATATCAAAAGTTTTTTTGCCCGGCCACAGGCTGTGACGGGGTGGAGTACCACCGCTGGATGGTTTGCTGCGACTGGGCATCGGGGAAGAATACCATCGGCGGTGGAGGCGTAGCGCTTGGCTACTACCCGCACCCCGACGTCTCCATCCTGACAGGTCCTATTTGGTTTAACTCCGCCGCAATCAACGGCAGGTGGAAGTGGTCTCTCCAGCTCGGAATCAACTTTTCTTTCTTTGACGGCTGCCGCATCGGGAAATAAAGAACTTCATGGCTTCGAGTGGCGGATCGAGAGGAATTTTTCCGTCAGGTACTCAAGGATACCGGAGGGCCCACCCTCGCGGCCGATACCGGAGTCTTTCATGCCGCCAAAAGAGGCCTCGGCGGCACTCGGCAGGCCATCGTTGATCGCGATGATCCCAAACTCCAGGTGGTTTGAGAAATGGTGCGCGCTCGCTAGGCTATCGGTGAAGAGGTAGGCGGCAAGGCCGAAGCGGCAATCGTTGGCCAAAAGCAGCGCCTCATCGGCGCTTTTCACTTTCATCAAGGCCGCGATAGGACCAAATGTTTCCTCGTGGAAAATGCGCATGCCGGGTGTGACTCCGGAGATGACAGTGGGCTCCCCGGGTTTTCCGCCCAGGAGGAGCGAAGCGCCCTGTTCGAGTGCGTCCTGAAGGTGCTCTTCCATTCGTTTCAAAGAGAGCGGGTGGAGGTGGCAGCTGACGTTCGTTTCGGGATTCAGGGGAGAGCCAAAGGTGAGTTTCTCGATTTCATGGATCAGCTTCCCGGAGAATTCATCAAAAATTTTTTCATGGATGAGAAACCGGTTCGCGGCGATGCAGGTTTGTCCGGCGTTGCGGAATTTAGCGGGGATGGCCTCTTTTGCGGCCAAGTCGAGGTCGGCATCGTCCAAAACAATGAACGGAGCGTTTCCGCCGAGCTCCAAGGTGACTTTCTTCAGCGTATTCGACGACAGATTGTAGAGGAGTTTTCCCACTTCAGCGCTGCCGGTAAAGCTCAGTTTACGGATATTCGGAGAGGCAAGAAGCTCCTGGCCGATCATTTTCTCATCACCGACAAGAACCTGGAAAACAGAAGGGGGGATGCCCGCCTCATGGCACGCTTTCGCCAAAAGGAGCAGGCTCATCGGGCTCTCCAGGCTGGGCTTGGCGATCACCGTGCAGCCGGCGGCAAGGGCCGCGGCGCACTTCCTTGCCGCCATTGCGATGGGAAAATTCCAAGGGGTAATGACAGCTGTGGGGCCGACGGGCTCGAGGCGGGCAAGGAGTAGTTTTCCCTTGCGGGAGCTGGGGATCTCCAGTCCATATAGCCGTTCTGCCTCTCCCGCAAACCAGGTAAAAAACGAGGCGGCGTAGGCCACCTCGCCGGCCCCTTCGCTAACCGGTTTGCCCATCTCGCGCGCCATCACCTCGGCGAAAAGGTCTTTGTTTGCGAGAAGAAGGGAGGCCACCCGCCGTAGGGCAGCGCCCCTTGACGGAGCCGGCTCCTCTCGCCATGTCTGAAAGGCTTTCATCGACAGCTCGATGGCTTCCAGGACGCCGTTTTTGTCGACAGGGTGGAGCTCGAGCCACTTCTCATCGGTCGTGATATCTTTGAAAGGAAGAGGGGTGCTCTCCTGAAGCTTTCCGCCGATTAGACTGGTGATTTTTTTATCCTGCAACATGCTGTCTAGAGGCATAACGCTTCCTTTTTTCAGGTCCGCAGCGGTATTGTTGGAACAGTCATTTGTAAAGGATCGGTCGATGATTAGGAAAGAAAAAAACGGTGTCGCCTGGCTTGAATTTGAGCTTTTCCAGCAGTTTAAAGAGGTGCGACACGGCATCTTTTTAAGGAAGGGCGGAGTGAGCTCAGGTGAGTTCAGTTCGCTGAATATCGGATTCAAATCGGAGGATTCACAAGAAAATATTTTAGAGAATCTGAACAGGTCTCTTAAATGCCTGGATGTAAAAGAGTGGCGGCGCGGGCGGCTCAATCATGGATCCACGGTTGTTTTGGCGGAAGAGGCCCCCTCCGATCCCCAGTTCCAGTTCGACGGTCTTGCCACTAAGAGAGAGGAGCTCGCCTTAGTCATCACCCACGCCGACTGCCAGGCAGCCCTGTTCTATGATCCGGTCAACAGAGCGCTCGCCAACATCCACTCCGGGTGGCGGGGCAGCGTCCTCAATATCTATAGCAGCACGATCCGCTTCATGCAGGAGCGATTCGGCTCAAGGCCGGAAAATCTCTTTGTCGGCATCTCCCCCAGCCTTGGGCCGGAAGATGCGGAGTTCATTCACTTTAAAAAAGAGCTGCCCCGCCATTTCTGGCCGTTTCAGCCGAAGGAAAATTATTTTGATTTCTGGGAGATTTCCAAAGCGCAGCTTCAAGAGGCGGGAGTGCCGCAGTCTCAAATCCAGATCGCCGGCATCTCCACAGTAAGAGAGCCGGAGGATTTTTTCTCCTATAGAAGAGACAAGGGCAGCGGCCGCAACGCCACCATCGCCGCTCTTGCCGGATGAGTTTTAAGAGGGGCGAGAGGCCCATCAGAAAAAAAGAGAGAAGCCCCCTTGCAATAAAAACCTCAAGATAGCATAATGCCTGTACCACTACGCGCCTGTAGTTCAATGGTAGAACAGTAGCCTTCCAAGCTACGAGTGTCAGTTCGATTCTGATCAGGCGCTATTACACCGGGCTCTTTTAAGCAGCGCAACACCACCTACCTCCCCTCTTTCACTTTGCCAGCCCTCTTGCTCTCCTTAAAAGGGTTCGGTGTAGCTTTAAAAAAACATCGAAATTAACACCAAGACCGAAATTTCGCAATCAGTGCGAAATGCCGTCGTCAAATAGGAGGGACAAGGCTTGGCTACTCAGAACCAAGAACAGATTTCTGTATCTATTAAGGATCTTTTAGAGGCAGGAGCCCACTTCGGGCACCAGACCCACCGTTGGAACCCGAAGATGAAGCGTTATATCTTCGAGGAAAGAAACGGTCTTTACATCATCGACCTCGCCAAAACATTGCATCTTCTGCGCAATGCTACTAACATCGTCAAAGAAGTGGTTGAGAAACACCGCTCCATTCTTTTTGTCGGCACAAAAAAGCAAGCAAAAGACGTTGTGAAAGAGCTGGCTGAAAAATGCGGCGAATTTTACGTCAGCGAAAGATGGCTCGGCGGTATGTTGACCAACCTCAACACAATTCGTCAGTCGATCAAGAAGCTGGAAAAGATCGAAAAGAAAATCTCGACCCAAGCTGACACGATCACTAAAAAAGAGCTGTCCGAGCTTACCAAGCAGCAGATCAAACTGGAGAAAAACCTCTCCGGCGTCCGCGGCATGAGAAAGCCCCCAGGCCTCGTTGTTGTTGTTGACCCATCCAAAGAGCACATCGCCGTTGCAGAAGCTAACAAGCTCGGCATTCCGGTCATGGCGCTTGTCGACACAAACTGCAACCCGGATCCAATCCAGCACGTCATTCCTTGCAACGACGACGCTTTGAAGAGCATTAAGCTCATCCTGGACGCATTGGCCCAGGCTGTCGTCGCCAAAAAAGGCGAGATGCAGATCGGCATCGGCAAGCAGACTGAAGGCGAAGAAGACAGCGAATCTGCAGCTTCGAAGAGAATGGAAGACGCATTGGCAAGTCAAGAAGGAGAATAGTCCGATGGCTAACGAAATCACAATCGACATGATTAAAGAACTGCGCGAAAGAACAGGCGTCGGCATGAACGCATGTAAAAATGCGTTGGTGGAAGCTAGCGGGGATATGGATCTTGCGATCACAAACCTCCGTAAGTCCGGTATGGCTTCGGCAGTAAAGAAAGAAGGACGCGCAACAAACGAAGGGCAGATCGGTTCATTCGAAGGCTCTGAGACAGTAGCGCTCGTTGAAGTGAATGCTGAGACAGACTTTGTCGTTAAAAACGACAAATTCCAGGAGTTCGTCAAGAGCCTGGCAGAGCAAGCTGCGAAGAGCAATCCAGCCAGCCTGGACGCTTTCCTTAAAGAACCCTACTCCAAAGACCAGTCGATGACCGTTGATGAATTCAGGGCAGTTCTTGTCCAGACCATCGGCGAAAACATTCAGGTGAGAAGAGTCCAGGCGTTCCCCAAGAAAGGCGACCACTCGATCGGGATCTACTCCCACCTCGGCGGGAAAATCCTCGTCACTGTAGAGATCGCCGGACAGGGAGAAGAGAAGCTTGCGAAAGACATCGCGATGCATATCGCGGCCGCAAACCCTCAGTTCCTCTCGCCAGCCAGCGTACCTCAGGACGTTCTCAATCATGAGAAAGAGATTGTCCGCAGCCAGGTGCCTCAGGATAAACCTGACGCGATGAAAGAGAAAATTGTTGAGGGTAAACTGCAGGCGTTCTTCAAAGAACAGTGCCTGACAGAGCAACCCTACATCCGCGATGACAAAATGTCAGTCGCACAGCTTGTGCAAGCTCGCGGCAAAGAGTCTGGAAAGGCTCTTGCGATCGCTTCCTTCACTCGCTGGGATGTCGGCCGTTAATCGAATCGACGCATTTTTTTCTTCAAGTAAACCCGCCATCCGGCGGGTTTTTTTTTGCCCATATTCTTTATGTTTGGCAAAGAGAAAGATCTCCCCAGGGTGAAAGGGTGTGAGACACCCCATAGTGGGATAGGAGAGGGTTTGCTCAAGACCTCAGTGCCGGAGTTTGAAACGTTTTCGGTATTATTGACTTGTTTGAAAATCGTTAACTGCTTTTCTTTTTATTTATTTCTTATTCTGATAGAATCTTTTGCCTATTATTAAAATATTTTAGCGCGCAACTAAAGTACGCAAGCAAGGAGAACATCATGAATAGCGTGTCCTTTAATTTTTTCTCTGTGAATGAAGTTCTCAATATCGCCGAACGAAAAAGCGTGCCGCTAGAGCCTTTCGCGCTGGGAGTCCTCAAGGAGATGGCCGACAGTGATGGCCAGATCAACCGCTTCAGCTTAATCACGCAAGAGGCCGATGAAATGAAATTCAGCCTCGATCTATCCTCTCTTGACTCTTTGCGATTTCAGGAAGACCACTCCCAAGTCCGTCTTGGGATCAACAATTTCACGGTAGCAACTCTCGTCAATCTATTCGGTGTGGTAGCTGAGGAAGCTGCCAGAAGGTGTATGGAGCAGACCGGCGACAAAGTCAGAGCTTGCATTTCTAAGATAGACCTAAGCCGCAACATGGTATCGGGAAAAAGCCTGCTGTGGTTTAAGTTCATCGAAGGCGCCGAGGAGGCGTCTTGTGGTGGGTTGCAAACCCGGGTGAGTTTGCCCATCTTGGCCCAGATCGAAGAGCTTAAGATGGATAAAACATGGGTTTCCAGTCTGGGGTTGAAATTTGCGTGTCTCCTGAAGAAATTAAAATCGCTCTCGCTGGACTTCTGCCCCCGTGTCGATTCCGTGCTCAATCCCCACGTCAGCAGCATCCCTTCGCTTGAGGCGCTGAGCATCATCGGCACAACGATGTCCATCGGTAATGAGGAGATGCGCAACCTCGCGGCCAAATTCCCTCATTTGACATCGCTAGAGTACTCGCAAAAACCCAGCTCATCGGCCCTGCCGCAAAAGGTTCTTGGCATCACCGATCCCATCACGCTTTCCACGGTCATAGACCCCGTTCTCTTTGAGTGCGGGCATCTTACGGGAAGAAGTGAAGCGGACCAGATGGGAAAATGCTACTCCCAGTGCCACTCTAAGGTAATAGGAGCCTTCAAACCACTCCTGACCAGGCTCGAGAAAATCGGGGACCGCTGGCAAGTGCGGCTTATCGATTTCAAAAGGCGGAATCTTTCCGGGGCAACTTTTTATCACGACCGCTGCGGCGCCCTGTTTACATCCGAAACAGTCAGGGAAATATTTGATTCATTTAAATCAGGCGAGTCATGCCAATCGGGGGAAGAGCTCCCCTTGTGCCCGGCCTGCATTGCCAACCCGCTAACAGGCATGCCTGTTCCGATGCAACTGATTAAAGTCTACCCGGAAGAGACGCCGCTGAGCGTCGATGAAAGATCGCAGTCGATGGCAACCCTCTATCAGCAATCGGAATACATTATCTGCTAGAGAGCTCTTACGCATTTCGGTATACACCTTTTATCCCGATCCGTTTATCCTGAGGCAAAAAAGAGGGTGTATGGAGCAAAGAATAAAACCGAAGAGGGTGCTGCTCAAGCTTTCGGGCGAAATCCTGATGGGAGAAAAGCCCTTTGGGATCGAAGCGGAAAGCTGCGAGAAGCTGGCTGTCGCCATCAAAATGATGAAGCAGCAAGGGATGGAAACAGCCCTTGTGATCGGTGGAGGCAATATTTTCCGCGGTGTGCGTCTCAAAGAGATCGGCATCGAGCAGACGCCGGCAGATCACATGGGAATGCTTTCCACAATGATGAACGGAATCGCCCTCGAACGGGCGCTGGTGGCTCAAGGGACCAAGGCCAAAGTTCTAAGCGCCGTCCCTTGCCCCCCAATAGTGGAGCAGTACGAGTGGCGTAAAGCGCTCGATCTGCTTTCCCAGGGAACGACCCTGATCTTTGTGGGGGGGACAGGCAATCCCTATTTCACCACCGATAGCGCCGCTGCCCTAAGAGCAAGCGAGATTCAGGCGGATCTTCTGCTAAAGGCCACAAAAGTGGACGGCATCTATACCAAAGATCCTATCAAACATCCGGATGCCAAAAGGTTTGAGACCATCACCTACGGGCAGATTCTTGCCGACAAACTGGAAGTCATGGATGCGACGGCTATCGCGTTATGCCGAAGCAGCCGCATCCCGATCTTTGTCTTCAATATGGCTAAGCTTTTCTCGCAGCCATTTGAAACGATTTTACAAGAAAAGAATGGAACCCTAGTAAGTGGAGATTAATAATGGGGATCAAAGAACAGACAGAACAGGGAATGAAAGAGGCGATCAACCACCTGACCCAAGAACTCAAAAATATTCGCACCGGCAGGGCCAATCCCGGGATTCTCGATAGCATCTCTGTGGAGATCTACGGCTCCCAGATGCGCATCCGTGATGTTGCCAACATCACCGTTCCGGAGCCGAGACAGCTTTTGATCACTCCCTACGACAAAAGCAACACTTCAACCATCGGCAAGGCGATCGATAAGGCCAACCTCGGCTTCCGTCCCGTTGTCGAAGGAGATGTTGTGCGCATCAACTTCCCTGCCATGGACGAAAGCGTCCGCAAGGATATGATCAAATTGTGCCACAAAAGACGCGAAGAGGCCAAAGTGAGCATTCGTAATGTGCGCGCCCATTCCAACAAAATCGTTCGCGAAGAGAAAAACGGCGGTAAAATCAGCGAAGATCAGTGTGTCCATCACGAAAAGGACATTCAGACCCTGACTGATAAATACTGCAAAATAGCCGACGACCTGAGCGCTCAGAAGGAAAAAGAGGTGTCTACAGTGTAAGGAAAAGGGATCTGCTCTAGGGCAGATCCCTTTCTGATAACGACTTAGGAAAAAATGAAAAAAAACTGAATTTTGCGTTGTAAAAAAAATCGGGCTGCATGTAATATTAAGGCTCTTCAATGAAAGATGATGAAATCTTCTGAAAAGCAGGTTCATCAGTCCGGCCCCATCGTCTAGTCAGGCCTAGGACACCGGATTTTCATTCCGATAACAGGGGTTCGAATCCCCTTGGGGTCATCAAACGAGTCTTTAGCTCAGCGGTAGAGCATCTCACTTTTAATGAGAGGGTCGATGGTTCGAATCCATCAAGACTCAATTTGATTCACACACCTCCCCACCCCTCCTTATTTACAATTATTACCTTAACATTCTATATTGAACAGCAGAAGACCCCTTCAAGAGCGGCCCTTTCTTGCTTGAACAGGAAAGCTTCGGTTTGACGATCGCCTTCCGGTAAAAATAGGGTAACGAGGCATATGGAACAGAATTTTTTTGAAGATCAAGAGGAAAAGCTGCCGGAAAGGCCTCTTGAGTGCGGCGAGTGCAAAAAAGAGATTAGCGTTCGCTATACAGAGGCGGAAAAGGGAAAAGTCACCGAAACATCCATGTGCGCTGATTGCCCCAATCTTCAGAAAAAGCTCAAAGGATCAGCTCTTACGCATCATGAAACAAATACAGCCAAGGCGGGTCTTGTCTGTGGCGACTGTGGAACAAGCCTCGAGGACTTCCAGGTTGGGCATCCGTTAGGCTGCAGCCATTGCTACGAAGTGTTTGCCGATGTAATCCTGATCGAACTGACATCGCGCGCCAAAATCCCTCTCAAAATCAACACGACCAAGAAAAATCAGCCGCTGCATATGGGAAGAACCCCCGGCGAGACGATCGAGGTCAATCCTTCGCTTCAACTCATCGCCCTGAATGAAGCTTTAAACGAGATGTTAAAGAAAGAAGAGTATGAGCAAGCGGCCTTAATTCGGGACCAGATCAACGCCCTGTCCGAAGAGGCTGAGAAAAATAAGAAAAATGAGAAGAAAGATTCATGAAGGATCCCGTTCGCCCGGCACAGTTTCTTTCCGAGAAAAAGCTGTGGGATACAAACGCCAACAAAATTTTTCTGGCGAGTACAGTCTCTTTAAAACGCAATATTGAGAAATTCAACTTCCCAGGCAAGCTGAACGGGGATCTGCAGAAAACGATCATCGCGCTGGTTTCTAAAGAACTGGCAAAAGAGCCCGGTTTGCGGCAAATGCTCCTTTTTCCCGCGGAAAAGGCCGAAGCGTTTGACAAGGAATACCTGATGGAGCACTTTTTCGCCCGGGAGAAGGTGTTTCAGGCCCACAGTGGAGAGGCCTTCATGATCGATGAGTCAGGAAGCTTTCTTGTCCTGCTCAATATCGACAACCACATCGAGTTTTTCATTGTCGACGTGCAAGGGGAAATGGAAAACTCCTGGAACCGTTTAGTCAAGACGGAAACGGAACTTGGAAAGTCGATCAAATATGCTTTTTTGCCCCGCTTCGGCTTTCTCACATCCGATCCCGGCGACTCCGGAAGCGCTTTCGAGGTCACAGCCTACCTTCAGCTCACCGGGCTGATCCACTGCGGTAAGATCGATGAGATCTTGGAGTCGACGGCCGATGAGTCGTTTTCAATCACAGGCCTTCAGGGCAGCCCGACAGAGATCATCGGCGATGTCTTAGTCATCAAAAACAACTACACATTGGGGATGAGCGAAGAGAATATCATCGCCTCTATCCGTTCTTTAGTCACCAAGCTCACTGTCGAAGAGGTGGCCGAACGCACCAAGATCAAGTCGGAATCGATGGCGGAAATCAAAGACCGTGTCAGCCGCGCTTTTGGCATTTTAGTTCACTCCTATCAGATTGAGGCGATCGAGGCGTTGAATGCGATCAGCCTGGTGAAGCTGGGAGTTGATCTGGGATGGTTTGAGGGCATCTCTTTTGAGGAGCTGAACTTACTGTTTTTCAACTGCCGCCGAGCGCATCTTCTGAGTCAGTTTAAGGATAGCATTTCAGCTGAGGAGCTATCGCACAGAAGAGCCGAATTTATCCACAAGACGCTGAAAAATGTTCGTCAGCTGATTTGACGGTATGTCTTGTCGTATACCGAAAGCCTATCAGAATTTGGCATAGGGGCCTCGCGACTCTGAGACCGCTTGGGATATTAGACAACTCACAATCTTTCGATCGTGGGGAGATTTGTCTTTGCAAAAACCCCATTTTGAGACACTTTCGGTAGAAGAGACGGCTCACTAAAAAATCATACGATTTCAGTTTTTAGCTCGTATCCAAGGTTGCCGATTGGAAAAATCATAAGGGTTGTCAAGATGATGGAAAATGCCGTGCGCGCCTGCGTCCTCAATCAGTCGTCCCATATCCACTATTACGATCATCTCTCTCCCATGGCCGCGCTGCTCGAGATCCCCTTCCTCTTTGTTGAGGAAGACGACATGGCGCGCAATATGCGCTTCTATCCCGGTCTTAAAGGCGAGATCGTCGCCTTTCAGGAGTTTAACCCCGAATATCTGCTTCAACACTACGACGTTGTCTTGATGAGCGACCTATGGGACAGGCACGTCTTCCGGGAAAAATTTGCTCCTCTGGAAAAGGAGTATGGTAAAACGATGCGCCATGTCCACGTTCCCCACGGCTTTTCCGATAAAGTATTTTACATCAGGAAAATGGCCAACGAAGACATCACCTTCGTTTATGGAGATAACATGCTCGATCTGTTAAAGAGCGAGGGGGTGTATGAGAACTTAAATCAGTTCATTATCTCAGGCAACTACCGCTACTCTTATTACAAGAAACACAAAGAGTACCTCGATCAGATTGCAAATGAGGATGCGCTCGGAGGACTTGACCCGAATAAAAAGACAATCCTCTACGCCCCCACCTGGATGGATCTGGAGCAGTCGACCACCTTTTTTGACAGTTGTCATCACCTTCTGGACAACGCCCCTTCCGATTATAATATCTTGGTGAAGCTGCATCCGCGCCTTGAGTTGGATGATACTGTCGGTTTCTATGAGATCCTAGGCCGGTACGCCAAGGCGAGTAATATTTTCTTCGTGACCGATTTTCCTCTGATCTATCCGTTGCTTGCGAGAGCCGATATCTATATAGGCGACATGTCCTCCATAGGATACGACTTCCTCGCTTTCGACAGACCCATGTTCTTTCTGAACAAGGATCGAAAAGATCCAAAAAATGACAGAAGAACCTTCCTCTTCCAGTGCGGAACCTTAATTGAGGAAGAAGACTTCGCCAATGTATACCGGATTATAGAAAAAGCCCTTCCGTATGATCAGGAGCGGTTTTCGGCTATCAGAAAAAAAATCGACAGGTATACGTTTGGCGAAGAGAGGCCCTTTGAAGAGATCCGCAAAGATCTTTTCAGGGAGTGTCAGACCCCTCCTAAGAAATAATTTTAAGTCAGATCCCACTGTTTGACCAGGTCGTTGGCCCGCTGTAAATCTTCGGGAAAGTCGATCTCCACGCAGTCGCCTTCTGCGCATTCGACCGCTTCGACGTCAAGCCCTTGGTGGATGCAAAGCTGGATGGCATACTCGAAGTAATCCTCCCGTTTGCAACTCCTGAGGTTGTCGCGAAGCATTCCGAGGCTCTCTTTCGGAAAGAAATTGATTCCGACAGCTTCTCCTCTCGGATCGGATACTGTTTTAGCAATCTCCTTGATGAAGCCGGAGGAGTTTAAGTTGTATTTGACCTCCTCCTCACCAACCTTTGAGGAGTTCACCAGCATCGCCGCCCTTTTGGAGCTCAAGATGGATTTGATGGTTTTGGGATGGAATACCACATCGCCATTCAGCCATAAGACATCTTCATCGATGAGGGAGAGGGCCCTGAGTAGGCTCTTTGAGGTATTTTCTTTAAGATAATCGGGATTGTACACGTAGAGCACATCCGGGAACTTCTCCATGATCAGCTCTTTTTTGAAGCCGACGACGACGATGATCTGCGGGCAAGAGGAGCTTTTGAGCATTTTTATTTGCCACTCGAGGATGCTCTCGCCGCTGATGAGCTCGGTGAGCGGTTTTGGAAGGGAGTTTCCCAGGCGGCTGCCTACCCCGGCTGCCAAAATGATCGCTTTCATGAGGATTGATCCGGAAATAAAGTTCAACTGTCCAAAACGAGATTTCAAGCGCGATCGGATGGATCGCCGCTATAGGAAAACAAACTCCGGCCTGTTTTCTTAAAAAATGCGGACTCTTCTGTTGATGCTATCTTTCACGAAAAAATGCAAGGGGGGAAATACCGCTGCCTCAAGGGGGGGGGGCGGAAGAAACTTATGCGAGCTTGGCAGATGCCTGGGCTGTGAGGCGGGATTTTTTTCTTGAAGCTGCGTTCAGCTTCAGGATACCGCGCTTCGCTCCTTTATCCAGCATGGAGTAGCTTTCTTTCAGGGAAGCTGTGATAGCCTCTTTGTCTCCTTTCTCAACTGCTGCAGCAAATTGCTTCAAAGTTGTGCGGAGAGAAGACAAGAACGACTTGTTGATCAGCCTTCTTTTCTTGTTTTGGATATCGCGCTTTTGGGCCTGGGGGCGTCTCACGGGAGCTTTTTTATCCCCTGCTTTATCTTTAGCCATTTTTCCTCTGTAGGTTGAAATTCATAACTTTATCAGTCAAAAACAGCTAAATTATAGGTTTTAAAAGATAATTCGTCAAGGAGAGGGAACTCGCCTGCGCTCTCCCTAGGCGGAGAGGAGTAAGAGACTGTCTCTAAGGCTCGGGCTTACGGATCAATTTATTTTAAATCAAAGTTATGATTTGGCAAGGGTTGACTAAATTGGAGGGTATAGGGAATAGAGGAGGTATTAAAATGTTCATCGTTTGAAAAACAATCCCCTCAGAAATTTGATCGATTTCTCTTTTTCTATGCTGTACATTTTCTAGGTTGTCCATTTTCCCAATTTTGTGGAAGGCCTCTTACAGCCTGTACTAAAACTGATGTATATATGGTTTGCTGCTGAATTGGCCGATTGCGACTGCTAAAAAATCGCTACGCTTAAATTTTTTTTAATTTGAAGGGTGTCAGGAGAAGAGCGTAGCCCTACCGCTTAGTTCTTCTCTACATACCTGGACTGTGAGGAGGGTCTATGGCATTCAATGTGGAAAGAAGAACTGAGAAGCAGAAATACCTGGGAGATGGATTCTCGTCAAGGGAAGACAAAAAATTTCAAGAGGGGGACGATCCGGAGATCCGGGTTTCGGATCTCGGTTCAGGCATTTTAAGTCCTTCTGCGGAAAGAGAGGAGAGAGTGGCTTCTCTTTCCGAAGAGAGGGTAGCCACCCTTGTAGTCGGCGGTCCGCAGCAAGAAGGCAAGCCCGTGGCTCCAAACGAAAGGAAAGCCAAGAGGCAGTCCTTTTCGCTAGATATCGAGAAGGTCAGAAGCGTTGCTTTTGCGAAGACCGGCACGGTAGCTCCCCTTAAAGAGTCGCCGAGTCAGGCCGGAAGCGACAAAGAGGAGAACCCAAGCCCCAAGTTGTACCCACCTGTCAGAAAGACCTCTCTTGGAACGCCTCACTCCGCCTCTTCCGGCTCGCCGCGTACCCTGCCAAGACGGCGGGATAGTCCCAAAAGGACGGAAGCTGTGCAATCGAGGGCTCAGGCAGTTTTAATGCCCAAGGTGGGGGATCAATCCCTTTCGCGGCGCGACTCGCCGAAAGACAAAGAGTCTCCTCATTCCATCTCCGGTGACTCGCAGGAAGAGAGAAAAAAGCGCAGCCTCTCGTCAGAGGGCAGGCATAGGCGCAATGTGACTACTCTCCTGGTTTTGACTTCCAGCTCCGACTCGGGGGCGGCCTTGGAAGAACACTCGCCGACAAGGAAAAAAGGATCCGTAGAGCCGGAATCCGCTCACGCCTCCTTTGGCGGGGCGCCGGAAGAGCCGAGAAAGCGCGCTGTTTCCGCTGAGCAAAAAGTTCCAAGGAACAGATCCGCCCTCACTCAGTTGATGACAAAGTCAGAACCGTCAGAGCCTGTTTCCTTAAGAGAGGTCGCCAAGAAAACCGGAAAGGTCAAAGAGGGTATGCCGGTTCTTGACTTGAATGCCGTTCGAGGCAGGTCTCTTGAGGAACTCAAGGCAGAAGGAGATGAACAGGAGGGAGAGAATAAGCAAGAGAAGTACTTTCATCGGGCGTTAAGCGTAGGCGAGTTTAAAAAAAGCGAGTTTCTTTACTCCTATCGCGAGCCGTCCAGCTCCGATTCCCAGTCAAAAGATTCCCACGAGGGTCCAGGCGAGGTCAAGAAGAGAAAGTACCTACCTTCCCACTTGAGGAGCAAAGAGGCTCCGCTTGACGACTTTGATGAAATTTCAGTTCTTGGGGGAAGAGGCGAATTCGATAAAAGAGCCAAAAATATTTTATTGAGCTGTCTGGAGAAAAGGAGAAGCAAGGGGGATTTGCCGGAGGTGTCGTTTAAATCGATGAACGAGCTTTTTAAGAGGATCTGCGCGCGCGAGAACAGTGTGTGGTTTATGCAAAACAAGGCCGAACTCTCCAATCCGCATCGCTTTTTGCTGACAGAGTCTCCACGGTCTGAGATGCTGGCCACTCTTTTTCAGAACAGCGGCGTGTTGCTCACTCCGATCCTGGAAAGACTGCATCTCATGAGAAGGGAGCTGCTCAATTACATTCGGTTTCAAAACAAGAGATCGCCCTGGACGACCGACGTGTACAGAATTTTGTGCAGTCTGACGGCGATTGAGCGCTTTCCGCAGGTTCGTTATGGAGTGGAAGAAGGGATTGTCCTGTCGAAGTTTTTAGACGTTGCGTGCGGGGTGTTGGAGGGGCGCTTCAAAAACAGCACTAAAATGTGCATAGGTTCCGCCTTTGGCGACAACAGGGAAGAGCAGATGAGAGTCATCGCCTTTTTAAAGGGGTGGAGCAATCCCACTCCGGAGAGTAAATCAGGGCTTGAAGGGGAAATCCGCGATTTTGACTGGCTGATGATGAACAAGGGGATGATACCCCATATCAAGCATGTGTGCTATGAGACGCCCAGTGCCCCTTTCTCCATCAGCACCATTGAGGTGGGCGAAGTGCTTCGCTGCATGAAACAGTCGGATGAAACTCCCGTCTTGATGAATTGCATGACGATCAATGGAGAGCTTTTCTTCGACTCCTCAAAAATTGCTTATAATGCATCTCCCGCAGAGATGTTCCGGGCGCTTTACCGCGAGGCGGAAAAGAATCTCTTTGTACGAAGGGTATTAAGATCGCTCCTCTTTCATATTGTCTACTCATCGATAAAAACCGGCGAGACGGAGACGAAGAAAAAATTCTATAATAACTTCAAAAAATATTTTTCTGGTGAAGAAGATGAAGCCTTTTTGGCGTTGGCTATGCTGTGGATGGATCAGAGCGATTTGGCCTCTAATCGGCTGACAACGTTTTTAAGAGCGAAAGGCCTCGTTGAGGAGGAGACGTTTTCGCACGACTTCTTCTGGAGATCCTTTGAAGGATTTTGGTGGGACCCGACCTATAAAGAGGCGCTTTCCTACATTTATCACCTCCTGGCTTTGTCTAGCTGGATTCATAAACAGGAGAGCCGGTTCATGAATCTGGAACTGCCCTTTGGAAGATCGAAAAAGATATTTGCCTTATTAACAGAATTCTCTTCGATGAAGAGTTTTTACACGGAGCTTTTCACCGCTTTTGAAAAGGCGGGGGGCACTCAAAAGCCCGCTGAAGAGATTGCGCGTGATGTGGATGTCCTTTTGAAGATCGGAACGAAAAAAAACAGCGAAATAGCGGGCTTGCTAAAAGAGCATCCTCTTCCTTTCCTGAATGTCTTGCGCCTCACATCCAACAGCTGCTGGGGCTTTGCCGATCAGGTGATGAGATCGCTCTATCCCACCCTTTTCGCCGACCCCTACTTCGCCAAGTTGAAGCAGGGAATGGACTATCATGTCGAGATCAGGGAAGACGGTCACTATGAGGTGGCAATCCTGCGGAAGTATGGGATCTACAGGAGGCTTAGGCCTGATGTCGTCGCTATCGAGGGCCAAGAGGAACTCGCTGAAATCCCGTTCTACTGGAAGGTTTGTCCACACAAAAAGACGTGGAAGGGAGTGCTGAAAATTTTGAAAAGCTTCGCCATCCATAGCAAGACTCCTGCAATCGACCATAAAAACATTTTGTCGCAGCTGGTTAACTACAGCAAGAAAAACCAGACGGTGTTTGCGATCGAGAGCAATGTCAATGATGAAAAGCGCTTCTCCTATACTTTCGATGAGCCTTTCACACTTGAGGAGAGCGAAGGTTCATCGTAGAGCCCGCTTTTCCTAACAATTAGAGCCTGTCCGCAAGGAAATCATACGATTTCAGTTTTAGGACAGGCTCTTAGGAAAAATGGATTCTGAAGAAAGGAAAAAAGTCCTACAATCGATGGAATTATTAAATTTAACCAGCTTGGCGTTATGGAATGGACGGTTGAAGAGGAGGATAATTTACTCTCCTCTCTTGGAAAAAAATACCCGGATAGCTCGAAGGCTACCTTAAGAAAAATGGTCGCCGAAGGCAGAGTGGTGGTGGGCAGAGCGGTGGCAACCTCTCCTCTTCATCCTCTGATGAGGGGACAGAAGGTGAAGGTTTTGGCTAAAAAGAGCTTTTTGGAAGGGGATGTCAAGCTGCTTTACAGCGATAAGGACATCGCCATCGTGGATAAGCCCTATGGCCTGCTTACGGTAGCCACCGATTTTCAGGCCGATAAAACTATGCACGCCCTGCTGAAGAGACATTTTCCCAAAGCGCGTGTCTTTCCCGTCCACCGGCTTGATCAAGACACCTCGGGTCTGCTCGTCTTTGCCCTGAACGAGGGAGCGAGAGATTTTTTGAAAGAGGAGTTTGAAAAGAGGCGTCCCAAGAGACGGTATCTGGCAGTCGTTGAAGGGCAGCCCGACCCATCCGAGGGCGAGTGGCGCTCGTATCTGCGGGAAGATGCCAACTATGTCGTCAAGAACACCAGCGATCAGACGGAGGGAAAGCTTGCGGTCACCCACTATAAGACAGTCAAAAGAGGAAGGACGTTTTCTCTTCTTGAGCTTAAGCTGGAGACGGGCAGGAAAAACCAGATCCGCGTCCATTGTCAGATGGCAGGGGTGCCGGTTGTCGGCGACAAAAAATACGGCTCGACAAAAAACCCATTCCATCGTTTGATGCTGCATGCTTTTGAGCTGACTTTGAATCATCCCAAGACGGGGAAAAGCATGAAATTTGAATCCGCGGTACCCGAGGAATTCTATTCGATATGAAGGTAATGGTAAGGCACGGGGCCACAGCTTTGCTGGTCATCTTCTTCCTTATTTCCCTCTACTATGCCGGAAAAGCATATACCGGCCTCTCCACCTTTTTTTTAGCCAAAGAGGAGGCGATAGCGGACAGGGTG
Organism: Estrella lausannensis; assembly: GCF_900000175.1. NCBI lineage: Bacteria > Pseudomonadati > Chlamydiota > Chlamydiia > Parachlamydiales > Candidatus Criblamydiaceae > Estrella > Estrella lausannensis. The sequence continues at coordinate 21,797 of NZ_CWGJ01000025.1, forward strand.
GACTGGAAGGTATGGGAAGGTTCTTGGGGCCGCTATTACCTTGAAGGCAGTTATCGATTCAAAGCCGATTCCAAAGAGTTTTCCGGTCAGACCGTTTTGAGAGAGCCGGTGTTCTTAAATAAACAGTCCGCCGAGGTGTGGATCGAGAAGCTTCGCAAAATCCCGCAGGCAGTTTTTTACGACCGGTCCAGTCCGGACCGATCGACTCTACAGCGAAAAATCCCCATGAAGGAGATTTTCTCGGCCTCCCTGCTCTTAATTGCCATAGCTTATCTTGTCTTGCTGAGGAAAAAGGCGGTTGCTTGATTCCACACTTTTTTTTAAGGTGTTCCGTAGCGACTGTCCTATACTGAAAGTGTTTCAAAATCTCCGGTTTTGAGATGTTTTCTGTGTAAAGCTCAAATTTCAACGCACCAGGATCAGCAAATGGAAGATGTCATCATCGAGGAATCGAGAGAGAAAGGAAAATATCAGGCCCGCTTTGCGCCCTCCCAGGGCATGAATTTGAAGAGCCTGATCTTCGATGGAGTCGAAGTCATCGATCAGTCCACCCAACATCTTTTTGAGGAGCGCTTTGCCGGCCTTGGGGCTATGATAGGCCCTCATTTCCATCGCAGAAAAACCGAATCACTTCCTAAAAATCTCGACCTCGCGCTCTTCCCTCATGTGAAAAGAGGCGCCATCCCGGAGGGCACCGATCCTTTCTCCCACGGTGTTGGAAGGTATGCCGCCTGGACGAGCACAAACGATGCCAGGTCCATCGATGCCACCTTGAAAGGGGGAGATACCCTAAATGGTGTCAAATTGAGCGATATCGAGGGCCAGGATTTCCTCATGCGCTATAAGGCGGCTTGGGTCAGCGGCGGTCTTGAGCTAGAGATGGCGTCCGTAAGCCAGGCCGATTCGGTCATGGGAATTCACTTTTACTACCATGTCCCAGGTAATAAGGGAGAGGTGATCAGCCGCGTGGCCGGTAACTATATCGTGGACGGGGAGGTCAAGCCCATACCCGCTTTGATCGGGTACGAAGAAAGCTCCGGCCGGCTTTCGTTTTCGCTAAGCCAAGAGGCCGATTACACTTTTCGCCCTTTTCCTAACCTGCTTAAAGGGGAAATCGCTCTGAAATTGGATGGTTACACCCTGCTCACAACCTACGAGAGCTCCTCCTCGGAAAACAGCTGGCAGCTGTGGCGCTCGAAAAACTCCTCTTTTGTCTGTATCGAGCCGGTGTCCGCAGCCGATCCCAGACATCCGAACTTAACCGTCAGCTCCATCAAGATAAGGCTGGAACTCGTCCGCTGAAAGGGTTTAAAAACAGTGCTTGATGACGAAAACGCGTCAAAATTTGGTATGGAGGCTGTGAGACGGCCTAGGGGGGTGAAAGATGCAAATCACATATGGGTGAGTTGCAATTTTTCAATCTGGGGAAGCTTTCTCTTTGCCAAAAACCAGATTTTGAGACGCTTGCGGCATCGTGAAGGGACGCACTCTCAATCATTGATTTTCAAGGTCTTTTGTTTTAATAGCCGGTAAGTTTGCAATGCGTTTCGAGATAAATGGAGATTTAGTATATTAATGAAATTATCCTGAAAGGAATTTGAAATTTGGCTTGTGGACGGTTTCTCGGCCAAAATCCTCAATTTTCAATTCGTTTCAGAATCCATATCACTTTGTAACCTGGAGCTTAGCATTTCACTGTATAAGAACATCTTATGCTCTATTTCCCGCCCTTGGTTAAGAGGCAGGGAATCGTGCAAATCGACTAAGATCGGATCTGTTCAAGCCAAATTGTTTGCCGGCTTATAAGACCTTTTGATCGAGTTCTTAGTACAGTCAAAGTAAAGTTCTGAAAGCGCGGCTTTGCTATGAGTAAAGGTGGAAGCGGTTTAAGGCCACTTCTCTTAACGGTTTTATTCTACACCCTTCCCCTGTCGCTCATCATCGGCGCTGCCGGCTACTTCGGCATATCCCTATATTCCTCAAAATTTCTGTCGATGGGCCTCTTTGTGATCTCCATGGGATCGATTGCCATCTATATGGAGCTTCGCCAAAAAGTGAGTTCGGAGCTGCCGCAAGAGGAGCTGCCACCTGTTGCTGAGGAGCCTTTGGTTCTTGATTTTCTTCCAGCGGAAGGGAAGGAGAGTGAAGAGGCTGCTAACACCGCTTTTCTCCAGTTGGAAAAAGAGTTGCGGGAGGAGATTGCATTCCGCAACGAAGAGATCCAGCGCCTCAATCAGGAACGGGAGAGAGAGAGGGTTGAGAAGGAGCTAAAGGAAGAGGAGCTCGATAGCGCTCAAAGGCTTTTTGAAGAGAAACTAGAAGAAGAAAAGCTTAGAAACATCGGGCTTCAGGAGACTGTTTCCGATCTGAAGTCGCGCCTTGAGTTCAAGCAGGAAGAGATCGACAAGCTGGGTGGAAAAATCCGCGACCTCACCTACGAGATCAAGACCCTTTTGCAGATCGCCGATATGAGCATCATCTCCGAAGTGAGGGATAAAAATGAGAAAGAGGAAGATCTATTCCGTAACATCTCCCTTTCTTCGCCGCCCCTGAGCAAGAGTGACAAGGTAGAAAAGCTGCCGCAAGATTCTTATCTTGCCCCCGAGAGCGTAAAAAATTTGGAAGATGCCAAAAAGCAGCTGCGCAGATGTCTGGATATCGCGCAAAAAATTACCGGTTCCCACTACATCAGAGGACAGGCGGCAAGATTCCGGGATATGGCCGACCACTACGCCCTCGACTTAAGACGTCTTTGTGACAGTTTACGTAGTGAAAACGGCGCCGCGGTGATCGTCTATTCGCCCCGGGAAAACCGGCTTCTTTTCATTAACAACCACGTAAAAACAATTCTGGGCTACAGCCCTGAAAAATTTGTCCAGGATTTCGAATCGATCGTGCAAGAAGGGATGGGAGACTGGAAAAAAGTGGTGGGTCAGCTGTCGACTTTGCATGAGGCGAAAACCAGCCTGGTCATGAAAAATAAAAACAACGAAGACGTTGTCGTGCAGTGCCTGCTCGGGATGATTCCGACCGGTGTTTTCAAAAGCCATGTTATGGGCGTTCTGTATCATTGATCTCTTTGCCGGTTGTGCACGAGAGCAGAAGCTCATCAAAATAGATTTTCAAAATAAAGAAGCCCTTTCTTAAAAGGTCTCTCCACTCAAAACTTCTTTTGGCACCCATCCATCGCGCCTCTTCAAAAAGAATCTTGGCGGTTGTTGCCTGATCTAGTCCGCGCTCTTGCAGCAAATCAAGAAGGTCGCCCCTGAAATGAAGAGGCCGCTCGTTTCTGAAGCTGCCTCGTCGACTTTTAAGAATGGGCGTCGTGATATCTACCGGGTAGTGAATGCCTCGCTCTCTGCGCATCCCTCCTTCAAGGGGAGCGAACAGATCGAAGATTTCCCCTTCGCCCTTGCCGTTCATCGAAGAAAAATAGTGTGCCTTGTTAGCGATCGCTCGCTCGAGCGAGGACGCTTTGCCTTTGAGAAAGGTCATGGTATGCAAAACCCAGACGATATCGATATTCATGCGTCGATAGTCGGCAATTCGCAAGAGCGCCTCTTCTGCTGTCATCGGCGAGCACTGGATCTCAAAACCGAGGTTCATTTCTGGGACAAAGACATCATTGATGCGGTTGATTGCGGGAAAGCGGTGTTCTAAATTTGCTTTAACGCCCTGGTTTTCAAAACTATGTTTGATGTGCAGCTGAAGCGCCAGATGCTCGGGACTCTTCAACGCCTGCCTGCAGCTGTCCGGGGGATCTAAGTGAAAGAAGTGGGGCCGCCGCTCGGATCCCAGGCGCAGCCTGACGACCGCCGCGCATTCAGGACAGAAGTAGTCTTCCCCGCGTTTGGCGTCTGGGGCAAGAAGAGTGTTTCCCGCCGCATCTTTTGCTGTCAGGTTTGCCATGAATTGATGCCAGTAAAGTTTTTGTTCCCTTCGCGACTTAAAATTTGAAGCGCTAGACTTTGAATCCCGATAACGGCGAAGGTGGCTCAAAATTTGGCATACTCCGCAATTGTAGTCTATTATAAGGAAACGGCAAGCCGTTTCATGACCAGGCACCGGTCAAGATTTTCCTTGTTAAAAAAACCGTTGCTAATTTAAAAAAACATTGTACTGTATTGTCAACTTTTCTATTCTTAAGCAAAATATCCAGGTTATGGATGCGCTTGACAAAAAGCCTTTCACTGAAGCACACTTTCCGTGCTGCTTTAACTTTTTATATTTTAAAGGCTTCTTTTTACCGAAGACTGGGTTTTGCCCAACATCTCATGTTTGATTCCACTCTGAAAAAGGGCTTCCAAGAGGAACGCGAAGGACATTATGACAAAAGCACCATTTAAGAACGCTTTTACTCCCCAGCATCAGCAGAAGATTGATGAGCTGGTCGCCCTTTCTAAAGAGCAGGGATTCATCACATATGAGGAGATCAACGAAATCCTCCCGATGTCGTTTGACTCGGCCGATGAGATCGACCAGGTCCTCATCTTCCTGAGCGGAATGGATATTCAGATTCTCAACCAGTCTGAAGTCGAACGCCAGAAAGAGCGTAAGAAAGAAGCGAAAGAACTCGAAGGATTGCCCAAGAGAGTCGAAGGCGCACCCGACGATCCGGTCAGGATGTATCTTAAAGAAATGGGATCAGTGCCCCTTCTTTCTCGTGAAGAGGAAGTGGAAATATCCAAACGTATCGAAAAAGCGCAGCAGCAGATCGAAAGAATCATCATGCGCTTCCGCTACTCCACCTACGAGGCTATCTCGATCGCTACCTTTCTTCTTGTCGGCAAAGAGCGTTATGACAAGTGCATCGCCGAAAAAGAGGTCGAGAACAAGCAGGAGTTTATCGCCAAGCTGCCGAAGCTGAAAGAGCTTCTCAAGGCGGAAGATGTCATATTGGATGATCTTTTGAACCGTCTATACGGGAAAGATGTCAAAAAAAGCGATACGGTCAAAATCGCCGAAGATATTGAAAAGTGCCGCATCAGAACGCAGGCCTATCTCCGCCTGATGCACCTTCGCCCCAACATCATCGAAGATTTCGGCGAAGTGATCATGAATTCCTACGACCGCTTCATCGATTTGGAAAGAGAAATCCAGGAGCTTAAGCCGCGGGCCGAGCGCAATAAATTTGCTCACCAGAAGCTGGAAGCGGCACAGCGAAAGCTCAAGAAAAAAGAGCTGGCTGCCGGCAGGACGATCGACGAATTTAAAAAAGACGTCCGTATGCTTCAGCGCTGGATGGACAAGAGCCAGGAAGCTAAGCGCGAGATGGTCGAGTCCAACCTGCGTCTCGTGATCTCGATTGCCAAGAAATACACCAACAGGGGCCTCTCCTTCCTCGACCTGATTCAGGAAGGCAACATGGGCCTGATGAAGGCGGTTGAAAAGTTCGAATACCGCCGCGGCTATAAATTTTCGACCTACGCCACCTGGTGGATCCGTCAGGCGGTAACCCGGGCGATTGCCGACCAGGCACGAACGATCCGTATCCCTGTGCATATGATCGAAACGATCAACAAAGTGCTGCGGGGTGCGAAAAAACTGATGATGGAGACCGGCAGAGAACCCTCTCCTGAAGAGCTTGCCAACGAACTCGGGATCACACCCGACCGCGTCCGTGAAATCTATAAGATAGCCCAGCACCCCATATCCCTCCAGGCTGAGGTGGGCGACGGAGGCGAGAGCCAGTTCGGCGACTTCCTAGAAGACACGCAGGCTGACTCTCCGGCGGAAGCAACAGGATACTCCATCCTGAAAGATAAAATGAACGAAGTGCTCGAGACTTTGACAGACAGAGAAAAGAAAGTGCTTATCCAGCGTTTCGGATTGCTCGACGGCAAGCCCAAAACTCTGGAAGAGGTAGGCCTCGAATTCAACGTCACGAGGGAAAGGATCCGTCAGATCGAAGCCAAGGCTCTTCGCAAGATGCGCCACCCGACAAGGTCCAAGCAGCTTAAGGCCTTCTTAGACCTGATGGAAGAGGAATAAAAAATACCCTCGTCAGGGCAGGTTTTCTTCGCTTGGCAGACGCCCCCATTTAATATATACCGAGGTGGATTCGCTTTTTTAAAAGTTGAGTTCGCTTCGGTATACCAACCATTAGTGTTTCCATGCCCTCGATCCGAGAAGCGAACAACATTCTTTTTGAAGAAGAGATGCTGGAGCTGCTCGGTTCCGAAGGACCCTTCTCCGTCGCCTACAAAAATTTTGAGGCGCGCGAGGAGCAGAAACAAATGCTTCTCGATGTCACCAAAGCGTTCAATGAGGCGAGAATAGCCCTTGTTGAAGCCGGCACAGGCACTGGAAAGAGCCTCGCCTATCTTCTGCCCGCCATCTTGTGGGCCATCAAAACTGGCGAGCGGGTCTTGATTGCCACCAAAACCATCAACTTGCAAGAACAGCTTTTCATCAAAGACATTCCTCTCATCAAAAGGGCTCTTGACATCGACTTCAAAGCTGTTTTAGTCAAGGGGATGGGCAACTATCTTTGCCTTAGAAGGCTCAAGGAATCGATGGAGGAGCTTCTTCTTTTTCCCGATGACACAGGCAAGGACCTTGTCAGGATCGAGGCGTGGAGCCACAGTACTTTGGACGGCACGAAAAAGGACCTGCCTCTCTATCCCTCACCGGATCTTTGGGAGAAGGTATCTGCCGAACGCGATGCCTGCAGCAAGGATAAATGCCCAAACTACAAAGACTGCTTTTTCTACAAGGCGCGAAAAGAGGCAATGGATGCGAAGATACTGATCGCCAACCATAGTCTGTTTCTCTCCGACTTAGCCTTCAGGGAAAAAAATGGATCGGGACTTCTGCCGGATTATACCCGGGTGATTTTAGACGAAGCGCATCATCTTGAAGATGTCGCTCTGGAGCATATGGCGGAGAACACCTCCTTTTCCACACTCATCAAAACGATGGGGAAGCTTCATGTCGAGAAGGGCGGTGTCAAAGGGGGGAAATATCCCCAGCTTGGAGAGAGGCTCAGGAGCCTCACCAGAACGCCTGAGATCGAGACCCTGCTGAAAAAGATCGATATCGCCCTTCCCGAGGCGAAAAATAGACTGATTCGCTCGGCCGCCGATGCGTTTGATCAGCTGAGTGATTGGCTGGAGCTGCAAAATAAACAGCAGAAAGGGGATGCTGAGGGCGAGAGTAAGCTGCGCCTGTTGAAGCACCACCTGATGGGGCCGGATTGGAAGAAGGGTCCTGAACCGGCTTTCCGCCTTTTCTTAGAGAGCGCCAAGGGCTATCTTGCCGAGTCGCAATCGACCCTCTCAGGCGTTAGCTGCCTCACGGACGAGCGTGTCCGCGAATGCACGGACGGGCTTGTCCTGGACATCACCAGCTTGATTAAGAGGCTCACGGCCGCTTACGAAACAGCGGACGGTTTTATCGCCGAGTCGTTCGCCGCGAGTGAGGTGCGATGGGTGGATGCTCCCTTCAGGAAGGGGATCGAGACGATGCGCATCTACCGGGCGTCGCTCGACATCAAAGAGCGGCTCGAGGCGGTGCTGTTCAAAGCGTTTCCAACGGTTGTCTTGTGCAGCGCCACATTAGCTGCCAATGGAGGCTTTCAGTTTTTGAAGGGGCGGCTTGGTATCCCGACGGGCAAAGAGCCTGCCAAAAGTCCTATCGAAAGCATCTACCCCTCGTCGTTTGATTTTCCACGCCAGGCCCTTTTTTTAGTGCCCAAGGATATGCCGACTCCGCTTGAAGCGGGATTTTTAGAAAAATCTTCCCAGTTTATTTTGAAAGCCGTGCGCTCTCAGCCGGGAGGGGTCTTCATCCTTTCCACTTCCTTTGCCTATTTAAATAAAGCCTATCAGCGGCTGAAGACTGCGCTTGAAAAAGAGCGCTACACAGTTTTGAAGCAGGGGCAACTGAGTAAGGGAGAGCTGATCCGCTCTTTTATCTCATCCAAGAGAGCCGTTTTATTTGCGACCGATTCTTTCTGGGAAGGGGTGGATATTCCGGATGGCATCTTAAAGCTGGTTGTCATCGCGAAGCTGCCATTTAAAGTGCCCGATGAGCCTCTCGTGCAGGCAATGGCTGAAAAGATCCATCGGGAGGGCGGAGATCCCTTTTTGCAAGACTCCCTGCCGGATGCTGTCGTCAAGTTCAAGCAAGGGTTCGGGCGGCTGATCCGCCGAAAAACCGATAAAGGGTGCGTGATCTGTCTCGACAAGCGTCTGTTCACCAAGCCCTATGGAAAACATTTTTTCAACGCTCTGCCGCTAGCCCCCCGCCACTTTCTGCCAGAAGAGGAGTTGATCGCCGAGATGAAGCGATTCTTCTTTAAGAGGCCGTCCTCAAACTAAAATCGTATGATTTGTTGGCTGAATTGGGCTTTAAAGCCTGAAAAATTTTCAGCCTATCAGTCCAATAGTCTGAATTTTTTTAACTTTCATACGAAAATTCACCCGTAAAGCGCAGTTAATTCAGTGTGTGGGCATTCTCTACGCAGGCGTCAATTGGCTTGCTTCGATTGCTTTTGGCACAGGGCGCTCTTTCAAACAAGTCCACATAGTGGGCACTTCCTGATGCGGGAAAACTGCACAATCCGTTTTAATTGATCGTTCGTTAAGTCTGTTAATGAAACATTCATAATTCCTTAACATTTAATTAATTTATCTAGTGTTTACTTCTATCATTTAACTACTTATAATTTCGTGAATTGTAGTTACATATATATAGGGAATAATAACCATGGACGGCATTAGCATTCTTAACCCTCTGAGCAACAGATATCACGCGCTCGAGGACTTCAGTAAACTTAGTTTAGCACAGCGCATCGTCACCGTCGTATTGACAGCCATTGCCGCGGTGGCTACCGCATTCATCGCTACGGCCGCTGTCTTTCGCACGCTCGTCGGCCATTTTGTGAAGGTCATGCATCCTGTTTCCGGTAAAGAGAAGAAAGCGCTCCCCCCGAAAAACGATTTGTCCCTGCTCCCCGGAAAAGCTCCTGCGAAAAAGAAAGAGAGGATGCAGCCGTCAAACAAAGCAAAGAATCCAGCGGTTGGCAAAGGATCCTCAGTCAAGCCGGACGTGTCTGCAACGAAAGAACCTATCCAGTCTCGCTCCGTTCTCCCAAATTCCGATCTCTCCATTGCTTTAGACCGACAAGAGCCTTCTACTTTAGGCGGATCAGCCTCTCCGGCAATTGAAAACCCACTTTCCCGAAGCGATTTGAACACCTTGTCATCGATACGGACCGTCCATCGTTCCTCGGTAGAGCCGCACCTGACTCCTGTTTTGGCCCCTTTCACACCCGAGGGTAGTGAAGAGTTGCCCTCTTTCTCTCAGCCTCTTACTCAACCAACACAAGCATTGGGTGCTAGGGCATCATTTCAAGTTGAAGACAGCGTGGAGTTGCCATCTCTTCCCGAAGAGTCATTTGAGCCTCTCCCCCTGATTCCTTTTCATGTTGATGAAAGCTCTCTCTCAGCTCTTGATATTGAGGCCCGTAAAACCTATCAGATCGCCCCGATTGCGCTTGATCCATCCGGAGCGGTTGTCAGGGCCGTTGAAATGGGGCTGAGGCAAGGGGTCATCGACGAAATTCAACGCTACGACGTCAACCATCCTCTTCTCATTAGGAGTGGAAATGAGTCGGTAGCGGTGACGATTGTTGGCTCATGTATCAAAGCGCACATGACAAAGGATGGGGCAAACCGTTTCGCTTACTTGATCGCGGCCGAACTTCAGCTGGCCCATGAGACCCGGCGCCTGGAAATTGCCTTCTCATCCCCAAAGGATGCAAGAGACACCGCCGCTATCGGCAACTTGGCCCTCCAGCACATGGAGAAGAGGGGACGGTTCGTCACAGGGAACATGATCGCCGACGCGGCAGACAGGGACTTATCCATCTTCAGGCCCACAGCAGAACTTTCTACGGGGTTTTTGGATCGTATCGAACAGCTCAGAATGGAGGTTCCATCCATAAGACGCCCTCTTTCGATTGAATACCGCGGCCAGCTTCCATCGAAAGCTCTGGAACTTGAGCAGCAGCAAGAGATCTTGGGCGAACTTGAAGCGTCGATGCGCGGCTTCGCGAAAGAACAGGCCGCTTTGGAGAAAGCCCAGAAAGCGGAAGACGCCTACATGAGTCTTGAAAACGAAGAGGGCGGGGTTAACGGCAGCAGCGCGTCTTCGGATTCCGAAGGCGACTCCGTCGACATAAGCGTCCCCAATTTGTTTGATGAGCAATTCGGGGAGGCCAGCGGCCTGGAAAGCAGCTTTGTCTTGATGCAGCAAGACCTGATGTCTTCGGTGATTGATAAAAGCAAGGAGCGGAAAGAGCTCGGTTTAGAGAAAAAGCATTGCAATATCGTCTCTTACATCTATCACCATATGAACGATCTTATTGCGGACGGGGAAAACGAAGCGAAAAAAATTCAAGACAGTGATGCGATCGCTTTCAAGGACGGACGAATCGTCAAGACCGAGTCCGAAGCGGAAGCGAAAAAATCCCATAAGGAGTTTTTCCACATCCTGAAAGAGAGTTTTGGCACTCTGTTGGCAAGGCGTGTTTTCGGGAGATACCGCCTGAACAAAAAAGATACCATCGCCCTCGGCGATTTGAAAAAAGCCATGGTGGGAGTCGCGTCCAACGTTTTGGAGTGCGATCTCAAGAACCTTTTCGAACATATTAAAGCCGGCATGCCGGGTAAACTCGATTCCTATCGGGCAGGAGACTATCTCTACCAGATGAATGAGAATCTCTACATGAACATCAAAGGGAAGGAGACATTCAATGATCTTTCGACTAAAGAGATCAACTTCCTTCACTCCGCTTTCAGGACGGTGCCTGTGCTTAACACCGCTTTCAGTGTTTCCGATGTGTTAGGACACTTAAAGAAAGGCGCAAACAGTTCCGAATACCTCTTTAACCATGATCTCGACGCCCTGACTTTGATGGAATCGTGGAGTCAGCTCGATTTGGCAAATCCAGACATGGCTATCGGTGAGTACGCCGGAAAGTCTTTGGCTTATTTGGAGCTTAAGCAAGGGCAGATCCTGCCGATGCCCATCATCAAAAAGGGAAGTGAAGAAGTTTTAGAAGCCCCTGTTCTTTATAAAGTTGCTCAATCTTTAGAGAGAAAGAACGACGCCGTGATCGCGCATATTTTAGCGCCTATGAATGAAAACCAGGCGATTTTACCGGCAGAAGACGGCAAGAAGAAAGAAGATGCCTTCTTGGTGTTCAGGGGAACGCTTCCCGATCCGGGAGCGACCGCCGGCGGCATGAGCCTCTACCGGGATTTCCACTATGAGGGGATCGGAAGAAAAACCTATGATCTCAGGGAAAAAGAGATTCAGAATATGACAGAGGACTACCTCAGAAGGACCGCGAGCGACGAGGTCACCTTGCGTATCTCGGGGCATAGCCTTGGCGCCTGCGATACCCAGAGAGGGGTTGTGTCTATCCTGGAGAAGATCGCCGCCTCCGAAGAGGGAAGTCCCTGGAGAAAGGTCAAGAGTGTCGTCGTGACGACTTTCAATGCCCCTAAAGTCAATCAAAGCGTGAACCATCGCATGAAAGAGGCGGTGAAGACGATCAACGCAAAAGGCATTGGGGTGAATATCGATCTGAAACACATCCGCTTTTTTGACAAAAGCTATGAAGACACCATCCAGAAGTTCGGGGATATTCTCCTTGGCGCCGACTATCATGGCGGAACAGGCGAAGAGGTGTTTAAAAACGCTCCCAACGTGAAGAGGTCGATCATCAACATGCATATGGATGATGATCAAGGCTTTGCAGCAGGGTTTTTAGTTCGCCACGGCTACCGTCCCTTCAACAAGGCTCTTTGTCAGGTGCCTTATGAGATGAAAATCCGTTCCACCGATGCGGCCGTGTCGGCAGATCCCGAAAAAGACCGGATCGATATGGAAAAAGAAATGGCCGGCACCTATTACTGGAATGAAAGCGAGATGGGCACTTTCGGAAAAATCATCGGCAACGTGGTATGGTATACTACGTGGTTTGGCTTCAGACAGCCGAAGAAGGTCGTTCAGGCTGCCTTAGTCAACGCCCCTCACAGCGTCGGGCTTTCGCTCGCCAGATTGGTGAACGGGTCGACCTACCAGACTCTGGATGAGGCGAGAGACGCCTCTTTATAAACTAAGAGACTGTCTACACACTCAAATCATGCGATTTCAGTTTTAGTACAATCTCTAGCGCCCCCGCAAGGGGGCTTCTCATTTGCCACTCTTTCAAGGAGATCTAGTCGATGAACGCTCTCGTTTCCACTTCAGCGACCGATACAGGACAGTCCCCTTGCTTCGTCATTCCCGACCCTAGCCCGGAGACGACGGCCGCTCGTCTCAATATACGGGAAAATTACGGGACGAGGCACGAGTGGGCGCTGGCTCAGATTGTCGCGGCAGAGCTGCGTAACCGGAATCTACTTGCCTCTTTACAATCCGGAAAGGTCGCCATCGGAACGAGCCGGAAAGTCGCCCATATCTGGAACCTGGCCCTGCAAAGCCCGGTATTTGACCGCTTGTGGCGGTCTCAGTTTACAGAGAGTAAAGCGCTCGCCCACGAAGGGGTGGCGATTCAGTTTCCCGGCTGTGATCAGATGCTTGTCGACTGGATAGTGGAGTATCTGGAGTCCTCCGATGAAAAACGGGAAGAGATGATCAAAGACTTTCAGCCCGACCTCTTGTTTGAACTTCTCCTGACGGCCGACTTTTTTCAACTGGACAAGCTCAAAGAGGTCATTGAGTACCTCATCGTTCAAGCGTTTATCTTCGATAAAAATAGCCTGGAGGTAATTTCCTCGCTGGAAATCGGTACTTTCAGGACTCTGCAGAAGTTTCTTTTTTTGAGCAGGTGGTTCCAGGCAAAGAACCCCGACCACCCTCTGGAGCTTTGCTGCCGGCAAGCCCGCAAAGTGATTTTATCCACTATCAAACACACCCCCGAGCTCAGCATCGACCTATCGGTTATCCCCTTTTTGCTGTCGGTGCCTGCCAGGGAAGCGCCCAAGATAGAATTTTCGTTGCAAGAGGGGTGGCAGCTAGATGAGGCCGCTCTTCGGGATCTGGATGATATCGGCAGAGCCTTCAAATCTAAAAAGCTGCAGATGTTTATTCTCGGCGAGAGGCTGAAGCTTTTGGGGGCATCGCTCGAGCCTGTATCTCCTCGCAAACTCTACGTCGACGGATTCCACAAAGACAACTACCAACCCAATCAGCAAGCAGCCCCCTCGCCGGTAACGGAGAGATACCTGCGGCAGAGAAGCTTTTTTCATCTTCCCTGTCCTTCTGCCTCGCACGAAGCGGTTGTGCGCTCAGCGAACTTTAGCGACGCTGTTATCGCTCTAATCCGGCAGTATCCTCAGCTTAAGCTCGGGATCGAAGTTTCCAAAGAAGCGCTCCTTGAGTGTGAAAGCAGCCTGCCCTCACTTGATAACGTGCGTCTTCTTGCTTTGGCCGGTACCTTGCCGTCCGACGATGCCTTCAGGGAAAGACTCGGTAAAATCATGGAGAAGATGCCCAATCTTGATATCTTGGTCGTCAATCCGGATTCGTTAAATGCCCTGACCGGCTTCAGATCTTTCCCACACCGTCTTCAGGATAAAAAAATCTCCCTGTGGAAAACTCTCGCGGGTAAAACCATTAAACGGCGCGTGGCCATCCACAACGGTTTTGATGCCGAGTGGGAGAAGAGGGAAGACTCTTATGTCGAAGACCTTAAAAAAAAGATGCTGCTCCTGCCTTTAGAGCCGCTGAGCAGAGAAGACAGGCGCATCCAAGAGCTGATCGCTCAAATTCCCTTCGCCAAAAGTGATTTGCAGAACTCCCCACGGGAGCATAGAATCCGTAACGGGGCAAAATGCTCCCTCTAGAGTCTGCCCTGCAAATTAACCCGAACGCTTGTGGCCTAAGGAGCTGCAAAGACGACAGATTTGAATTTGTGGACAGTCTCTCAGGTCAAAGCCTCCATTTTGACCTCTTTTCGTGACGCTCTCCCTTCTTTTCCGTTCATTCGGCATGAAACTTGCTACACTCAAAAATAAAACCCTTCATTCTCTGTGATATAGATCAATGTTGGCTACTACTCCTCTAGGAATCAGTAGGACGGCCTGATTTTGGAACCGGAGCGCCTCTTTATGGCAGATGAGTATTTCAAAGAGAGAGTTACGTCGGAGATATCTCTTATTTTGGCCCATGCAAAAGCTGTGATCGCTCTTTGCCAGGAGATGAAAACAAGAGAGTCAACAGATGTTCTATTCAACCTCAAAAGCTTAAAAATCCTGACTCTGAAGGACCATTCGTGGTGGTCTAAAGTGACGCGCCTTTTCAAGACGCGCGTGCTTAGGGATGCGATCGAAGGAGAATCGGCCGTTAGTTTGAACGTGATCCAGTTTAGAAAGAGAGCGCTGGACCTCGTCTACTCCATTCAGGAGATGCTATCCCAAAATCCCGATACCCCTTCCGTCTTAGATGCCATGCAAAAAGCCTTCGCGGCTATCGAGGAGTTGTCACAGCAGATTAAGGAGGTCATCGAAAGCTCCCTTCTTAGGGATAAGGAAGACCTTTTGAAGAAAGTGCGTGAGATGGATTTTTTAATCGGAAAAGAGAAGGGAAGGAATCTCTCCCCTCTTCTTTATTACACGGAACTCGACGATGCCTGGAGAAAGGCAGTGGAAGCGCGAAGGCAGGACATTTTTTTAAGGAATTTCCACGAGAAGTCTCAATTTTTGCAAGAGAGCGGCAGAACCTTGGCTATGATGGTCAGGGGTAAGAAGAAAGTGGGTAGATGGGCTACAGCGCTCGACATTGATGGCAAAAGCTCATTATTTCAAGAGTCGGCAGAGATCATCCTCCAAAACGAGCTGAAAGAGCTCAAAAAGCAAAGTCCGGCCGCCTATCAGAAACGGTTGGAAGAGGAATGGAAGCTGCTCGCTGCCTATTTAAGAGGACTTAAGAATCCTGTTGAATCAGAAGAAATGCTGGAGAGCCTGCGGAGAGCCTTCAGCTATCGGCAGCTTGAGGTGTACGGGGATGAAGGCCTCCAGGATTTGATCCGGTGGATTGGATCGGAAAAGGAGGAGGCTGCGGCGCGCTTCCGCCTCCTTAGAAAAAGATGGGTGGAGAAGAGGCAGAAAACGGATGCGGTCAGAAGACGGCTGGAGCGGCTGCAGGAGGCTTCAGAAGAGACCCCGCTATTCCCCAAAGAATCGGTGGAAATTCCCCTTTTACCCGAGGGAGTGCTTCCGGAGGTGAACACCAAACTGAGCAAACTCCTTAAAACTCTGAAGGCGCTCGAATCCCTTGACAGCTATCGCCATGAGTGGAACAAGGCCCGTTCAATCCGGAAAAATCTGGTCGAGCAGGGTCTTATCGATCCTACCTTTGAAGAAATCAGGAAGGAGGATTCGCTATTTGGGGATCCGGCTCTTCTTAAGCACTGTCGGGATATCGAGGAGGCGCTCGCTTCGGAAATTGCCAAAAGACAAAAGGATCTGCTTGATATCAGCCAGATGATGGAGAGTTATCGGGACAGGGTTGAAAACAGGCAGGAGATCGAACGTCTGAAGAGATCTTTGGAAGAGATGAAAAAGCTTCATGGCCGTAACTTCGTGCGCACGCTGCTCGAAAAAAGCCAAAAGCGCAGGTCCATCTTTGAAGAGGCTAGGAAGGAGGCCGCGGAAAATGAGCCTCCATCGCCGGTAGCGCCCGAATCCCAATCAATCACCCATTTCGAGGAGTGCAAAAGCCTTGTCGAATCTTTGGTCCGGACCTTGAAGATTGATAAATCCCCACTCTATACCACCCAAGAGGATCTTCTGGAGGCGTTCGGCATCCTTTCCAAGCCCTACATGACGGAGGGGACGCAGGGAAAGTTGCCCAAGGATATCGCCCGCTTAAAAGTGGAGGTGGAATCAGCTATAAATAGCCTGGAGGTCATGCAGAAGTCCCCACTCTTTGGGCTTGCCCGGGAAAAGGATAGGATAAGGGCTTTGATCAAAAGTCTAAGCGCCCCAGCCGAACCTCTTCTTTTGATCCGGACGTTTTTGCAGTCGCATCATGATGAACGATTGAAGGAGCAGGAGATTCGCCGCCTCCTCAAAGAAAAAAAACGGTTCGAGGAAGAGCTTGCAAGAACCGAAGAGGATATGACGGCAGCCGAGAAAGAGCTGTGTGTTCTCGAGGGCATTCTGGCCGTCGAGATTGAACTTGGCATTTTCTTAAGCTGAAGACTCTCCTACCTTTTCATATGCTCTAAGGGAGTATCGTCAAATTCCTCTTCGTGATAAGTCGCCGGATTTTCCCAGATTGTCAGGAGCCTTCGGAAATTGTAGGCGACCTCGCTCTCCACCATCTCATCGGATATCCGCTTTTCAAACCAGTGTTCGGCCACATGCTGCCAGAGCGAGCGTCCGATGGCGAACCCTTTGACTTTGTGGATCGACTCTTTTAGACCTTTTAAGTCTTTAGCCAACTCTTTCAAGGGCCTTCTGTCACCCAGCACTAAAATTCCTGCCTGCTTGTCGTGCTTATCGATTGTCTGTTCTATGTGGCGCCACCCATCGAGATCAAAAGAGGGCTGCAGTTTCCACAAAGTGGGGTGGATGTCTTGTTGGTAAAGGGAGTTGATCGCTGCGAGCACTCTCTCTTCCCTACCGTTGCGCTCTTTGTCATAGATCTCCACAAGCAGCTGATGACCCGTTTCTTCGACGGCTTCAAAGAGACGTTGCATCCAGCGGATGTCGCTTGAGGGAAGTTCTCCATCCCTTAAGTTGAGCAGTACTTTGACGATCTCTTTCCGCGGCCAGGAGCGGATCAGCCCGTAGGGATGTTCCTCGAATACTTTTTTAGTATGCTCGTCGACTGTTCTGATGATCGAATAGTGATGAGCCAAAGCCTTGGCAAGAATCTCTTCGCCATGGCAGTTGTCGACACAGACTCCCAAAGTGGCATGATGCGCCGTTGCAGCTGTTCTCAAAAACGCCTGATAGATCAGATCCTTGAACTTGGCGATGGACGTTTCACTGCGGCGGTGTTTGCGGGCCAGTTCTTCAAAGTGGCCGATCTGGTCGAATGTAAGGAAGCAAAGCCCTTGGTCTTCAGTACCCAAAGAGATAGCATCGCGGCTGGCTTGCTGGCGCTCATTTTTTCCGTTTTTCAAGTTTTCGAGGTAGGGGAGTATATTCATCAGGGGAATCCGTTCCACCACCCTGGCGTCGGCCTTTTTGAGGATTTCCATGCCCTCTTGGATCTGCTTGTTTTCCATATACACGGTAATGAAGGCGGCAATCATCAGCAGATGCTCCTCTCCGGGGATGGCTGCCGTTTTTTTTCCGAGGGAGAAATTGCTGCGCTGGCCGTGGATGCTGAGCTCGAAGACTCCGGGGTGGCGTTCGATCACATAGGAGGATGTTTTCCCCGTTTTTAAGGCGAGGTCCATGGTGCTGAGAAATGAGGTGGAGCGCTTGCCGAAGGAAAAGAAGAGATCCGCTTGCTCTATGAGAGGCCAAAGAGTGGCCTTATGTTCGTCGGAAAGCTCTTCTTTTTCCTCCGGCAGAATGAGAATCAATTTTTCGCCGCTTTGTTTCCGTAGAGGCAGCTCCGCGGTTGTTGCTTTTAACTGCTCGATGGCCTTGGGGCTTTTCAGAAAGAGAACCAGGGCGCTGCCGCATTCTTTGGGAAGAGACACCCCTGCCTGTTCTGGATCGGCATAGATTAAGGTAGCTGTCTTGTCTTTGGATTCAAACGAGATGAATCGGATAGGGGTTTTGGCGCCGGAGCAGGCCTTTGTCTGCACCCCTTCTTTGACCAGTTGGTTTAGAAGGGCCTCTCCAAAAGGATCCGATCCAATCAACGAGCACAGGGAGACCTCGGTTTTAAGCCTGGCGAGCGCGACAGCGAGCAGAAATCCTTCGCCGCCGAACCCTTTCAAAAAGGTGTCGTTGGATGAGAGGGATGCCCCTTTCTGCTCGGAGATAAGTTCCAGGTAGGAGTCTCCCACCACATGGATCTTGTTTGATTTAGTCTCTGCTCTCTCTTTCATCGATCCTCTCTCCTTCATCTTGGCGTATTCCCCTTTTAGTCCCGCTATTCTTTGCTGAAGAAGCCAGGGCGTGCCTGTGGAAAATCAGCTGAGTAAAAAGGGGGGCGTTTTGATGCCGCTTTTGAAAGGTAATGGTATCGCTCATTTTGCACAACTTGGGAAGAGCGGGTTTAGGAATTTTTAAATTCATAAGCAAAAGCTGTTTGAGCGAGATTTGTATTTAAAAAATCTTAGTAAATTATAATTAATTTGATCTTTACAAATGGTAAATGTTGTTAGTTCTATAATGGGAGTATGCAAGCTTTCATTATGCAAGGAGGTTGCCATGGAAGTGCAAAGCAGCGGGAAAGCTCCCCTCAATGTTTTTGTTGGTAAAGAGCCTTCATTGCCCGGAAGTGCCGAAAAGATGGAGGGTCGGCTTAAAAACGCCTACGCAGCAGCTGTCAAGGGTAGAGCTGCCGCGCCAGAGGGTGTTCAGGAATCTTTATCCACTTTGCATATGCTCGATATATCCGAAGCCAAAGAGCGGGCCCTCTTTAAGAAAATTGACAGGTTCGCTCAAGGGTATTTGAGCTAGGAGTCTGTCTAAGATCGTAGCAGACCGATTCCAGGGGGGAATATGAGAGTTCAACATAGTCAAATGAGAAATATTTTAGAGCTTTCCAAGGCTGCGGAAGTCTCTAGCGTCAAAAGCTTGGATCAATCCGAAAGAAAAATCCTGATGGTGATGCTTTCCGCTCTGAAACGAGGGGAAGCGTCGGTTCATCTGGAAGGGGTTGATCAAAAGAAGCTGGAGAGAATGAAGATCAAACTTCAGACTCCGCAGGAAGTGCGAGCCTCTTCCTTTATTCAAAAGGTAGTGAAGATTGTGTTGAACTTTTTTGGGTTCAGGACAGGGTCAAGATCTGTTGTCAAAGCGGTGGAATCCACCAAGAACCTGATGGAAGAGTGTCAGATGCGGTTAAACTCTTTAAAACCGATATTGGATAACAAGAAAGAGGCTCTCTCCGAGTTGATCGAGCAAGGAGGAGCGAGAGATGAGATAGAGCATCTAAGGCAAGATATCGAAAAACTGAATCGTGAGCTTTCAGAAATCGAAGGGATCTTAACTCCGAAAGAGGATGTCTCCGTCGCCTATGTTCAGGCAAAAAAAGAGGCTATCGCATCCTTCCAAAACCAGATTCCCTCCCTCATCGAAGATGCCAAAGCAAAGGTCTCGGAGAATGATGCCAAGGAACTGATTGAGCAGAACATGCAACTGGATTTGGTTAAAAACCCTAACCGTTTAGATAACGAACAATTCGAGAAGGACTATCTGCGGCCGGGGTTTCGTTTGCGGATTGAAGACCCCTCCAAAGGGGTATTTCAGGGATATCCCAAGCCATCGGATTCAACAAAGCCCGCTGATTATTATGCCTTCCACAAAGAGGGATTCAACCATCTCTTCGCCTCCGAGGAAAAGATCTGGAAGCATTTTATCCAGGCGGCCGTTACGCAAACGCCCGTCAATGCCATGATGGTGCCTTTGCATATGGAGATGAATATTAATCCTGAAGGTCGTCTGAGGCATCTTGATGTGATGGGTAAAGAGGTGCCTGTCATCTTCGATTTGCAGGAAGTGGTTAGGAATGTCGATGTTGAAGTGCACCGCAACTCCTCCGGCGTGATTGAAAAAGTCACCGTTTCAATCAGGATGGATACACCGGTGGAAACGGGAATGCATCTTGCCGGACTTCCCAAGCCAAAGTCGCTGGACACTATCGGAGTTATTACTTCCACAATGCGTTTTGAGCTCTCTTTAAAAGATGGGAATCCTCTCGTTGGTCATCTGAAGTATGATCATGTTTTCAATAAAGACGGCAGGAAACCCGAGCCTCAAGCCTCCGCCCCCGGCTTCACTCCTCTTGAAAAGAAAAAGGGAGCCTCTCCCCAGTTGAGCGGGCTTGAGAAGATGAAGGCAGGCTGGAGATCCGATCTTTCCAGGAAAAAGCTCTCTATTCAGCCGACGGGAGAGAAGATCTGCTGGCTTGAAGGGAGATTGGGAGATCTCCGAGCGGTTCAAGAGCGAGTGGACACGCGGCTTGAGAAAGAGTCCATCGGCCTTATCTTGAACAGCTATCGATCCTATCTCGAAGAGCTCACAAGGTAAATAAGCGGCTTTCCCTATTGCTCTTTCAGGGTGCGGTGGAAAAATTTCAATGTTTCTCTGGCGATAATCCGGTGCGCTTCTCTCCTCTCCTTGGAAAACCTATCCTGAGAGGGAGGGTTGAGGTAGATGGTGTGGTCGGCCTTCCCGCTCAGGGTGATCATCCCCGCCGAGGGGATCGTCTGCTTGAAAAAGAGAGCGTTCTCTTTGATAGGAGCTCTATCATCTTCTGACGCAGCGATGATGAGAAGGGGAACCCTGATGGATGAGAGCCCCTCTTTGCTGAATGCAAAGCCGTAGACAGGAGCTAAAAGAAGGAAAGCCTTGATTCGTTCGTCTTTTAAATTTTCTTTCGCTTCTGAGATGTCCAGATTTTCTATGGCCTGTTCGTTAAGACCCTCTTCCATTTCAATGTCCAGGCTATTTTGGACGTCCGGTTTTCGGTAATTGGTGGCAATGCCGCCTGCAAGCCAAAGGCCCGTCAGAGACCCCAGGGAGTATCCGATCATACCGATCTTGTCTTTATCGATATGAGGACCAAACACGGGATCTTTGATGATGGCGTCGATCACGTGGGAAACATCGAAGGTTCTATTCCATCTTTTGATTGATTCTTCGGGATCGTAATTCGACCAGGTTGCTCCAAAATGGTCTACCGAGGCGATGATATAGCCATAGCCGGCCAAAATATCCAACAGCCACGAGAGGTTGAAGCGGTCTCCTTTCTGGCCGTGAGAGACAACAATCAGCGGATATTTTTTGTTGCTCCTGAGTATAGGAGAGTCCCTGGCTTCTTTGAACCGATCAAAAATATCGGTGGTCGTCCTTTCACTCTTGGTTCCATTCTCGGCAGGGTAATAGATCTCCGTCAAAAGAAGCTTTTCCCTTAAGTCATCGTGGAAGGCTATCGTCTTAACCCCGATATCCAAGGTGATGGCGTCTTGAGTGGCGCCAAAAGCAAAGAGCGGGATGCATAGAAAAACAGCCAGCCAAACCATGAGAAACCTATCTTATCGGGTCTAACAGAAAGAGATGAAGCGAGCCGCAGGATCTGCCGTAGCCGACAATTTGTCCGACATCATTGATGTCTGTCGCCTCTATCAACGTCATCTCTTTGCAGCCGCCATGGACCAAAGAAGAGAGAACTACAGGAGGTTCCATGTTGATGGAGATAGCCGCCTCGCCGCAAAGCGAGCCGACGATCGTATGGCAGCTGTTGACGGCGGAGATTTTCATCCCGGAGAGATCGCGGACTCTGAAGTATCTCTCGATGGGAGTCCACTCATATGCCCACATGTAAGGCCTTCCATTCTTGGTGCTTCGGAAACTGCCAAAAACAGCGCTGTCATGGGCGATCGTCATATCCATCTGAAACTGAATTTTCCCCTTAGGTTTTTTAAGGCACGCCTCGTCAGAAAAACCGTTCCATCCTCCCCTGTAATGGTATAAAAGCGGGGTGTTCTCGTCGGAAGGCGATTCAAATCCCACCATGTTACCGCTGTTGTTGGCGCCGAGCAAATAGGCGCAAGACAGATCCTGTATCCCCTTTTCAGGGCTGTAGAATACCGCCATGTACTCCTCTTTGTCTTTCACTTTCCTCGCGCCCGTCAGCAGGCCGTTGTCGTTGATTGACCTGAAGTGCACATCACCGCCATTTAGGCATTTTAAGTTAAGCGGCAGCGGTGTCTCTTGATGCCGGCAATAGACATAAGACCACAGATACCACTCTCCCGATCCGTCCGCTTGGTTGACGGAAGCCAGTACCAGGCCGTTGTTGTTAATCCCATGGAAAAAAGCGTAGGTTCCGTTTCTTTGAAAGCAGCTTTTGGGATTGCAGAGGTCCGTGACAAACCCTCCATAGCTGGTGTTGCCGATCACGTGTCCTTTTTGGTTGATCCTGGGCCCTAATGAGACCGGGAAGCTGTCTCTTGCCAAACAGCACTGCGGAAGGTCGGTCGGTCCGAGATCAATAAGCCTGTAGCAGCTGTATGTCAGGTGGGGGTTATAAAACAGCCTTGCTTCCAAGGGGGCGGCTATAAAGCCTATAAGGGGTAAGATCAAACAAAACAGAAGCAGCAGCCGCTTTTGTTGGAACAGACACGCCATGGTTTTACTCCACTGTGGTTTGGCAAGGAATGTGAGTCTACCTGTCATAAATTGAACTGCACACCGGAGTGTGCCTAAATTTTGAAACACTGTCGGTATACGTCATGCGATCTAAAAAACATAATATCAATTGAATAAGATGTCTTTTGGGAGCGCACAACAGGACGTCACCCTTAATTTTTTTAAATCCTTCGGTATTGCGTATCTAATCAAAAAGAAAGAAATAAATCTAGAATGTTGAAATTGAGGGAGATTTTAGATTGGCACCCAACCAGCCAAAAGGGGGGTGCCCGGGGAGTTAGGGGTGACGTAAGCTGTTATTGATGAATATCCTACCCTCTTTCAGCAGGAAGATATACTGATTTCAGTTTTAAGACAGGCTCTTTAGGGCGGCGAGCTCATCTAATTTTTCATCGAAGGTCCGGGTTTTATCCTGTATGAGAGCCGAGACCTTTTCGAGTTCCTCAAACAGGGAGTCGATACCCTTTTCGCATTCGACAATCCTTTTGTGGATCCGCCCTCCCTCTTCGCCGTTTTTTTCCATATAGGCCTTTTCGAGCGTAGCATTCAACTTTTCGAGCTCTTTCTCAAGCAGGTGGATGCTGTCTTCGATTTTTTTCATCTGCTGCTTCAGCGGCGAGAGCGCCTGGATTTTTTCCGCTTTGAGCCGTCCGATCTCCCCTTTGATATCCCGTTTTTGTTCCTTAGGCTCGGTCGAAGAGGACTCGGCAAACCCTCCTTTATCCAGGAAGTCGCCGAATCCATAGGGAAGCGAGCGGGCTCCTTTGTCGTCAAATACGATCAGATGGTCTAATTCGAGGTTCAAAAGGAGCTCTTCGCTGTGGGTCACTAAAACGAAGGCTCCGGAAAAAATTTCGAGCGCCTGTCGGAGCGCTTCGGTGGACTCAATGTCAAGGTGGTGTGTCGGCTCATCCAAAAGAAGCAGGTTGCAGGGCTTGGCCAAAATTTTTGCCAAGACAACGCGGCTTCTCTCTCCTCCCGACAGCATCGAAATCAGCTTGTTTGACGCTGATTTGGTGAACATCATCAAACCGGCGAGGGAGAGAACATCTTGGTCGCTTAGATTGTGATTGGATTCCTTGATCTCTTCAAAAACAGTCTTTTTACTGTCGAGCCGGTCGATCATGGTCTGCCCGAAAAACCCCACCTGGATTTTGGGGGAGATGCGGATTTTTCCCTCATCGGGATTTAAAAAGCCTCCCAGCAGCTTAAGAAGGGTGGACTTGCCCCTGCCATTCTTGCCCACGACTCCGATCTTGCTGCCATTTAGCACATCCAGGGAAAGGTTTTTGATCAGCGGTTTGTCTTCCTTTTGGTAAGAAAAGGTCATCTCGTGGGCTGCGAGGAGCACTTTCGATTCAAGGGGCGCTTCTTTGAATTCAAAATCGAGGTTATGGATCCGGGAGAGCTTCTGCAGGTTGGGTGATTTATCGATTTCCTTTTGCTTCGATTTAGCCTGGGAGGCCTTGGTCGCCTTGGCGCCGAAGCGGTCGATGAACCTCTGGAGCTTTTGGATCCTCTCTTCTTCTTTTCTACGGGTCTTTTCGAAGACTTCCTCTTCCTGCACGATCTGCCGGTAGATGTCTTCTGTTCCCCCCTTCATCTTTCTGACGAGGTTCCGGTGGATCATCATCGTACTGTCGGTAATGCTATCCATGAAGTGGCGGTCGTGGGAAATAATGATGAGTTGCTTGGTCCACCCTTTTAAGAAGCGCTGCAGCCATTTTTGCGAGATGATGTCCAGGTAGTTAGTCGGTTCGTCCAAAAGGAGCAGATCCGCATCTTCGACAAGCGCCTTGGCCAGCCCCAGGCGCATCTGAAATCCCGAAGACAGGTGGGAGGGCGCCTTTTTTAAGTCGGCCTCCGTAAATCCCAGGCCGAAGAGGATTGCCTCTGCCTTGTGCACGCTCTCTTTTTGCCCCTCAGGCAGTGAAGAGGCTGCCTCCAGAAGGGTGCTTGATTCCTTAAAATCGCGATGCTGTCTTAAAAATGCGATGCGATGCCCTTTGGGAATGGTAATCGATCCTGCGTCTTCACTCTCCTCGCCATTGATCATTCTGAAAAGGGTGGATTTCCCCGATCCGTTGCGGCCGGCGAGGCCGACTTTTTCATTGGGGGAAATCGTAAAGCAGGCGTCTTTGAAAACCGTCTGGTCTCCGTAGCATTTGCTGACTGAATCGAAGATGATCATAAGTGAATTTTTATCAGGGTAAAGGGTGCATTATACATCAACGGGAGGAATTTGCGCTGGAAAAACTTAGAGACTGTTAAAATCAGGTTTGGCGGCCAAGATACTGTTGGTATCTTCTGCGGAGGATGCTTGCCCATTCAGGAATGGGTTCGGCATAGGTTATCGGACAAAATTCCTTGAGTCCACTGAAAGTAGAAGATCGCCGCTTCAAAATTCCACTCGGCGTTCGCATGATTGGCCTCCGCTCTTAGAAGCTGGGTCTTGGCGTCTAAAAGGTCGGTCAATGTCGAAGCACCGGCTTCATAGCGTTCTTCCGTGAGGCGCATGCCCTCTTCGGCGTCTTTGACCTGAACGGAGGTGGTCTCGATCACTTCGAAAGCTTCTTTAAGCTTTGAGTACGCTGTGTGCACTTCCTCTTCGATTTTCAGCCTTGTCGAAGCCAGATTAGCCTCAGCTTCCCTGATGTTTGCTTTGGCTTTGCCCTCTTCATGGGTTATCCTGAAGCCTGTAAAGAGGGGCATCTCCATGCGGACACCAAAGAGCCACTCGTCTTCTTCGGGTAAGAAATCGCTGTCCCTTTTTCCATAAGTTCCAAGAGCTGTCACCTTGGGCCAGTGGGTGCTTTGGACGGCCTTCAACTGATGCGTCCGCCCGCTGATTTGAAAGCAGAGAGACTTAATTTCAGGCCTAGCGGCGTACGCTGTCTTTCTTGCCCATAAAAGGTCATCTTCTTCAGGCTGGGATCTAGAGCTTCTTTCAGCTTGAATAGTCAGTGCAATGTCGCTGTCAAGACCAATCGCTTCCCTGAGCCGTGCCCTGGCAATCTCAAACTGGCTTTCCATGCGCACTAAGTTCAGTTTCGCCTCCGCCACATCGACCTGAGCTCTTAGCAGATCGGACTTGGGAGCCGTACCCACATCCCGCTTTTGCTGCACCAGCTTGAGGTGGTGTTCCGTCCTTTCCAGATTTTTTTGGGCAACCCCAACGAGGGCGTCGTAGGATGCCAGCTGGTAGAAGGCGATGGCGACGTTAAGCAGGATCTCCTCCTGCAGGCGGATGCGGTCAAACTCGGCAGCTCCTTTTTTGGAGCGTGCGGCCAGGTACCGCTCTTTTGCCTCGCCGAAATCATAGAGTGTGTATTTAGCAGAGACCAAATACCCATAGTCCTCTGTCGGTCCGATGACGGATGGCAAGATATTGGGGGGAATTCCGGGGGGGATCGTGCTTAGTTCCAAGAAATTATGCGTTTGCCACTTAAATCCGTGGGCAGAGGCCTTCAGCTCCGGGTAATAGGCTGCTTTCTCGATCAAGGCCTCTTCTTTGGCCTCTTTGACCTTCATACGCGAGGAGACCGTTTTCGGGTTTTCCTTAAGGCTCAGCTGGAAGCAGTCCTGAAGAGTAAGGGGAGCGCCATGAAGACAGCTTAGAAAAAAAAATGGAAGTGCCGCCAACAACCTGAACATTACCCTTGTGTCATCCTAAAGTTTTTTGGAACCGTTTTGTCGCCAGCCAGATGCTGCCAAGGCCCATGATAGCCAATGCGGCAATTTGGGGCCAAAGAATCTCAAGTCCCACGCCCTTAAGGAATAGTGACCGAATGAACGAAATGAAATAGCGCAGGGGGTTGATATAGGTCACCCACTGGATGCTGTCTGGCATGTTGACGATGGGAAACAGGAAGCCTGAAAGAAGCACCATCGGAAAATAGAAGAAGAATGTTCCCATCATCGCCTGCTGCTGCGTATGGCTGATGGTTGAAATGAAAAAGCCGATTCCCAGTATTGTGAACAGGTAGAAGGTGACGGCGACAAAAAGAAGCAGAATACTTCCCCGGAGCGGCACTTCAAACCAAAAGGTGGCGACGGTTAGTATCAGGATCACATCGATGTAGGCGATCAGGCTGAAAGGGATTGTTTTGCCTAGGATAAACTCAATTTTTTTGATCGGACTGACCAGAATCTGCTCCATGGTTCCCACCTCTTTTTCCCTGACGATTGACATGGATGTCATCGTCAGGGTTACAAGGGTCACGATGGTGGTGATGATGCCCGGAATGTAGAAATTGCGGCTTTCCAAATTATCGTTGAACCAGGCTCTCGATTCCAAGTGGATTGGTGCATAGGCCATCTTGTTGCCGATTTGCCGAAGCTTTTTATCCGCCGATTCGTAGTTGAGACCTCGTGCGATCTTTCCAACGTAGCCGCTGACGATCCTCGCCGTGTTGCTATCGGTGCCGTCGATAATCGACTGCATGGTTGCCACCTCTCCCGATTCGATCTTATCTTGGAAACCTTGCGGTATTGTCAAAACAACCAGCGCACTGCCTGAATCGAGAACTTGGGCGATTTCCCTCTCATTCTTTAAGTAGCCGTGGATCTGGAAATAGCCTGACTTGGAAAACGCGTCGGAGACAGCGCGGCTGCTTTTGGAGTTGTCGTTGTCTAAGATCCAGGTTGCAATATGATTGACGTCGGTTGTGACGGCGTAGCCAAAGATGACAATCTGAAAAATGGGAATGACGAAGATGATGCTCCGCATCCTGGGGTCTCTGAAGATCTGAATGAACTCTTTGAGAATCATCTCTTTTATTCTGGAGAACATCTTTAAACCATCTTCTTTTTGAAGGCCATATTGGCAAATAAAAAGGTCATGAGGGCAAAAGTGATTAAAAAGAGCGCTTCGATGTAAAGCGTCTCGATGCCTTCGCCCTTGAGGTAAATCGATCTTAAGAAATGGATTAAATACCGTGCCGGAACCAAAAGGGTGATCATCTGAATGAAAAGGGGCATGTTGGCGATGGGGCTTAAAAACCCCGAAAGAAGGAAGGATGGAAGAAAGGTGACCACAGTCGCCAGTTGGCTTGCCAGCAGCTGGCTTTTGGTGATGATGCTGATCAGCATTCCCAAAGAGAGCGCCCCGACGAGAAATATGGTGGTGAAGAGGAAGAGAAGCCCTAAGCTGCCGCGCATCGGAACATGGAAGACAAACTCCCCAATGGCGATCACGATGATCACGTCGATCAGCCCGATGAAGAAATAGGGGATCATCTTGCCGACAATCAATTCGAAAGGTCTGATCGGGGTTGTGATCAACGTCTCCATGGTTCCCTTTTCCCACTCCCTTGCCATTGTCAGGGATGTCATCAACGAGGTGATCACCATCATGATGACACCGATAAGGCCGGGGACGATGGTGTATTTGGATTCCATATCGGGGTTGTACCATACGCGAGAGCGCAGATCGATGTCATTCAAATTGCCACGGTATCCTTCCTCCCTGGCAAAGCGTGTTATCCTCTCTTCCGTAAGCTTGCCGATGATGGCTTCCGAGTACCCCAAAGCGATAGTCGCGGTGTTGGAGTCGCTGCCATCGACAATGATCTGCACTTTTTTTAGGGAGTGGCTTTTTGATCCAAGCTCTATGTCTTGCGGGATAACCAGAGCGATGAGAGCCGTCCCGTTGTCGATCATTTTTTCGAGATCTCGGTAGTTCGTGCTGGTGCCGACGAGCTTGAAATAGCCGGAGTCTATAAAACGGGCAGAGATATCGCGGCTCTCTTGTGTGTTGCTCTGATCCATCAGGGCAAGGGGGACTTTGTCGACATCGAGCGTGAGGGCGTAGGCGAAGAGGACTAAGAGGAAAACAGGAGTTCCCAAAGTCAAAAGGAGGGAGCGCCAATCTCGAAGGACATGGATCCACTCTTTTCTCGCTACAGCGATCACGCGATGGAATTTCATCTCTTATGGACCTCCTCCCTGTCGGTTTTTTCGATCAGGGAGATAAACACATCTTCCATCGTCGGGTCGATCTGCCTTAGGGAAAAGCCGACGCCGCCTCTTTCAAGCTCATGAATGAGCCGGTCTTTGTCTGAGCAGCCCTCATTGAGATAGATATGGGCGCCGCTGCCGAAAAGAGAGGCCTCCCTGACGATCGGCAGCCTCTTTGCGGCATCGCAGATCAATTGGGGATGGTCGGTTTCAACGTCAAATATCGAACCGGTGATGGATTGCTTTTTCACCTCTTCAGGAGGGCCTTTGATGATCAGCCGCCCACGGTAGATGAATGCGATGTAGTCGACATATTCCGCCTCGTCCATATAGTGAGTGGTGACAAAGACGGTCATTCCGTTGTCTGCAAGGTCGTAGATCAGGTTCCAAAAGTGCCTGCGGTTGATCGGGTCGACACCGGCAGTGGGTTCATCAAGGAAAAGCAGCGATGGATTATGCAGAATGGAGCAGCCCAAAGAGAGCCTTTGTTTCCATCCGCCCGAAAGGGTCTCGGTTCTTTCGTTGCGGTGGTGCTTAAGTCCGGCCATTTCGATCGCCCAATCCTTTCTCTTTTCTCGGATTAACGGAGGAACCTTATAGATCCCCATGTAAAAATCGATGTTCTCCTCCACCGTCAGATCACGGTAGAGGGAAAATTTTTGGCTCATGTACCCGATCGTTTCCTTGACTTTTTCGGGCTCCCGGGCGATATCGAGGCCGGCTACGATGCCCGTTCCTGACGTGGGGGTCAATAGCCCGGATAACATGCGGATCGTCGTCGACTTGCCGGCGCCGTTCGGACCTAAAAAACCGTAGATCTCCCCTTTTTCCACTTCAAACGATAACCGATCGACTGCCGTGAATGAGCCGAATTTTTTGGTCAGGTTGACCACCTGGACGCTTAACGGGGGTTTAGTATTGACCACTCTCAGACCTCATCATCATCTTTTCCTCTCATCAGGGCCATGAAGATGTCTTCTAAAGTGGGCGCTACAGAGGTGATTGACGCATCAACGATCCCGGCCTCAGTCAGGATTTTTTCCACAGTTTCGATCGTGCCGGGTGTGTCGGAAGCGAAGAGAAAGACGTGGATGCGATTGCCAAAAAGTTTGACCACATCGGTGCCGAAGAGGTTCCGCAATTTTAGGAACGCAATCCGGGGCGTTTTGCATTTAATTTCCACCACATTGCCCGCGACAGACCTTCTCAGCTGATTTAAGGTGCCGCAAGCTAAGATGCCGCCCTTGTGAAGAAAAATGATCTTTCCGCAGCGCTCCGCCTCATCTAAATAAGCGGTGGAGAGGAAAACGGTGGTTCCCCTTTCATTCAAAGAGCGCAAGATATTCCAAAAATCCCTTCGGGAAACAGGATCCACTCCATTGGTCGGTTCGTCCAAGAAGAGCACCTTGGGGCGGTGTATCAGTGCGCAGGAGAGGCTCAGTTTCTGCTTCATGCCTCCCGATAGCTTCTCTGCCTGAAAATCCTTGAAGTCCTTGAGCTGGCTGAACTCTAAAAGCTCTTCGATCCGTTGATTCTTCTCTGAGTTTTCCACGCCGAAGACATCACCGAAAAAATGGAGGTTTTCCATGACGGTCAAGTCTCCGTAGAGCCCGAACTGCTGACTTACATAGCCAATGCGATCCTGGATTTTTTGCTCGTCAGACAGGATAGAGAAGCCATCGATGAAGGCGTTGCCTCCCGAGGGAGGCAGCACGGAGGTGAGCATGCGGATCAGGGTGGTCTTGCCGGCTCCGTCGGGACCGACAAGCCCGACGATCTCTCCTTCATGCACTTTGAAGGAAACCTGATCGACAGCGACTAATCGGCCGAAACTCTTGCTGAGATTGTCACACTCAATCAATAGAGGCTTCTCTTTTTTTTCCGAGACAGATTCCATCGATTGTCCCTTAAAGTGTATCCTGAAGGGGAGTAACCATGATCAGTCCGTCGGCCGGCTGTCCACCCTTGAGCTCATGTTCTTTGTTATCGACATCCACCTTGATGCGGTAGACTAATTTGACGCGCTGCTTTTCTGTCTGCACGTTCTTCGGGGTAAATTCAGCCTCTTGGGATATGAAAGAAACAACTCCATGATAGATTTTATCGGGATAGGAATCGGTGGTGATTTTGACGTGTTGTCCCAGCTTGACTCTGCTAAGGTCCATCTCGTCGATGTACGCTTTCAAATAGACTTCATCTAAGTTTCCGACCGAAATGATCGGAGTGCCCGGCTGCACAAACTCCCCCTCTTCGATATAGTCTTGCAGCACAAAGCCGCTGATCGGAGAGGTTAATTCGGCAAAGCTCAGCCTCGTCATGGCAAGCGAGACGGCCTCCTCGGCTTTTGTCAGACGCGCTTTTGCCTGGGCGATCTTCTCTTCGCGGATCCCTTTTTTCAGCAAGGTCAGGTTTTCCTTCGCTTCCAACACTTTAGCTTGCGACACCGCGAAAGCGGCCTGGCTTAAATCAAATTCCCGAAGCGATATCACATCTTCTTTATAAAGCTGCTTCTGACGGCTATAATCAGCGTTCAGCCGGTCGAAGTCCGCTTCGGCTTGCTTAAGCCGTGCTTCAGCCTGGGAGACCTCTTCGGGAAGGTAGCCGACTTGAAGCTCCTTGAGATAGGCTTTAGCAGCTTCTCTTTCCGCCTCGTTCATTTTCAGCTCTTGCCTTAGCTCCTCGGAATCGATCCTCGCCACCAAAGCGCCCGCCTGAACCTTTTGCCCTTCCGATACAAATCTTTTGACGACACGGCCCGGAATTTTGAAACTCAGTTTCACTTCGGTTAATTCGATATTGCCGGAAATGATGATCGTGCCGGGATCCGATTCGTTCAAAAAGCGCGAGAGGATCAGAGACACAAGACAGATGAGGGCGACGAAAGGAATCAGTAAAAACTTTTTATTCATACTCTACCATCTATTCTTCTTAGAGGGGCTGTTTTCCGGAACCAAAATCTCAGATTGTGAGACGCTTTCGGCATAGGTCAACCCTCCAGTGAAACGCTCGTCACAACGCTACCATAATCTCTCAAGGTTAATTATGGAATCGTCTTCGCAGAATAGCCCTCGTAAGAGGTAATCGAGTGTTCTATTCTACTTTGTATAAGCTGTTTGTGGCGATTCTGTCTCGGGATTTTGGGGTAAAGACCCCTTCATCTTTTGGAGCGGTTCATCCAATAATCCCTTCCGTAATCGATCGTGATCTCTTCCCCCGGCGCGATCTCGCCGATGGCGAAAAACGCGAGGTGCAGAAGCCCTCTGTCCAGGAGGTATTCCGCCGCCGCATTGGGTCGGTCTTTGTGATTGGCAAAGCGCATGAGGTTGCACTTTTTTTTAGCATCGACGCCAAAGAGATTCATGGAAAAAAAACGCGTGGGATAGTGCACGATGTAGTCCGTATCCAGCTCTTCTCTTTCAAGCTTTGTCAAGAGGCCGCAATACTCTCCGATCCACTCGCCGTGGGTCAGCCGCTTTTCGGCAAACAGCCCAAATCCCTTCATCTCGTCAACAAACCTTACACTGCAAGGGCTCTGTTTCATGTGGAACAGTTCTTCTCGGTAAAGCGATCCTTTCCTTTTCATTTCGCTACCAAGCGCGGTGTATCGATAACTGAAGGGGCATTGCCTGATGCTCTCTTTGAGAAGCGAGTAACTTGGACAGGTGAGGCTGGGGATCAGCCGGATGTCAAAACGCTCTTCAAAGTGTTCGGTTAACAAAGCATCGATCGCCTTGCCTTTGTCTTGGAAAAGGATGTGCGTGGGGGGGCGATAGCCAAACTCTTTGGCCATCTCGAGTTTCCCCAGCAGAAGCGCCAACTCCCCGGCGCTGAAGCCAAAATTGTCTTTGGAAAGATAGTGTTTGGGATTTGCTTTGTTTTGCAGGATAAAAGGCAGATCTCCTTCAACCACAGCCTGGTGCAGTGGCGGGAGATGGCCTTTCCAGCATGATGTGAAGAGGGATTTCCTGGCCAGGGTAAAAGCTCCTTGTGTTGCGATCAAACGGTTTTTGCCCGCTAAATCCGATCGGCTGATTTTTTTTGCAACACCCTCGGTATACCGAAAGCGTCTCAAAAGATCAATTTATGAGATCCTTTCGGTGGATACCGAAAGGATCTCAAAGCCAAATAATAAATTCGAGACACTTTCGGTATAAATAACCTTTGCCGGAATTGACATTTTAGACGAGCGAATGCCGCACTATTTGGTCTCTCCCATCAGCAGGGCAGCCTCCTCATCGGAAAGAATATGGCCAAAATGGGCAAACTGGAGATCGGCAACCGCTTTTCTAAAGCCGGCGACCTTTTCATCTAAGAAACCATAGCGCAGTCCCACAAAAGCGATGCCTTCGTTTTCCAAAGTATGTTCGACATCTTTCAGCTGGTTCAGCTTATCATCGATAAACACGATTTTATCAGGGCAGTAATGAAGATGGCGCAGAAGTTTGACCAGGGCATTGCCTTTGTGGGTGCCCGAGGCGAAGAGAATGCCGGCACGGTAGAGAACACCGTGATGGTTTGTGAAATAGAACTCTTCTTTGGAGGGGGCTGTCTGTGTCAGCTCTATGCCGACGCTTTTTAACTGTTCGACAGTCCTTGTCGCCAGGGAAAGGCCTCGCGCGGTCAAACCCATGCAGATATATCCTTCCTGCTGCAGCTGTGCAATCAACGACGGAGTCACTTTCTCGACAGGCTTCACTTTTGTAATGCTATGGATGGCAACATACTCAGACACAGTTTTTTCCTTCGCTTCACCCGCGGGCAAACCCAGCGCTTTATACTCGGTCAGGCGGTGCTCAAACCACTGATCCGTACCCAATTCCTGCACAGGTTCAATCAGGGTATTGTCGATATCGAAGAGGATGAGGGTAGTCGGACCGGCATGGGTTCTGACGGATTCGATGGAGTGTGTTTCGACGATGAGGGCCGGCAGGCGAAAGATCAGGGAAATGAGGACCACTGACCATAGGACTACTTTCTTTTTCATAGACATTCTCTTTTTAGATGTTCTTTTGTATATCGAAAGTATCTCAAAGTTTGTCGCTTTCTCAAAGCCAAAACCCCAAACTTTGAGATCCTTTCGGTATAAATTGGCAGATGTATATTCAGAAAGCGTAACCTGCCGGAAGGTACACCGAAGATGATTTGAAAAAAAAGTAGAATCTCTTAGTACCTGCAGACGATACGTCCTGCCCTGTCTGACTCGCAGGGCTTTGGCTCAGGATGTACAAGACAATTGCAGCACCTTTTCTGCAATTCCCGAGGTTCTTGGCGTTTTTTCGGACAAGATTTTGCATAGGGTCTCTTCTCTCGCGACAAGGCAGGCGCGCTTTTTGACCCTTGTCAGTGCCGTATAGGCTATTTTTTTGCCAAAATGCTCCGACCCTTCCGGCAGAACAATTAAAGCCTCCTGAAATTCACTCCCTTGGGATTTGTGGATCGAGAGGCAAAACGCCCATTCATATTTTGGCAAGATGGCCTCCGGAAACGCGATAGTCTCCACGGTATTCTGTTTTAAGAATATGGCCTTCCTTTGGCCTGAGTGGCCTTCTTTAAGGAATCCAATATCGCCATTGAAGAGGCCCAGATCGGGCTTGTTTTCCAAAATGATGATCGGCACGGCACCCTTGGATGTCGCCGTTGCAAACGCTTTATTGATGGCGTGGTTGATCGCTTCAGAACCGAGCATTCCTACGCGAAAAGGAGTCAATACTGTGAATGTCGATTTGAGCTGAAACAGCTCGGTATCGGTCAGATTCTCTCTTACCATCCATTCATACTTTAACTTGGATGAGGCCACAATATGGCCAAGAATCTCCTTGTCTCCCTCATCGTGGATGGGGCGCCACTCGACCTCTTCCCGGGGCACTTTGAGAAATTGCACTGTTTTGTTTCCGTCCCCTTCCAGCATCAGCTTTGACAGCTCCAGGATATCCTTAGTCTCGCAACGGATGCTGACGTTCAGCTCCACGCAGCTTAAGGAAGGGGGTAAATTGTCTTTGGCATCGGCAATGTCGGAAAAGGGAGATCCCAGGTCGATCGGCGGGAGCTGATTTTGGTCTCCTAAGAAGATGGCCTTTGCCGTAGGCTTCATCGACCGCAGAAGGGCCGTCATGAGCTCAATGTCAATCATGGAGGCTTCATCGATGATGTAGAGATCGTGGCTGAGCTGATAGGGTGATTTCACCTCTTTTGACTGATAGCCCAGATTCAAAAGGGAGTGGAGAGTTCTGGGCTCTTCGATCCCTTCTGTCGCCCCGCATTTCGAAAGCGCCTGCTTTAAATTGGAAGCGGCTTTTCCCGTCGGTGCAGCGAGGGCAATTTTATAGGGTTCAGAGGAGATGCGTGCCTGTTGAAGCATGCGTACGATCATGGCGGCAGTGTACGTTTTCCCGGTGCCGGGCCCTCCCATGATCAGGGTGATAGCCGAATCTAAAAAGGCAAGAGCGGCTTGGGCTTGTTTTTCTTCAAGCGATCCACTTCTCTTCATCTCTTCGACAAAGAGCATCGCTTTTTGACGGTCGAACTTGTCTTTTTTCCTAAACTTTAAAAACTGCGTCATGGATTGCAAAAAACGCTCTTCTGCACGGAGGGAGCGCTGAAAATAGAGCCTGTTTCCCTCGCGTATGATCGGTTTATCGGCAGCCTTCTCCGTGCTGCGCTCGTGTACAAGCGACGCCGGAAGATGGAACCCTTCGATAATCTTCTCTTCTACGGCGGCGATATCGACCGGGGAGAGAAGCGGATCTTTCTTTTTATCTTTCCAGATGCTTACAGGAGAGGGCATCAGTTTCCCGCTTTCTAACGAAACAGCAAGACTTCCCTCCCTTAATGAGCGACTCATATGGCAAAGAAATAGGGCCCACTCTTCCTTTTTATCCTTCTCATTTTTGAGGAGGTTTTTTGCAAGTGTAAGATCGAGTTCGTCAATCATCCCCTTTTCCTTGCAGAGGTGGATCAGCGGCCAGGGGCGCTCGGTAAGATTGTCTTCTGTCATAGAGCCTCTAAATCGTTTAGAAAAAGTACAGGGGCAACTCCTGTCAACTGGCCGCCGGGTGGAGGCAGGCCTCTTAGATAGACATAATATGCTCCACCGAAAAGCTCTTCAAAGGGGCGGTCGTCGAAGAGGCGGACATAGCGCTTTATTGCTTCGGCATAGATCTTGGCTTGCAGTTTGTAGTGGTGCTCTTCCATGGAGCGCAAGATTTTGTCTTCGGTATAATCGGAGAGCTCTCTTCCCAGCCAGTTGGTTTTCCAGTCGAGAAGATAGTACTTCCCCTGATGCAGGAAGATTAAATCGATAACCCCTTTCAAGTAGCCATCCGCTGACGGGGATAGTGATGCGGGGTAGAGAAACTCATACTCTCTCATGGTTTTGGCAGGGTCGACCTCAGCGAGGCTGAAACCAAATATAGTGTGGGTAAACGCTCTTTTGACCATTTCTGCGATCGCCTGCGACCAAGGAGCGTATTCGGATCCCGACAAATAATCGGTGACGAAGGATTCCGCTTTCCTGGGATGGAAGGGGATTCTTTCCAGTATGGAGTGGATGACAACGCCTGTTTGGGCACCGGCAGGCAGGGTCAGGGGCGACTTCAAAGGAGCGTTAAAGTCCCGGGGCGCCTCTTCCCTGCCGCTTTCTTTTTCTTCACCGCTCGCTTTAGCGATAGATGAAAAGGAGGTGAGTAAGATGGGCTTGTGGTCTCTTGTGATGGGGGGCGGCGCCTTGAAGAGGCTTGAAGCGGTCTTTGCCTTGGGCTCCAAGGTGGCTGTATTTCGCAAGCGGCCTGTTTCATAGGAGATTTCCTTCTGGCTTTCCAAAAAGCGCATCAGCGGCTCTTCGGATCCGGCTCTGATGGCATCGTAGAGGTCTTGGTAGGAGCCTTCCTTGACCGATAGTTTCGCCAGCCACAGGTCCAGGGGGGATGCCTTTCCGATGGCAAGTTTATCTTTCTTTAGGTCTGAGAAGTAGAGGTAAAGCCTCTCTCTGGCTCTTGTCAGAGCGACATAAAGTTGCCGTATTTTCTCGGCGTCGATCTCCTCGCACCACTGCTCATAGAGCGCACTCTCATGCGAGAGAAGAGCCTTGATGATAAACTTGCCCTCTTCTTCCCGATGCACGATCTGATCGGGATCAGAGCCGGTCTTGAAAAGGCCGACGGCGAAGACTATATCATACTCAAGCCCCTTGCTGGAGTGGATGGTGATGATTTTTACAGAGTCCTCTTCACCTGAGGGGGGAAGATTCCACTCCGGATAATCATCCGCATTGAACGAAAGGGCCTCTTTTAGATAATGCAGGAGCCTATCCGGGGAGTAGCCGAGTTCGTTTTCCACTTCCATCAACCGTTCGGCGATGAGGCATACCTCATCTAAAAACCTGGCTCCTCCACGATTAACGATCAGTTTTTCTGACACAGTCGCTTCAAGGCCTAGCGTTTTGCTCTTGAGCTCTTCGAAGAACGAGGCAAATCCGAGGTTGAAGAGGGTGTCCCTTAGATTTCCGATCTCTTGGATGGCCGCTAAGAAGGCGCCTGACTGCACATCTTCAAGAGCATTCTCCGGGAAGAGCAGAATCGGCCCGGCGAGGGCCGTCTTCAGCTTGCTGAAATTTTTGAAGAGAATCACACCTTCCATCAGTTCAATCATGGCCTTATGAGAAAGGCTGCCGATCAGGCTGTATCCTCGCTGCCAGCTTGCGGGAATGAGCGCCTGCTGAAGAGCTTCCTCCACCTCTTTTCCCTGATAGCGGTCTTTGACTAACACAGCCATCTGTCCGAACCGGGCGATGCCCGCCTCTCTTAGCGCGATGATCTCATCTCTGATCAAAAACGGCGTGATGTCTTCTTTTCCGGCCTCTTGGTCTTTAAGAACGACATGAAAGGATTTTTTATCGTCGGAAAACGGGATGGCGCCCATTTTTCTTCCTGCAGCCACCGGCAGATAGGGCAGGTGTCCGCCGGTTTTGGGAAGGGCGATCAGTTTAGGAAGCTTACTCTCACTGAAAAAAAGGTTGATGGCGTCAATCAGATCCGGCCTTGAGCGGTAGTTCACGCCGAGAGTTCCGCGGTCGTTTATCCCGATGTCTTCGGCCGCTCTCAGATAGGTGTAGATATCGGCCTGGCGGAAATGGTAGATGGACTGCTTGGGATCTCCCACCAAAAAAATCTTAGTGTCGCTGTTGCCCTCAATGAAGAGACGGTAGAAAATTCCCCATTGCATGGGGTCGGTATCTTGGAATTCATCGATAATGACCGCCTTGTAGCGGCTCCTGATGCTCTCTTTAAAGCGGGAATTTTCCGCCGATTCCCACGCTTTGGTTAAAAGGGCGTCGAAGCTGAACTTCCCCTCTTCTTCCTGGCGCCTTTTGATGAATCCTTTGAGGGAAGCGGCCGCGTTCACCAAGATGACCTCGGGCGAGCCCGCCTCCTCAATCAGCAGAAGCAACTTTTTCAGCCTTGTGAATAGACTTTCGTCGATTGGGGTTTTGGGCATCCCTCGCTTTTTTCTGTTCTCATCGCTGAACTTTTCGATGAGCACCTTTGCTTCTTTGATCAGGTGATCGAAATCCTTTTCTGAAACCTCGTTGGAGGAGAGCGCCTTCGCTAAAATGGGGTATGTTCTCTCATCGGGGGCGGGTTGAGGTTTTTTGAAATGGTCGGCAATGGTCATCAGCTGTTGCAGGATTCCCTCTTCATTACCCGGGATGCCGGCTTGTCTCAACTCAAGATACAGTTCATGAAAGGGGCGCTTTCTCTCGATCGAATGATAGGTGTTGGAGAGGTTGACCAGTTTTTTTAGCAGCTTAGGGATGTCGCTTGAAAAGTATCTCATCAGATTCGTCAGCTGCCCCTGGCTGAAGTCGGGAGGCGAGAATTCGGTTCTGAAAAACTCCTCGGCCACCAGCATCAGCTCTTCGTGGGTGATGTTCTCTTTCTCACCCGATTGGGTGAATCCTGTTTCAAAAGAATTTTCCATCAGCGCTTTCATCGAAAAGCTGTGAATGGTGAAGATTTCAGCTTCCTCGAATATTGAGAGCGCTTTTTCGAGTTTGCTTTTTAACAGGGAGGTGTTGCCTTGCTGCCTCTCAACTGAGGCCTGAAGATATTCCGGCATCTCTTCAGCCCCATCTTGCGAGAGAAGGGAAATGGTCTTTTTTAGTGCCGAACGGACCCGTCTTTTAAGATCCAACACGGCTTTTTTGGTGAAGGTCACAAGCAGGATCTCGCTAAGCTCCATCGTCTGGCCGGTTAGCGGGTCCTCTTCGAGAAGAAACCGGATCACGAGGTGCTCGATGGTGAAGGTTTTTCCTGTTCCCGCCGACGCCTCCAGCATCGTATTTTGATGGATGCAAAGATTTTTGGAGAGGATGTCAAAGGCTTTCATCTAGTTATCCCTCTCTTTTTTTATGGATTCCACTTCAAGGAGCGGCGCATAGATCAAGCGCGCTTTTTCGGAAAGCTCTTCGATCAATTCCTCAACGTTGATGGATTCCTTGGAGCCATAAACCCATTCCAAAAGATCCGATACTTCGTTTTCCAGGTGGGGATTAAACGCCTCTTCAATAGCTTTTCGAAGCCCTTCCGGGTTTTTCTCCGCAAGGGGTTTTAAAAAGGTGGGGAAGAGCAAGAGCGGCTTTTGGATCCCCTCGAAATAGATGTCGACCAGGCAGGCAAGATAGTCCTCCGGGTTTCCTAGAGTGACAACTCCCTTTTTTTTCTTTCCCAGCAAGAAGAGGCGGTTCGGGGGCCTTGCCTCCTCAGGAACTAACATTTGGGAGGCGGCGAGTGCAGGCAAGGAGGAGAGCGCTTCGCTCTCGAAGTTCGTATGAATCCGCACTAACCCTAAGGGCGTTAGCTGTTCAATAGAGCCGTGAATGAGCGTCCTGTCCCGTACCAAAACGCCTGGAATGTGCAGGCTATCCTCTTCTTGTATCGGATCCACGTCCCTATAAGGAAGAAGATTGAGGGTGAAGAGGTTTTTCGGCACAAGTCCGACGTTTTTGAGCTCTTCGAGCGCCGTTTCCTTTTCATTCCGAAGCTTCATCCGATGGTGCTCTTGAAAAAGAGGGGGGCTTAGCCAGGGGAGAGATTCGGGAACAGGCTCTTTCGCGTCGCTGTCGGCAATCAATTTTTTTCGGGCAAGGCGTTTAATCTTCTTTGGAATCTCCAGAGGATGCTCTGCCACCTTTTCACCGTGCCTCGGAATTCTCAATCCTTGCGCCTTTAAATATGAAGCCAGAGGATTTCTCAAGAATGATGAGAGATCTTTAAGGCAAACGCTTTCTTTTACGGCACCGGTTAGCGTTTTTTCTTTGGGTGAGGCAGCGCGTCTCTTCTTTTCCTGCAAGGAGACCACATATTCTTGATAGTGGGTGGGAGAGATGCATTTTAAGGGACTGCTTTCATCAAAGTAAAAAGGGTCGAATCGCCTCTCGGGATGACTGAAAGCGATCATTGAGGACGGGATCGATCCGTTTAGGGTGAAGGCTGTGTCAAGATAGTACGTGAGATCTAAAATGACAGACGACGGCGCGCACTCCTCTCCTACGCTGTCTCTTCCCGGGTAGGACAGATATAAGGTGTCTCTCACAGAAAGCAGGGTCTCCATAAATAGAAAGCGGTCGATGTCAGACACCTTTGGAATAAAAAAGGTTGCTTTGGTTTTTTTGAGCAGGTCCAAGCTGTCTTGCGGATCGCGTCCCGGAAACACTTTTTCTTCAAGCCCAATCATGGCGATCACTTTGCCCGGCATGGCATGGTGCGGCAGCAGTGAGGAGAATCTCACCGAGTTCAAATCCTCTTCCCTTTCATTTGTCACGCTTCCTTCAAGAGCGTCTTTCATGTAAAGATAGACCGTCGAGAAGCGGCAGAGGGCATCATCTGAGAGCCGGCTCAAGGTGTGCAGCTCGCGGATTTTCGAGCGGATGAAGAGGAGAGCTTCCTCTTCTTTGTCATCATGGGGGCAGAAGTGCCTCTCCAAAAGGGTCTCTAAATGAGAGCTCCACTCACGGATCGGCTTGCTTAGATCTGAGGAAAAGAGTGCGAGCTCCTGCTGCAGAGAGTTGAGAATCGAGAACCAGGAGGCGACAACTTCCGCATCTTTAATTTCGATTTTTTTTCCCATCTCTTCAGAGGCATTCCCCATGAGCCTTTGGAGGACATCGCACTCGAAGTCCTCTTTCGTTCCCGCAGATTTGTCGTAGTCGCACTTTTGAAATCCCTTGCTCTCAAAATACCGGCTCTTATGCTCTTGGTTTAGACCCCATTGAAAACTGCTCTCTTCGATAAATCCGCGGATTGTCTGCAGGTCGCCCTGGGTCAATCCCCACTTTTTTCTAAAGGAGCTGTTCTCAAGCAGGCCGACAATCGACACGCTTTCGAATTTACCAAACGAGAGCTCCATCAGCTGGATAAATGTCGAAACAAGCGGATGGGGCGAGGCCCTCTCCCCGACCAGCTGGTACTTTAAGACACTATTGCTTGATCCGAATAGGGCTTTGATATAGGGCTCATACTGTTTGATGTCTTTGGCAAAAACCTGGATGTCGCACGGCTCCAGCGGATCGGCGGATTCTCTTCTTTGTTCGATCATCCGCATTAGTTCATGATAGAGGATCTCAATCTCCCTGAGCATGGAAGGCGCTTCATGAATTTGGATGGACAATCTCTCTTCTTCGATAGACAGGCGCTCCTCGGGAACGCGCATCAGGATCAGATCCGTTTGCAACCCCTTAAGAAGGGTCATTTTCTCATTCCGTCCGACGAGGAGGTGCTCGGGTTGGATCAGCTCCCACCACGCCGGCTCTTCTCTAGCTGCCGCTTCCACCAGATAAAGGCCGAGAGTTGTGTCTGTGGAGTCTAAGATGTTTTTTTGCGTCTCGCGGAACAGAAGCGAGTAGTTGGCGAGGAGGCTGTTTTTTTTCTCCGAGGCATGGCTCCCATCGTCTGGCGTTTTCCTCTTCCGTCTTGCTTCTTCATGGTCTGAAATGACGTCATCAAAAAGGACCGAGGTCGGTGTCAGGGTGAATACCTCGACGGGGACTTTTGTGGAAATTTTCTTTAGGAATTCAACCTCTCCTATCGTCATGAAGGGAGCAAAGACAAAGATCTCCATCTCTTGGGGACAACCTGCCGGTTTGAGGGGGCAGGAGAGCTTGTCGATGCGCGTTGTCCATGGCGACTTGGGGTTGAACAGTTCGTTGAACAGATGAATTTCAAAATTACTCTCGCTTTCTCCGGAAAAATTTAACGCTCCCGGCTTTGCGAAACGGCTGTAGTTCAAGAAAAGGCGAGCCAAACTTTTGGAGAGAAAATAGAGTTTTTTCTCTTCGTTCTGCTTTAGGGGGGCGGCGCTTTTTTTCCCCAGGTAGCCAAAGAGCGGCTCCAGAAACTGCGGGTGCTGCCCGGCTGCGCTTGCGCTCAGCAAATTGAGCATCATACTCTGCAGCAGCAAGGTGAGATCTAAGAGCTTTGGAACTTTTTTCGGCTGTTTTTCTTCCAAAAATTGCTCGGCAAGAAAGACCAGGCCCTCTTCATAGGACATGAGATGCATGCCGAAGGAGATGCCGATGTTCTCGTCTTGCGTAAGATCCATTTTTAGATACGATTTGAACGCAGCGCTGGGAACTAGAACGACGCGTTTTGCAAATGGATTTTTTCCCTTTTGGAAGGCCAGCGCTTTAAATGTTTGAGAGAGGGATTCGAGCCGGTTGCTCTCGGTGAGGTGGATCTGATGCATTGATACCTGTCTCGAAGTTTAACAAAGGTTGTTACTATAGCAGCTCTCTGAAAAAAAATCTCGTTTATCGAACAGTTATGAGTTAACTCATATATCTAATATTAGGTGACTTAGAAATTTTAATTTGGGGAAGCCTTCTCTTTGCCAAAATCCAAATTTTGAGACACTTTCGGTATACAGGCTCTTCTTTTCTTTAGAGGAGCGGGTCGAGACGATGGTATTGCTGAATTTCATTCCCATTAATTTGTTGTAAATTAGTTAAATAAAAATATTTATTTTTATTAGTATTTCCCTGATAATATTCATACTTATAACTAAATTAGCGGGTGCGTTCTATACCGAAACAACTTGAAGAATTGGAAATTTGGCCAGGAGGGCCTTAAGAATTTTTGCCCGGAGCGAGCGACCTTTGCCGGGAGGCAAGGCGCGAGTGAGAACGAAAATTCTTAAGTA
>NZ_CWGJ01000026.1 GCF_900000175.1 Estrella lausannensis
CCTCATCAATAAACCCAATGATCTCTCCGAACATCTCATCAATTTTTTGGTGTCCCTCGTTGGTTTTCATCTTAGCGACCAACTCTTTTACTTCTTCTCTTTGAAATTTGTTTTTAGCCAGTTTCGTGAAGTTGCGATCGCAAAAGGAGATGGTGGCGCGTTGAGCTCTTTGCCAGTCGGATTGTCCAAAGACTGCTTTGAAAGCGTTCCATACACGGTGCAGAACGGTAGCAATAGAGCCTAAGAATCCGTCGCGCTTGGCGTAGCCGGCAATGCCTTTTAAGGCGCTGACTTCGCTCGCTGTTACAATATCGGCTTTAACCAGAGTATCG
The DNA here is from genome assembly GCF_900000175.1 of Estrella lausannensis. Taxonomy (NCBI): domain Bacteria; kingdom Pseudomonadati; phylum Chlamydiota; class Chlamydiia; order Parachlamydiales; family Candidatus Criblamydiaceae; genus Estrella; species Estrella lausannensis. The sequence continues at coordinate 333 of NZ_CWGJ01000026.1, forward strand.
CCGATGAAATCAACAGGCTTTGCAATGATTGGATTTAATGACATAACTCACTCCTTAAGGTTTTTTCTGTTTATGTATTTAAATATAACTTATCTTTGTAAAGATATTATAAATTAATTTCGAGAAACTTATTGATTTCAATTGGAATTTGTGATGATGCCTTAAAAGGTATTGGTGATTTTTAGGCATTCGGAGACTCAATTTAGAGATGCTTCAAATATTAAGTAAATCTCGATTGTAAGTATTTTATTGCTGTTAAATAGCTTAATAATATAAATTATCCGGCTTTGAATGAAGAAATGTGTGTTAAATATTGAAATAAAATTAAATGGAGAAAATTAATGATTCCCTTAAACGGAGCGAACGCGGCAAATCAGTGTCAATACCCTGAAATCATCGTGATAGAGGACGAGTCTGAAGTTGTTTTTAAGCAGGAGCCGGTTTCAATCGAAGAGAACACAGAAGAGAAACAAAACTTGAGGGTCGGAGAAGTCGGTCGTCGCTGCTTAAAGCAAAAATTGATCAATGTGTCCGAGCTTGAGGACACTCTAACCGATAAAATGAAGCGGATGAAGGATATAAAAAGAGCCCATTCCAAGCCGCTAAAAGAATCCGGCGATCGCGGAAAAAATACCCTTTCTTTTGTCAGACAAACTCTCAAAGAGGCGAACAGATGCTGGGAAAATCAACAGTTTGTAAAAGCAGCAGAGCTCTATTCACAAGTTGCCTATCACAAGGAAGCGAGGCGCGATCTCGCCAAAGCCTCCCATATTCAGGTGTTCAGAGATCTTTATCTGAGTCATTTGGAGATTTGGAAAGGCTCGGAGTCGGTTCAGGAAAAAGCTGCAGCGATTGACCAGGCGCGCTATAGCCTCAATCAATATCTGAAGGAGGAGGTTAATGGTGTGTGTCGCCAGAGTCATTTTGCGACTTTTGCTCACGATGTGTTTGAGCTGGCGGTAAAACTAATGCAGGATCAATGCGAGGCTTCCTTTGAGCACTGGGACTCTTTGCTGGCGATTTATCTCGAACATCCGATCCTGGTTGGAGTAGAGGCTTTTAAGGGTTGTATTGATGATGTGCTTTACAACATGACAGCGTGCATTAGCAATTTGGCTGCCAGCCATCCGAATGTTAGCCAGGAGCTGGCCGAGAGAATGAGGGAGCTTCTTAACCATCAATCCATTCCTCAGGATCTAAAAGAGAATTATCAGCGCTGGCTGCTTATTGAGTGGAACGTTGCTATCGTGGAAAAGGCCGTACAGGTTGCCGATGGCGACAACATGGAAGGTATGCAGGTAATTCTGGCGACAGTTGTTGAAGAAAAGGAGGGTGCCGGGGAGCAGAACCGGGTGGTTTCATCTACGGAGGATTTTCTGGTTGACTGGATGCTTGAATCGGGCACTGCAGGCGATAGCCCCAACCCGGTCCAGCCCATGGTATTCAATCCTTTCATGAATGAAGGCGATGAACCGCAACCTTTGTTCGACGGTCCACAACCCCTATTTGAGGATGAGGAAGCTGAGGTAGTGCAAGCGATGCACATACTAGTTAACCTAAACCCGGTCAATCGTAGTCTCAAAAGGAGCCGGGAGAGCGATCATGATTTCGGCGACAAAAGACGAAAGTCGTAAGAAATTGCTTTAGACCCCAAAGGCCTTCTTCTTTTAAACGAGAAGGCCTGGAGTTTGAAATGAATGGATACCGCATCCGTTATGCCAAAAGTGCCAAAAACCAGATTTTGAGACACTTTCGGTATAGGGTCGCAATTTTCAAAAGTCTTGCCTTGCGCTATACGAAAGCACCTATCTGTTTTTAAATAATTAAGGCTTATTTGACTTTAATATCCTCTATTGATAGTTTATCCCGTCTAATAATGGATGGGTTATGTTGGAAATAAGTTCGTTGTTCAATCCCTCAAGGATTGCGCTTGATGATATCGATGAGGCAACTCCGCTCTCTTCCCTTGCGATAAAACCGTTACTCAATTGCATTCTGGAGGGAGACTCTTCCCTTAAAGAGCGCATACGAACTATCTCATCCGAGGAACTCTTAAATCTGATCAAAAGAGTATTCGCGGAAGGGCTGGAAGCTCAACTTCTTGATAATCCCTTGGAAACCTTGGAAAAGCTGATCGCTGCAATACCCAAGGAGGCGCTTGAGGCGCTTGATAGGGAGGATATGATTCCTCTTCTTGAAGAGGCAAAGAGTATGTTTGAAGAGGCAGAGTACTACGCCGGCCTCTGTCAAGAAAAGGGTTTTTCCCTAAAGCTGATTCTACGAAGAGTGTTAGAGGTGATAGTTACCATTATCGATAGCCTCATCAATGCTTTTGGGATCGGTGATTTTTTCAATCCAGCCGAGAGCGAGATGCATGCGAGCATCAAGTCGCAAAAAATTATGATGCTTCTCAGCATGTTTTCGATGCTGGCCACCGTCGTTCTTCCCTTGACCGGCGCTGCCGAGGGTGCGGCGGTCATCGGCAGTATTTTGCGGTAATCGGCAGTATTTTACTGGCCATTATCGCGCTGAGTATTGTATGGCCCTTTATCAAACCCTCACCCACATCTCTGCCGGGTAATGCCGAAAACTGGACTCGGGAGATTTCAAAGAGCAAATCGCTATTTCAGGGGCGAAAAGAGTCTTTGGATGCGATTGCGGAGATCCTCAAAATGAAGCGTCATGCCCTGCTGGTGGGACCATCAAGGGTGGGAAAGAGTTTGACCGCCAAGGCATTCGCGCAAGCGATCGAGAGAGGCGACTACCCCTTTCTTTCGGGAAAGACCGTTTTCCGCATCAACACCGCCGACCTGGTCGGCCATCAAGCCTCCTTCTTAGGAGGGGGAAACACTATCCTCAATAAAATCAGCGATGCGATGGGACGTTTTAGAGGCGACATCATACTGGTATTGGACGAAGTGCATATGGCCTGTAAAGAAGGGGAAAAACTAGCAGATCAACTTAAACCTTTTTTAGATGAGAATGGCGACTTTGTCCATGTGATTGGCATCACGACAGAGGATGAGTACCGCCATGTCAGGGAAAACAACGCCTTTGCCCTGCGCTTTGACTGTATCCCCATTACCAACACCTCGAAAGAAGAGACGGTACAGCTTTTGGCGGATATGGCCCTGACAAACGCCGCTCATCCTCTACTCCAAGAGGGCGTTTTGGATTTTATCGTCGATGCCGATCGGGATGCCGTTGTGCCGCAGCCGGCGACTGCCTTGAAACGTCTGAAAAAGTGTATCACCCAAGTCGAAAAGGGGCAGATGCCCGATCATGACGCGAAAATGGAAATCCTGTCGAGGAAGATCAGGGCTCTCAGATCCCGGTTGCTTGTAGCGGCAGGTTCTTTGGATGAGAGCCGTGCCAAGTTGGCAAAGCTGAAGAGGAAACTTAAAGCAAGAGAGGCTAAAGTGGCTCTGAAAAGGGGGGCCGTAGAGAGGCTCTATCGTGAAAAGGAAAAATTCATCGCTTTAAAAGATGATTTCTATCGAGCCGCACTTAAGATCGGGCCTCTTGCCGGGAACACCATAGGGTCGGCTGAAAGAGCAAACATCAATCGCCTGTCGTTGATGAGACGCTTTTTGCTGCCGGCATATTTCTCTTATCTGGAGAGGGAATCCAAGGAGCTGAAGGTACCGCTTGTGATCGACAAACAGCTGGCGTCAGAAGTTTTTGCAAGCGACAATCACTAGAAGGCCCTGATTTATACCGAAAGTGTCTCAAATTTGAGATTTAGGCTCTCTCGTTGCCAAGCCAAAATTTTGAGATACTTTCGGTATATACTGAATCGGTTAACAGGCTCTTAGAAGCTGTACTGAACTCATGCTGATTGGAGTTTTAGAACAGGCTCTTGAGCCAGCGGGCCCCCTCTTTGAATGAATCCGGGGATGTGCCGTGGCCTTTGTGTCCTATGGATGGAGTTACCGTCATCTCGACGGGAGGTGTGCGGATGCCTTTGCTAAAGCACTCTTCAACGAGGGCTTCCATAAATTCAAAAGAAGCTCTCGTTCCAACTCTTGTGTCCCTGTTGCCAATCAGAATCTTGATGGTTTTGCCCGCAAGCTTCGGGATGAAGTTCGTGAGTGACTGGGCCTGCATCAGCGCGCTAGGGAAGCGCTCTTGAAACTCTGCTAATTGTGGAAAACCGGTCAGGGGCGCAAAGGCGAGCGTCGCTCCGATCTCGCTAAGTTCTGCGGCGACTCGAAGAGCGATATAACCTCCCCTGGAAAGTCCCATCAAAGCGGTTTTATTTAAATTCAAGACTCCTTCTCTTTCGAGATACTCTAAGTCGCGTATAACCGCTTGTACATAATTGTCGAGGAAATGAGGGTTTTGAAGCAGGCTTTCTGCCCATTTATGCATTGCGTCCTGCGGGTTATCCCCTCGTAAGTGATGGGGCAATGTAAAAGAGAGGCAGCGCACTTTGTTCTCGGCAAGTTCGAGCACCGGCTGGTTGAACGGATCGAGAGTTAAACTGCTTTCTGCGGACAGAGCGAAATAGACAACGACAGGAACACTTTTGTCTGCTGCATCAGATGACAGCTCCAAGATCTCAAGGTTGCTAAGAGATGGCCTCTTTTTCAGGAACGGTAGACTCTTCATCGGTTGCCTGCCTTCTTTTGGGGGGAGGGTGGTGGGCGCCTCTTGCGGGTCTTGTTTTCTGCTGATGGAACTTCTTCCACGACTCATAGGTTTCAGTGAGGGTGGGATTGAATACAGCCCTTAGTTTAAAGAAGGTGAGCGCCAGCGGGAACTCTTTGTGGGAGGTGAATTTGGGTTTCGCATGCCTTTTTCCCGTTAACGGGGTGAACCGGTACTGCGTCGAGAGGATATAGGAGGCAAGGTGTGTCAGCCTTCTGGGGAAGTGGGAAAACGAGTGGGTAATCAGGTTTTTGATCACGTCTGTTGAAGCGAAGATAATCTGGCCGAGATGGGGCTTGGTGCCTTTGGCGATATACTCGTTTTCAATTTCCTGTTCGAGCGCCGGGTACAGCAGGCAGCTGACCAAAATGGAGCGGTCAAGAGGGGCTTTTGGATGTTTCCGATGCACCTGATCGATGATTCTCAGGTAATGATAAACCTCGTCTCCCTTTTTTGTTTTGAGGAAACGGTAAAGGTCGGGAAAGATCAGCTCCAGAATGCCAAAGGCGGAGAGAAGCTTGAAGAACTCGAAGGAGAAACCTGACTCCATCATTTTCAGCACTTCTTCGAGCAACCTGGAAGGGGAGCTTTTGACAATCTCTGTCTTACACGCCTGCAGGGCATCTGCGCAATCCTTGGACATCTTAAAACCGAGCCGCGCGATAAATTTCAGGATGCGAATCATGCGGACAGGATCTTGGCGGAAGCGGTTTAAGGGGTCGCCAATGGAGCGTAATATGCCTTTGCGTGTGTCTTCCCATCCTCCCACATAATCGATCACGATGTGGCTGGAAGGATCGTAGAACAGGCCGTTGATCGTAAAATCGCGGCGCATGACGTCTTCTTCTTCGGTTCCCCAGCGGTTGTCGTGGGTGATGAGATCCTGGCTGTCGGTATCTCCTGATCTGAAAGTGGCTACTTCAATTACCTTATGCCCAAAGCGGATGTGCGCCAGGCGGAAACGTCTGCCGATCAGAAGGCAGCGTCTTTGAAACAGCGCTTTGATCTCCTCGGGCTTGGCGGAAGTGGAGATGTCGAAGTCTTTTGGGGTTTTTTTTGTGAGCAGATCGCGTACGCTGCCCCCGACCAAGTAGGCCTTATGTCCGGCGTTTCTCAACGTCTCGATCACATAAAGAGCGTCTTCGTCGATGAGCCGGGAGTCGATGTCATGGTCTGAAGCAAGGTATGTCTTTGGCAGCACGGAACTAATGTAAATTATTGATGTTCAAAGTTGATATTTTTATTCACTATCAGAATAGAGTCTCTTGCTTTTGGTGTCAAGGAAAGGGGTTTTGCTTTTATACCGAAAGCCTATCAAAATTTGGCATGGGGGCTTTGAGAAATCCTCGGGATTGAAAGATCTTAAGTCACCTCATATTGCTAATATTGGGTGACTTGTGATCTTTCTATTGCGAGGATTTCTCTTTGCCAAAAACCAAATTTTGAGACACTTTCGGTATAGCGGCTTCTCAAGTTTTGCCCCATCGCCTGACGGTTTTATCCTTTTGAGCCGATGCCGACATGAGCTCTAAATAGGTTTTTTTTGTTGAAAACCCCAGATTGTCTGTGGCTTATGATTTGGTGGAGGGCTTTGAAGATTTCAAGAACAGTCTCTCAATTCAATAAATTGAATCGGGAGTATGTTTTTATCACTTTTTCTTGATCTTGGACGAGGGTTCATTTACCTTATAGGTGTCTCTGATCCAATTTCAGTCGGTTTTTTGGATTTTTTTACCTTTTTTACTTCGGAACAATTCGGAGATTGTCTCATAAATCGGCAGTAGTGATCGTTCAGCGAGAAGGGGAATCATGCTTTTGGAAGCGGGAAAGAAAATATTTGGAACGGATGGCGTTCGCGGAAGGGCAAACCATTTCCCTATGACAGTCGAAATAGCGCTCGCTCTGGGAAGGGCGGCAGGCTATGTTTTCAGAAAAAAGGCTAAAAAAAGCCGCGTCGTCATCGGAAAAGATACCCGCCTCTCTTGCTACATGTTTGAAAACGCCCTGATTTCAGGTCTCTGCTCGATGGGAGTGGATACCTTGATGGTAGGCCCCTTGCCAACTCCGGGGGTGGCCTTTATTACCCGAGCCTATCGTGCCGACGCCGGCGTTGTTATCTCAGCCTCGCACAACTCTTTCCAAGATAACGGAATCAAATTTTTCAATGGGGACGGTTTTAAGCTTCCCGACGAGATGGAGGAGGAAATCGAAAAGTTGATCAGGGATGATAAATTTGACGACTTCATCCCTCTGGAAAACGAGATTGGTAAAAACTTTAAGGTTAATGACGCCGACGGCCGTTACATAGAATTTGCTAAAGGAACATTCCCAAGAAAGCAGAACTTAAATGGGTTGAAAGTGGCTCTCGACTGTGCCAATGGTGCGGCACACAGAGTAGCCCCCCTGATTTTCAAAGAACTGGATGCAGAGCTCTACAGCTATAGCATCAACCCTAACGGACTTAATATCAACGAATCGTGCGGTTCCCTGCATCCTGCGCTAATCCAGGAGGCCGTCAAGAGGCACCAGGCTCACATCGGCATTGCCCTTGATGGCGATGCCGACAGAGTCATTTTGGTTGACGAGAAGGGGGCAGTAGTTGACGGTGACACTATTTTGGCGATCTGCGCCAGGGATTTGAAAGAGAGCGGTAACTTGCATGGCAACACTGTTGTGTCGACAGTTATGGCCAATCTTGGAATGATCAAAGCTCTTGAGTCGATAGGCGTAAGGGTAGCCCAGGCGCAGGTAGGCGATCGTCACGTCATCCAGGAGATGGTCAGGCTCGGGTCGAATTTGGGCGGAGAGCAGAGCGGACATATGATTTTTGCCGACTACAACACGACAGGCGATGGCCTGGTATCGGCCCTGCAGGTTCTAAGAATTATGATCGAGAAGGGCAAGCCGCTCAGCGAGCTGGCTTCTTTCGTTGAGAGGTATCCGCAAGTGTGCGTCAACGTCAAAGTGAAGGCAAAACCCGACCTGAAAACGCTTTCGCATGTCCAGGACATGATCGAGCAGGGGAAGCAGAAGTTGAAAGACCGGGGAAGAGTGTTGGTGAGGTATTCTGGAACGGAGAAAATCTGCCGTGTCATGGTAGAGGGGCAAGAGGAGACGACTGTCAGAGAAATTGCGGACATGATCGCAGATTCAGTGGCAAAATCGATTGGAGATAAGTGACGGGAGGAGTCATGTGCGGGATTTTTGGATATATCGGGAAGAAAGACCCTGTCAAAACGGCGATTGACGGGCTGAAGCGCCTGGAGTACAGGGGTTACGACTCTGCCGGTATCGCCGGAGTAAAAGATGGGAAGATCCTTTTTTGCAAGGAGGTTGGCAAGGTCGCTCAGCTGGAGAAAGAGGTTGAAAAACAGCAATTTTCTTTAGATATCGCCATTGCTCACACCCGCTGGGCGACCCATGGAGAGCCAACGGTTCCCAATGCACATCCACACGTCGATATGATGGGTTCCTTGGCCGTTGTTCACAATGGTATCATAGAAAATTATTCCGAGATCAAAGAGGCTCTTTCCGCTGAAGGGGTGCGATTCAGTTCAGAGACTGACACCGAAGTTGTTGCTCACCTCATCGCGAAAAACTACAAAGGGGATATTATCGCAGCCGTGCAAGAGTCGGTCAAGAGGCTTAAGGGAGCCTACGCCCTCGCCATTGTCCACCGCGATTTTCCCGACAGAATCATTGCTGTTGCCCATGAGTCGCCCATGGTGATTGGAGTGGGTGGCCAGGAAGCTTTTGTCTCCTCGGACCCGAATGCATTTGCCGCCTTCACCAAGAAAGTAGTCTTTCTCTCCAAGTCGGAGATCGCTGTTGTGGAAAGGGAAAAGCTCGCCGTCTATAACGTTGAACTGCAAAAAATTTCCAAGGAAGAGACCGAACTTGAGATCTCGGCGACAGATATTTCCAAAGGCCATTTTGAACACTACACCTTGAAGGAAATTTTTGAGCAGCCTGTCACAGTTGCCAACGCCATGAGCGGCCGGTTCAGCACCGACCTGGGCACAGCCCTTTTGAACGGCATTGAAGATCATCTCCCGAACCTCGGATCGACGTCACGCATTCTCATTTTAGCGTGCGGCACATCGTGGCACGCAGGCTATGTAGCAAGCTACTTTTTCGAGGAGATGGCCCAGATCCCGGTCGAAGTGGAAATCTCGTCGGAGTTCCGCTATAAGAATCCGATCGTTGCGCCCAACACGTTAGTTGTTGCTATCAGTCAATCAGGAGAGACAGCCGACACCATCGCCGCTGTCAGGGAACTTAAAGCCAAGGGAGCGCGCCTGCTTTCAATCTGCAACGTTCAGGGTTCGACGCTCGCAAGAGAGTCGGATCACACCCTGTTTTTAAATGCCGGGCCTGAAGTGGGAGTCTGCTCGACGAAGGCTTTCACCAGCCAGATTGTTGTCTTGTTCCTCCTCTCTCTCTTCCTGGCCAGAAGAAGGCATATGAGCCGCGACGAGGGGAAAAGAGTGCTTGCAGCCCTCACGTCCTTGCCTGACGCTATCAAATCGATTTTGAATAAGAGCGGGGAGATCGAGAGGCTCGCCAAGAAATACGCCAAGTTCGAGAACTTCTTCTTTCTGGGGCGGCAGTACATGTATCCGACCGCTCTTGAAGGGGCGCTGAAACTAAAGGAAATCTCCTATATCAATGCCAATGGCTATCCCGCCGGAGAGATGAAGCATGGTCCCATAGCCCTTATCAGTCCGGATTGCCCGACCGTTGCGCTTCTCGGCAATAAAAAGACCTTTGACAAGATGCTCAGCAACCTGATGGAGGTTCGGGCACGAAAAGGCGAAGTGATTGCCATTACCGAGGAGGGATTCGTCAAGGAGATATCAAAAATTACGCAGGATTTCATCGAGGTTCCTCAAACGATCGATGAGCTCTCGCCCGTTTTGTCCACGGTTGTCACGCAGCTTTTCGCCTACTTTGTGGCTAAAGAGCGCGGCTGTGATATTGATAAGCCCAGAAATCTCGCCAAATCAGTTACGGTCGAATAATTTTTTTTTGTGACGGGGCATGGTCGCATATACCGAAGGTGCCCCAATGTCAAATTTTGAAATACTGTAGGCATATTTTTATCTGAATATGCCCAATCGCCATAAATGCTGGAATCTTTAATTTCCAGCCTCTATCCTTTTCGTGCGGATAACCCATTACTTGTATTGACATGTATCAAAAAGAACATTTTGGACGACTGATTAAAGGAGCTCTCCTCATTGCCGGCACATCGATCGGAGGAGGGATGCTCGCCCTTCCGGTAGAGATGGCGCTCGGAGGCTTTGTCCCTTCCATTTTCATCTACTTTCTTACCTGGTGGCTGATGGCCTCAACAGGGCTGCTGCTGCTGGAAGTGTCTATCTGGTTTAAAGGCGAAGCTAACTTAGTGACGATGGCGGAAAAGACCCTAGGAACGTTTGGCAAGGTCGCTGCCTGGGCGCTCTATCTGTTTCTTTTTTACATGTTGACACTGGCTTATGTAACCGGATGCGGTGGGCTTTTGCGCTCGGCATTTCCGGAACTTGTGTCTGAGGCAATGGCGCCGTTTGCGTTTGTGTTCTTTTTCGGTCCGTTTGTCTTTGCAGGAGCGCGTCTTGTCAGCCGTCTGAACCTTTTCATGATGGCCGGTCTGTTCTTTTTCTACTTTCTGTTTGTCTGGCTGGGGGCATCGCAGATTCAGCCCGCACTGCTCACCCGCATGGACTGGCGTCTTTCGCTGATAGGTCTGCCTGTCGCTTTTACAGCTTTTGCCTATCAAGGGATTGTCCCCACGATCGCCCACTACTTCAAATACGAACCACGCCCTGCGCGGTTCGCAATTTTGATCGGCAGCGGGCTGCCATTTTTTGCTTATGTAGTATGGCAGGCGCTGATTATGGGAATTATCCCGGTGGACGGTGCCGGCGGACTGCATGAGGCGATGCTTAAAGGGCAGAACGCTGTAGTTCCCCTCAAGAATTTCTTGCATGATGGCAGAATCTATGTCGTCGGCCAGTTTTTCTCTTTTTTCGCCCTGATCACCTCATTTTTTGGCGTGGCTATCGGTCTTCAGGATTTTCTGGCGGACGGTCTGAAAGTGAAAAAGACAGCCAAAGGCCGATTTTTCCTTTGCCTCGCAATCTTCATCCCGCCTCTTTTAGTAACCCTGTACGATCCTAATATGTTCCTGATCGCCTTGAGTTTAGCGGGAGGAGTTGGCTGCGCCTTGCTTCTCGGCCTGCTACCGGTCCTGATGGTTTTTTCGGGGCGTTATCGTCTGGGTATCAAGGGGCCTTACCAGTTTTTTGGGGGCAAGCCCCTATTGATTGCTCTTGCCGTCTTTGTGGTTGTCGAGCTCCTCCTTCAGATAGTGGCTCAGCTGGGGCTGACCAATTGGATGTCTCCGGCTTGATCGGCCAGCTTGGGCGAGTGAGTATCCTCTTGGGAGATTTTTGCAGTCCAAGCTAACCCTTTGAGTGGGGCCGCGCCTCTCCTTATGGTGTTTTCCTGTGTACACTCAATTATTGATTTTGAATGTAAACTAAATTTAAAACCTTTAACTGTGATTAATATTTATAAATAAATAGACGGGTACAATAAATGAAAAAGACACAAAAGGAGTTGTATGTCTGTTCATTTGACCGTGGTAAAACCCTCTGCCCACCTTCCTAGTACGAATCAACACTCATCGTCTGTAAAGCCCAAAAAATCAGCGCACGCCCTCCATCGAAACATCAGCACGCACGCTCTTGAAAAAGCTGCTGCCCAAGAGATCAATGCATACCGTCAAAGCAAAGGCTTGAAGCCCCTAATCTTTTCTCATGTCCTTTATACACAGGCTTCTATTCATTCCAAAAACATGGCGTCAGGAACGGTTGCTTTCAGCCATGACGGTTTTAAGCAGCGCTTTAAAGCGGTTAAATCGCAGGAAAAGGTCAAAAGTTTTGCGGAGAATGTCGCGTTCAATCAAAACGCCAAGTCACCCAGTCGCACCGCCGTTCAAGGGTGGATCAAAAGTGCCGGACACCATCAGAACATTGTCGGAGACTACAATCGTACGGCGATTGCTGTTGCTGCAGGCCCGCACGGACAGTACTACTTCACCCAGCTCTTTGCCAAAGTCTAGGGCCTTCGCCAAACTTCACTAGTTTTTTTGTAAGGGGGGAGAAGTCGGATGAGAATTGAAACGAATATCGAGATGCTTTCAGATCCTCAATTTTTAAGTTTTTCGTCATAATGGGGTATAAAAAAAAGGCCTATCTTGCGGATAGGCCTCTTGTTTCTACTGCAGACTACTTATATTATAACCTATTACCAGCCGAAACGAAAATAGACGCCTGAGCGTCTTTCGGGGTAGTAGTAATAATAAGGGTCTGAGTAGTAGTAATAGTAATCGTTAGGGTAGTAATAAGTCCTACGATAATAATAGGTTGGGGTGCTGTGGAAATAGTATCTAGAACCCCAATTGTCATAATGACGGTAATTGCGGCCGCTATGATGTCCATGCCGTCCGCCATGATGTCCTCTGTCAGCAATTAACTCCTGGCTGGTGCTCGCTGGTTCTGTCGAGTTTAGGGAAGGAACGAAAGAAATTACAGACAGTAAAGCGATGCCGAGGGTAAACCACTTCCATGGATACATAAATCCTCCCTTTCTTTACTAAGAAAGAAAAAGGGCAAGAGAATGAGGTGTCTTAAGTCCATTAGGACCCAGTTATCTGTCTTGCTTCGCGAGAGAGAAAGGAAACCTTAAGTCCACCTTCCTTTCACGCGAAGCAAAACTAAACTAAAGAAGACCAGTAATCTTCTCCCATTTAACAAGGCGGGCTTTGATTACCTTCTACATTCTCTTACCCAAAAGTACTTTCGTACTTCTTATGGTGGGAAGGCTAATAAGAGCTCTCCCACACATCTTCATTATATAATTACTGAACCGGTATGTCAATTAAAATTTGAATTAATTTTTTGTTAAGATCGATTCTCCCTCTGTTAGGAGAGCTTTTTAACGTGCTGCGTGTGCTTGGCGGAAGTCAGAGTGTGCTTGGCCAAATGATGGGGAGTATGCTTCTTGATATGTTTTGAGCCATGTTTGCTGAAGGTATGCTTTTTCGGGGCCGGGTGCTCGGCCGCTGGGGCCTGCTTGCCTTTTTGATCAATTGAGAGAGAGCTTTGGTGCATGGCATGGGGCTTGGCTGCAAGAGACGCTGGAGATATCAGCGGCAGTGCCAGCAAAAATGCCACAATAGTTATGCGGTAAATAATCATAAAAACCTCTGTTTGTATCAGGTTTTACAGGTTCGACTACCTACATTATAAACTATTTTTTTAAAAATAAACGACTCTCTTATTGTCCAAGGAGCGCCTCAGCGAAAGATTCAGGATCGAAGGGTTTGAGATCGTCCATGCCCTCGCCAACACCGATAAATTTGACCGGTACGCCGATTTCCTGACGGGCAGCGAGAACGATGCCGCCCTTCGCGGAGCCGTCCAGTTTAGTCAGGACGATCCCGGTGAGGGGGGTGAATTGATGGAAGACACGTGCTTGATCGATCCCGTTCTGGCCTAGATTTGCATCGATGACAAGCAGTGTTTCATGGGGCGCTTCGGCTGCATTTTTCCCCAGGATGCGCTTAATTTTTTCAAGCTCTTGCATCAGGTGAGTTTTATTCTGCAGGCGGCCGGCGGTGTCGATGATCAGATATTGACACCCCCTGGATTTGGCGGCCTGGTAGGCATCGAAGGCGACTGCTGCCGGATCGCTGCCCGGCTTCCCTTTGACGATGCTCACACCCGTCCTCTCTGCCCAGATGTCAAGCTGTTCTTGTGCCGCTGCCCTGAAGGTGTCGCACGCCCCCAGCATGACCGTCTTGCCCTGGGATTTTAAGTAGTGGCTTAGCTTTGCAATGGTCGTTGTTTTACCGCTGCCGTTGATTCCGACAACCAAAATTACCGTAGGGAGTGTGGGATCGGCAGACTCTTTGAATGAGGAGGAAGAGGCGCCGAGCAGCGCGGTGACAGCCTTCTTGATCAAGTTGAGGTAATCGTCCGGCGTTGCCTGGGGATTGCGGATGTGCTCCTTGCGCACCAATTCGGTCAAAGAGCCGGCTAGGGAGGGACCTATATCGGCTTCGTAGAGCACCTTTTCGATCTCGTCTAGTGTCTCTTCGCTGATCGGCTTGCCAAAGAGCTCTCTAAGTTTCAGACCAAGAAATGCTTGGCCCCGGGATAGGACTTCTTTGACCTTTTCATAACCGGCTTTCAGAAAATTTAGTACCATGCTTTCCCCAGTTTAGGCTATTTTGCAAAAAAGGCAGGATCGCATTGATTCCAGAGTAAAAATGCGGGTCCCTATACTAGTAGCCAACGAGACGGAATCGGATGGGTTGGATACTAGATGAACCTCCTAGCATATCAACTTTTTAAAAAAAGCCCAAGCATGAAGGAGGGGGCCCCGGGAGTTTGAGACACTTTCGTCATAAACCGGTTTTGCCGCTAAAAAGAGCTGTTTTATCATTCAGCCTTCTTCAACTTCAGTAAAAGGAAATTGCCGATGAATTTACATGAGTTTCAGGCTAAAGAGGTGCTTAAACGTTTTGGAATTCACTCTCCCGCTTGCCATATTGTCAAATCGGAGGCGGAGGCGGAGGCATTTTTAAAAAAATCGGGCTGGCAAAAAGCTGTCGTTAAAGCCCAGGTACATGCTGGAGGGCGCGGTAAGGCAGGAGGGGTTCTGCTCGCTAAAACACCCGAAGAGATCCTACAGTTCGTTAAAAACATGCTTTCAAAAAAGCTTGTCACTAAGCAAACCGGTTCCCAAGGTGTTCCGGTGGAGCTGGTGATGCTCTCGGAACTGATCGATATTGAAGAGGAATATTACGCGAGCGTGATCATTGACAGAAAACGAGCGGGGCTCAGCTTGATCATCTCCCGGGAAGGTGGGGTGGAGATTGAAGAGGTTGCAGAGAAAGATCCGGGGAAAGTGATGAACATTCCGATATCTGCCTCGGGAAAAATCCGCGAGTACCAAAAAATCGAGATTTCCAAGTTCATGGGCTGGCCACTCTCTAATTCCGCCGTTGTATTGCTTCAGCAGTTGATCGACGCATTCATAAAAGAAGATGCGGCGATGATCGAGATCAATCCCCTTGTCAAGACAAAGCAAGGAGAGTTTCTGGCGCTTGATGCGAAAATGGCGCTCGATGACAATGCCCTCTACAGGCAAAAAGATGCCAGCCTCTACTATGATCCAAGCCAAATTCCCGAACAGGAAGCAGAAGCGAAAAAACATGATCTGTCCTACATCGCCCTGGAAGGGGAAATCGGCTGCATGGTCAATGGAGCAGGGCTTGCGATGGCGACCATGGACATCATTCAGCATTTTGGCGGCAAGCCTGCCAATTTTTTGGACGTCGGTGGCGGCGCCTCAAAAGAGAAGGTCGCAGAAGGATTTAAAATCATCCTTCACGACCCGAGCGTGAAGGCGATATTCGTCAATATTTTCGGCGGCATCATGAACTGCGAGACGCTTTCTCTAGGCGTTGTCGAGGCGGCCAAGGAGATCAAGTTGAAAGTGCCTCTGGTGGTCAGGATGGAGGGAACCAATGTGGAAAAGGGGAAAGCGGTTTTGAGAAGCTCCGGGCTCAATATTTTGGTTTTGGAAGATATGGAAAGCGCCGCCAAAAAGGTGACTGAACTGGCACATGCAGGTAAAGGGAGATAGCGATGGCAATTTTAGTGAACAAGAACACCCGGGTTATCACCCAAGGGATTACAGGCAAAGCAGGCAAATTTCACACGGAACAATGTCTGGAATATGGCAGCCGGTTTATTGGCGGCGTCACGCCCGGCAAAGGCGGACAGCGTGTTTTCGATCTGCCTGTCTATGATACGGTGTCCGAGGCGATGAAGGCAGACCCTTTCGACGCGACCATGATTTTCGTTCCGGCCCCTTTTGCAGCGGATGCTATTTTGGAGGCCGAAGCGGCCGAAGTTCCTCTCATAATCTGCATCACGGAGGGGATTCCCGTAATCGACATGCTGGAAGTAAGCCAGGTGATGCGCCAAAGCAAAAAGAGCAGGCTGATCGGTCCTAACTGCCCCGGTGTGATTACCCCCGGCGAGTGCAAGATAGGGATTATGCCGGGATATATTCATCAGAAGGGAAAAGTGGGCATTGTCTCCCGCTCAGGCACCCTGACCTATGAGGCTGTATTCCAGACAAGCAACCTGAAGCTGGGGCAATCAACGTGCGTTGGCATCGGCGGAGACCCTTTGAACGGTACCAATTTTATCGATGTGCTCAAGTTGTTTAACGACGACCCGGAGACAGAGGCAATTTTGATGATCGGAGAAATTGGCGGAGAGGCGGAGGAGGAAGCTGCCGACTGGATCCGTGAATTCGGAAGAAAACCGGTGGCGGCCTTCATTGCCGGAAAAACCGCGCCGGAAGGGCGGAGAATGGGACATGCAGGTGCGATTATTTCTCAGGGAAAAGGGACAGCCCGTGGTAAGATAGACGCGCTGAAAAAAGCGGGCGCCACGATTGCTAAGACACCGCATGAAATGGGCCATGCCGTTTTGTCGTTGTTTGAACAGGTGAGGAAATAGTCCCCATGATTCCTATCCGCATCAGTCCTTATTTCTTCATTATAGCTGCCGTCATCGGCTGGCTGAGTACGCAAGATTTCGCTTTGACACTCATCTGGATCGGGGTGATTTTTTTCTCGGTCCTGTTTCATGAGTTTGGGCATGCGGCAGCGGGCTTAAGCTTTGGGCAGAAGGTTGAGATTCAGCTGACAGGCTTTGGAGGAGTGACTTACAGGAGCGGAAAAGCACTTTCGCGTATGAAAGAGTTTCTGATAGTTCTGGCAGGTCCTTTCTTTGGCACAGTGCTAGCCTTCTCGGCATATATGCTTCTCGGCCTGGTCGATGAAAAGGAGCAGCCGTCCCTCTACTATCTCCTGAGCATTACAGCTGTTGCCAACTTGTTTTGGACGATGATCAACCTTCTGCCGACACAGCCGCTCGACGGCGGGAAGCTCTTGGCAATTCCTTTGGAAGCTTTTTTTGGCCTAAAAGGTTTAAGGATCAGCTTCTTTTTCAGCCTGATTTTTTCCGTAGCCGCCGGCCTTTTCTTCTTTTCGATCAACGCCTTTCTGGCGGGAGTCATTTTCTTTATTTTGGCTTTTGAGAATTTTATCTCGTACAGAAATACCAGCTCGATGAGCGACTCCGATCAGAATCAGGAGCTTTGGGAGGAGTTAAAGGCAGCGCAAGACCTTGTGAACCGAGGGGAAGTCGATCAGGCCCATGTGCGGTTTGAAGATGTGGCCAAGAGGGCGGGCGCCGGCGTCATCTTCGTGGCGGCAACAGAGGCGATAGCCTCGATCTTACGCTATAAGGGCAAGCTCGACGAATCCTATTCTATGTTTCAGAAAGTGAAGGAACATCTCTCGCTTGAGCATCTCAAAATCCTTCAGGAGGTGGCTTTTAAGACAGGGCATTACGAGGAAGCTTTGGACGCGGGCAGTAGGATCTATCGCGATACTCCCGATCCGAACGTCGCTCTTTTCAATGCCAGAAGCCATGCTAAGCTGGGAGATATTTTGCCCGCCTGTGGCTGGCTTAAGTCTGCCCTCTTGGAAGGGGAGCCCGGAATGGAAAAGGCGATAAGCGAGTCGGTATTTGATTCGATCCGCAGAAGCCCAGAATTTCAGGAGATTACCCGGTTGATTGAGAAAGCGTCCAAAGACGAAAGATAGCCTTGGAAAAGTTCCACAATGAACTCAAAGCTTGAGTTTTTGGCTTTGAGTTCATTGTGGAGTGCATTGAGCGGCGCTGTTACCTCTCGCGGATGGAGACAAAACGCATCGATTCCCCTTGCCTGATGAGAAAGAGAAGCGGTTTGCCCGATTCGGTTTCCGCAACGATCCGATCGAACTCCTCAGGAGTTTCTACCTTCTTCTGGTTCACGGAAAGAATCAGTGCACCCTCTCTTATTCCTGCTATGTAAGCCAAAGATTCCGAATCCACTTTTTTGACCATCACACCAGCGCTCTCGATTTTAAGTTTTTCCTTGATTTCGTCGTTCAAAGCTGCCACTTCGATTCCGATCTTTGATACGTGGACAGCGGGCTTTTGACCCACTTTTGCCAAAGTTCCCAAAGTCACCGGAACATCCATTTTTTTGCCCTCTCGCATGATCTCAAGGGTGACTTTGTCGCCCGGTTTCATCATCGCCACCGCGTTTCTTAGCTGGCCGATTCCAGCGATCTTTTTTTTGTTGATACCGAGAATAATGTCTCCTTGCCTAATTCCTGCGGAGAAGGCCGCCCCGTTTCTTTGTACCTCTGCGATGAGGGCTCCATCTGCCTTTTCAAGTCCGAAAGCGTTGGCAAGGTCCTTGTCAAGTGGTTGCAGGGCGACTCCAAGAAATCCACGTGACACCTCTCCGCTCTTTTCTATCTCGCTGACGACATAGTGGGCAATGTTGCTCGGAATGGCAAATCCTATTCCCATATACCCTCCGGATGCCAAATTACTGACAATCGCTGTATTGATCCCTACGACTTCTCCTGACATGTTCAGGAGCGGGCCGCCGGAGTTGCCCCTGTTGATTGCAGCATCGGTCTGGATGAAGTCTTCGATACGCGCCAAATCCAGGTTACTACGTCCTTTTGCGCTCACAACACCGACAGTGAGGGAGGCTTGAAGTCCAAGAGGGTTGCCGATAGCGATGACCCATTGGCCTACGCGAAGCTCGTCGCTGTTACCCATTTCGAGGTAGGGAAGGTTCTCGGCGTCGATTTTGATGATGGCAAGATCTGTATTGGGGTCTTGTCCGACAAGCTTTGCATTGAGCTCCCTTCCGTCATTTAAGGTGACTGTAATCGCTTTTGCGCCTGTGACTACATGGTTATTGGTTAGGATCAGCCCCTCTTTGGAAATGAGAAACCCCGAAGCTTGCGCTGTGCTCTCTTGGGGTTCTTTGGGCAGAAGCCTCCTCCCTCCAAACAATTTGCTGAAGAGCTCATCTTGATATAAGTCTGAAAACGGGTCTGTATCCTCTGCTAGAGCTCTTCCCTTTGATCCGCCGGTAGACTTAACCTGTATGGAAACCACGGCTGGAATTGCTTTTTCCGCGACAAAGGTGAAGTCCCGATAGGACTCTGAACGCTCTGCTGCCGGTGTCCCGTGCACTAAGGTAAGCGAGGTTATAAACATCAATAGCATTGAACGTAGTGTCATCGTTTGTTTTCCTCCGCCTGGATTAGTTGTGTGAGCTGTTGCCAAGATGGCTCAACGTTTTGGCTATGATCAAAGCCCCCATCTTGAAGCGGTCGAGGCCGAAGTGTTCGTTGGGTGCATGGATAGCGTCACTTGGCATGCCCAGACCCATTAAGACAAACTCTTTGGAGATGGTGCTTTTCATTTTGGCGACAATCGGAATGGAGGCGCCTTCCATGATGTAACGACATGGTTTTTTAAAAACCTCCTCATACCCCTTTTTGACGGCCTGGACTATGGGTGAGTTGGAATCTGCCCTGACGGGCTCTCCAACGCCTTTATGGATGTCGACATGAATCTCGATTCCTTCCGGGCAGTTTGAGAGCAGGAAATTACGGACCGAGGAAGCAATTTTGTGGGGATCTTGGTTGGGTACGAGGCGGCATGACACTTTAGCGACTGCCTCGGCGGGGATCACTGTCTTAAATCCACTGCCCGCATAACCACCGTGGATCCCATTCACTTCCAGAGTGGGACGCAGGGAGCCTCTCTCCAGCATGCTTAAACCTCTCTCGCCACCGGTAGGCAGACAGCCGACGGTTGCAAGATATTCCTGCTCTGCCAGACCGGAAAAGATCTCTTTCGTGATCGAAGCAGAAGGGGGCACGACGTCATCGTAGAAGCCGGGAACTAAAATCTTACCGTCTTTGCCCCGCAAGGCAGAGAGCGCCTGAATAAGGGCGTGGTTGGGATTGAACGCCAGCCCGCCATGCATTCCTGAGTGGAGATCACCCTTGGAACCCCTGAAGTGGACATCCATGGAGAGGATTCCCCTTAGGCTTAACGCAATTGCCGGGTGTTCCATATCGGGTATGCCGCAATCGGCAACGATGAAATAGTCACTCTTGAAAAGATCTTTTTTTTCATCAAGGAGCTTGGGTAGGCTTGGGCTGCCTGTCTCCTCCTCTCCCTCGATCAGAAATTTGATGTTGACTGGCAGCGGACCGCTCAGCTTAAGGGCGCGCATTGCCTGGATGCAGTAGAATATTTGCCCTTTGTTGTCTTGGGCCCCGCGTGCATACATTGTTTTACCCACTATCGTCGGCTGAAATGGAGGGTTTTTCCAAAGTTCAAGCGGATCGGTGGGCTGGACATCGTAGTGTCCATAGATGAGCACGGTCGGTTTGCTGGGTCCGGCCTCTTTGTTTTCGGCAAAAACCGCCGGATGCCCTTCTGTTTTTAAGATAGAAGTGGTGAAGCCGATTTTATTCAGGTAATCGGAGAGCCAATCGGCGGTTTTCAGCATGTCGCTTTCTTTTTCCTTTTCGGAACTGATGCTTTCGAACCTTAAGAAAGTCTCCCAGTCTTTAATGGCGCTCTCTTCGATGGTTCTGTAAGACTCTTCAAGATTGGCTGTTTGGTGCATAGGGTACATTCCTTTATGGGAAAAAATCAGATCCAGAGGGCGGCGGTGAGCAAAAAAAGAAAAAGCGCGTAGGCCGCCAGGCAGATCCTGACCTTGCGTTGATGTTTGTCTATAAGAGCCGCATTATCGTTGACCTTGGCTAAAAAGTCCATCCTTTGGCGGATGCTGTAGTGGTGCCACGATGGCTTGTCATGAGTGCCTCCCGACAAGATTCCAATTGTATCAAGAGCCTCGATGAGAGCCCTGCTGTCACCGGCAGCTTCCAAGCTGAAAAGGTCAGCTTCCCTCTCGAACATCCGCAAGTAAAAGCCGAACAGAAAGCGAAAATAGAGGCTAAGGCTGAAGAGCAGAAGGACAAAAATCAAAAGATCTGCCGATTCTTCGGTATGGAGGCGAAGCCAGGGGTCGACTTTAAGTAAAATCAAATAGGCGATCAGGGGCATGCCGAGTAAAACAAAGGGGATTTTATAGAGGTGTCCTCTTTTGGCGTGTCCGATCTCGTGCGCCAGCACCGCCATGACCTGGGAAGAGGGAAGCTCTCTTAAAAGCCTTCGGGTGAAGAGGATGTAGCGAAATTTTGGTAAAATTCCCAAGATGGCGGCTGTCAGGGAATGATCCATGACAGTCCATGTGCCGAGCGCGCGGTAGCGAAACTTGGCGTGAAGGCATATCGATTCCATTTGTCTGACAAGCTGAGGGTCCTCAATCGGCTCCATGCGCCAGAGGGCGACGACCACGATGGGGAAAAACAGCACGAACAGGATCAGCGCCGCCAAGAGGATCAGGCTAGACCAAAGAGGAGGCAGTTCGGGGAGGAATGTGATCAAAAGCAGTAGGAAAAAATAGGGGAATACAAACGGGATAATCGTTCTTATCTCGCGAGTGCTGAACTCTGTTGCTGATGTCACGAGAGACTCGGGATAGAGAGTTCTTGGATAGTAGGTCGCATAGTGAAATATGAAAAGCGCCGTCAAATAGAGCGTCATAAAAATCACAGAGAGGGCGAGGGGGACTAATTCGGGAGAAATATGCGCCTGGAGAGAGTTTTCGGCACCCATCTCGAGACTGATGCAAAGCGACAGCAGGAGAGCGATCTGGTAGAAGTGGGAAAAGAGAGGTCTCATCTTTTTTTTGCTCTTAAGCAGAAGTAAAATGAGGAGAACTCCAGCGGGAATAAGGGGAAATACCAGTAGAGCGCCGATCAAGTTAGAGGGTGCATTAGAGAGCAAAGGCTCTCCCAGTCCCGCAGGCCACAGCGTCAGCAGAGTTAGTGCCAAGAAGAGGTAAAATAGCGAAGAGAACATAGTTGCCCGATAGTGATTTATACCGAAATTGTCTCAAAATTTGGCATCGGGATTTTGAGAAAGCCTCCGGATTGCAAGTCGCCTCATTTTAGAAATATGAGGCGACTTGCACTCTTTCAATCTTGGAGAGCTTTCTCTTTGCCAAAAACCAAATTTTGAGACACTTTAGGTATAAAATATTGTTGCTTAATCAAGGACAGATATATATGCAAGAATCCTCTTTGTGGCTCCCCCCCCCCCCCCCCGAGACCTCCACTGCGATTTGCTGACTTACCTCGCCAAAACCCCTGCAAGAACCCCGGAAGACCGAGCGGCTCGCTGCTCGATCCCGCAGCTCAAAAAAGGAAAGGTGGGGTTTCAGGTTATGGCGGTTTTTACCGAGGATTCAAAGCAAGCCTATCATGAAGCTAGAGCTCAGGCAAGAGCCTTCCGCTCTCTGATGAGCACCCATCAGAAAGAGATAGCATTGTTTCCCTTTCACGAGGAAGGTCATCTGGAGGGAGGAGGAAAAATCTCTGCCGTCGCGGCACTGGAGAACGCGGCGCCACTCCTCAGAGAGGGGGAGGGTAGGGAAAATTTAGAGGAAAATTTAGACTCTTTGGAAAAGGAGCTCGGCCCTCTTTTCTACATCAGCCTGACCTGGAATGGAGAAAACCGTTTCGGGGGAGGTGCTTTTGCCGAAGGAATAGGACTTAAAGAAGACGGCCAAGAGCTTTTGCGCTTGATGAGTCAGAGAGGCATTGCCGCTGACATCAGCCACGCCTCTGACGCCCTAGCCAGCGATATCTTCTCATTCATCGAGAAAGAGAAGTTAACGCTTCCTGTCATCGCTTCCCACTCCAATACCCGGTTAGTCCACAACCAGGCGCGCAACCTCCCTGATGAGTTAATCAAAGAGGTGATCCGGGGTAAGGGGCTTATCGGCCTTAATTTTGTCAGGCATTTCATCGATGATAACCGGTTTGAAAAAATCAGGGAGCATGCCCTCCATATTCTGAATTTGGGAGGAGAAGAGGCTCTTTCGTTCGGGGCGGACTTTTTTGCCGCAGAAGATCTGCCGCCGGAGCGCTACCGGCTGCACGCCAGCTGGTATTTCGACGACTTCGATACCGCCGAGTCGATGCCGGGGGCTTTGGAAGCCATCACCGAAGGGTTCAGTGCCGATTTGAAAAAACGTATTGCTCACTCCAACGTACAGGCGTTCATCACGAGGCATATGCATGGGAAACGCTGAAAGCCATCGGCAAAAGGTGGAAACGCTGAGGCAGTCGCTCCTTTCACGAAAGAGCGATTCCAGGCGTTTTTGTCTCTCTCCTGGTAAGACCTCGCCAAACACGACAAGGGAAGGGACTTATAAGAAGGACTCCTTGAGAGTGGATATGCGAAATTTTGATGCGATAGTCGAAGTCAATATCCATGACCGGACGGTTCTGGTAGAGCCTAAAGCAACTATGGAAAAGCTTTTCTCTGAAACGGAGGCGTTTGGTCTAATGCCTAAAGTGCTTCCTGAGTTTAAAGGGATCACTGTGGGCGGGGCGATCAATGGAGCAGCTCTTGAGAGCTCCTCTTTCCGCTACGGCCAGTTCAACGACACCTGCCTTGAGTTCGAGGTGCTTTTAGGAGACGGCAGGGTCGTGACGGCCTCCAGGGAGGAAAACATTGATCTGTTCTATGGTCTTTCAGGCTCCTATGGCACACTCGGAATTATCACAGCGGCTAAAATCGCCTTGAATCAAGCACTCCCGTTTGTGCTTCTGGAGTACTCTTTGGTATCTTCTTGCAAGGAAGCTGTGCAAAAAATGGAGAAACTGGCCGGCGATCCTGCAATCGATTTTTTAGAAGCGATCGCGTATGCCAAGGATAGCTGCTTGATTATCTCGGGCAAAATGACGGGCTCCGCGCCAGCGGAGGTCGCCCGAATGGACCTTTCCAGAAGCTATAGCCCCTGGTTTTATCAGCGTGTCATCAAATCCTATGAGTCAAAGGTCTACGAAGAGCTGCTGCCGCTTCAGGACTACCTCTTCCGCCACGACCGGGCCGCCTTCTGGCTGGGGGGCTTTGCTTTGCACCCTAAACTTCTTATCCGCTACGTGCTGGAGGTGCTTGGATTTAAGGGGCGGGAGCTGGATAGAAAACTTTTTTTAGAGGAGAGGGCGAAGATTGGCGTTCCGAAAGAGTCTTCCCCTCTTTTCCGCTTGCTCTTTGGGTGGCTGATGGGCTCAAAGAGGCTCTACCGCTTTTTGCACTCGGGGACAGAGAAGTGGTTTTCAAATAATTTCTGTATTCAGGACTACTACCTGCCCGGCGGGAGTGTTGAGGCTTTTACGGGCCGAGTTTTTGACGAGTGCGGCATCAGCCCGCTGTGGCTATGCCCCATATTGGCGACCGATACCCCTCAGATTCTATCACCCCATCACAGCCTCGAAAACCGACTTCTTTTCGACGTGGGGGTTTATGGCATGCCGGCCAGAAAGTTAGGCGAGGAGGTCGTCCGTGAGCTGGACGACCTTGCCTATGCGCTTAAGGGAAAGAAAATGTTTTACGGGTACACCTTTCAGAGCAAACAAGAGTTCTGGAGAAACTATCGGCAAGATCTCTATGAATCGCTAAGGGAGCGTTTCAACGCGAGTTCCGCATTTTCTTCGATCACCGACAAGGTGCTAAACGGCTGAAGCCCTTTTAAGAGAGCTCACAGTATAAATTGTAGAGCATATGCATGTTCATGCAGAGAATAAGGGGGTTCTCCGCCGTCTCATAAAGGGTTCCATAGAGCACCCCGCCGATGAGAGGCGATATCGCTCCTCCCTGTTTGCAATCCAGGTTGCCTAAATGCGCAAAGCCAAACAGCAAGGCAACTGCGGCGATTCTTGTTATTTTGGCCGGGATCGAGTCGATCCACTTCTCGAGACCGGGCGAAATGACTTTAAGGATCTTGGCCGGAATGCGCTTTAGTAAAACACCCTGGACAAACCAGCGAAACTCGATCTCCTCCAGTGCCCCGGAGAACATGGACTTTCCGATAGGGTCGTCTCCGATGAATTCCACGATTTTCTTGTTTGTCTTTATCAAGGGGGTCATGATCTCGGCGAATTTCTCGATACCCGATTTTGAAACGAAATTGCCGAGGCAAATGCCTAACTTCTGGGAAGCGATCCGCTCGATTTTCGACGACACATAAAAATCCAGGTAGGATAAAGCGCATGTTCCAGCGGCCGCTGCAGCTGAAAGGGCCCAGGAGTGCCACGCTTTTTCTGTTTTTATCTCGGTGATAGTGCCCTCGCTTTCAGCGGCAGGGGGGTGGTTTGGCTGGTAGGTTGAATCGATGTAAATAATATCTTTATCCGTCCGTGTGATGGCACCCATATTATGTCCTTTTGGGGATGAATTATTAAACTGAGAGCGAGTAGTTTAGAAGTACTCCGAATATAAATACATGAATATTGGCAAAAGTTTGGTTTTGGGGACGTTATTACCGAAAGTGTCTCATAATTTTGAGACTCGTGCGAGTTATCTCATTTATCTAGGCAGATTCCTGGCGTAGAGCTTCAAAATAAAGCCGGGGGGATGTATACTACTCTTTATTTTATTGATGGGGAACCCTCTAAATGAAAAATAATATGCTGTTTAAGGTGTTTTTGAGCATGGCCTTGGCCTTGGCTGCCGGCGTGCTCACAGGACCCAAAGCGACTATCCTTGGAATACTCTATGTGGACATTTTCGGGTTCATCGGGCAGCTCTTTTTGAATGCTTTGACATTAGTCGTCGTGCCTCTTGTCGCTGCATCGATCATTACCGGCACCGCCAAAATGAGCGGAGACCACTCCTTCGGGTCCCTTGGAGCTAAAACTTTCTCGCTTTTCATCGGCACAGTCACTGCAGCTGTCATCATAGGTTGGATTGTCGCCATGATGATTTCCCCCGGACAATTCCTTGATGCCGGCATGGAGCCTTTGGGTCAGGGAGTGCAACAGGCAGTGATTGATCTGGATGAGAAAGGGGCTTTCTCTACACTGCAGGCTATATTCTTTAAATTAATCCCGTCCAACATATTGGCTGTAGCCTCTCAGGGACAGATGCTCGGGCTTATTTTCTTCACCCTCCTGTTTGGTTTTTTTCTCCCTAAAATCGAAAAGGGGCCCGGAGAAATCGTTCTGGGGTTTTGGAAGGGGCTATTTCAGGTGATGATGTGCATGACTCATGTCGTGATGCAGGCTTTGCCCTATGGCGTTTTTGGCCTTGTCGCGAAAGTGGTTGCCACAACGGGGACGGAGGCAATCAAATCCATCGGCGCATTTTTTGGAACGGTCCTTGTCGGGCTTGCGGTCTATTCTTTCTTGTTTCTACCGGTTCTACTTAGCTTCGTAGGGAGGGTCAACCCCTTGAGGCATTTTAAAGCGATGGGACCGGCGCTCCTTGCCGCATTTTCAACCAGTTCGTCCGCTGCAACGCTGCCGATCACGATCGAGTGCGTAGAAAAAAGGGCAGGGGTCTCCAACAGGATCACCAGTTTCACGCTCCCGCTTGCGACGACTCTCAACTTGTCCGGAACAGCTCTTTATGTATGCGTCGCGTCGTTTTTTATCTGTCAGGCCTATGGAGTGGAGTTAACCTTCGGTCTGCAGATGCTTGTCATTATCATGTCCGTTTTGACCTCTTTCGGCATGGCGGGCATCCCATCGGCCAGCTTGGTGGCCATCGTCATGATACTTAACTCAGCCGGCCTTCCAGGGGATGGCGTGGCTCTGATTTTAGCGGTCGAGAGGATACTCGACATGTTCAGAACGGTGGTCAACGTCCTTGGAAACACATGCTCTGCGGTGATTGTCGCGAGGAGCGAAGGAGAACGTCATGTCCTCTCCCACTAAAGGACGCGTGGTCGTCGGCCTGAGCGGAGGCGTTGACTCTTCGGTTTCGGCATATCTTCTGAAGAAAGAAGGGTACGAGGTGATCGGCCTCTACATGAAAAACTGGGTCGAAGAGGATGAATCGGGTGTTTGCCGGTCGGCTGAAGATTTCGAGGATGTGGTTCGCATCTCCGATCAGATAGGAATACCCTATCATGTCGCCAACTTCGCAAAAAACTATCAAGACTCTGTGTTCGAGAGTTTTTTAGAAGACTTGAAAAACGGGCTGACTCCTAATCCCGATATCTTGTGCAACCGGGAGATCAAATTCAAGGTGCTGCTCGCTAAAGCCGAAGAGCTGGGAGCCGGTTTCTTAGCGACCGGTCACTACGCCAGGTTGATTGACGAGGAGGGTTTCCGCTATTTGGCCAAGGGCCTCGATCCCGGCAAAGATCAAAGTTACTTTCTCTCTGCGGTTGATTACAGGGCATTCGCCAAGGTGCTGTTTCCGGTTGGGCACTTGCCGAAGGCAGAGGTGCGCAAGATAGCCGAAGAGGCAGGCCTTGCCACAGCCCGCAAAAAAGACTCGACCGGGATTTGCTTTATCGGAAAGCGCAAGTTCAAGCCTTTTGTCTCCAAGTACCTCGCCTATTCCAAGGGAACCATGATCAGTCCGGAAGGAAAAATCATGGGTGAGCACCAGGGGATTGCCTACTACACGATCGGTCAACGACATGGCCTCGGCATCGGCGGCGAAGGAGAGGCATGGTTCGTTGTCGGGAAAAATCCCGAGAACAATCAACTGATTGTTGCGCAGGGAAGCGAGCACCCGGCCCTATTTGCCGATACTCTGACAGCCGAGGGTGCCAACTGGATCACCCCCGAGGGGTGCCCGACGCTGCCTTTCGCCTGCCATGCCAAGATCCGCTACCGGCAAAATGACCAGGAGTGCATCATTGAAAAAATGGAAGAGGGCAAGCTGACAGTTAGGTTCAAAAGACCTCAGCGCGCCATCACACCCAGGCAGTCGATTGTTTTCTATCAGGGGGATAAGTGCTTGGGAGGAGCTTTCATCGAAAAAGCCGGACCCAGCTATTTTGAGATGCGGAAGCCGGTTCGTGCTCTTTAAAATCTATACCGAAATTGTCTCAAAATTTGTTTTTTGGCAA
Organism: Estrella lausannensis; assembly: GCF_900000175.1. Taxonomy (NCBI): domain Bacteria; kingdom Pseudomonadati; phylum Chlamydiota; class Chlamydiia; order Parachlamydiales; family Candidatus Criblamydiaceae; genus Estrella; species Estrella lausannensis. The sequence goes on from NZ_CWGJ01000026.1 coordinate 27,951, forward strand.
AGAGAACGCTCTCGCGATTGAAAGATACAAGCCACCTAATATTAGAAATATGAGGTGACTTGTGATCATTCAATCCCGAGGCTTTTCTCAAAGCCCACATCCCAAATTTTGAGACAATTTCGGTATAACAGGAGTTCAGTAGACATGAAGAGAAGTGCCCGGTCTCTGATTTGCGTGCCTGTCATTGGAAGATCTTTTCCGGAGGCGCTGGAGCAAATTGTTGAAACGAGGAATGAGACCGATCTCTTTGAGCTGCGCATCGACTGTTTGAGAGGCGTCTCTGATGAGCAAGTAAAAGAGCTTGTCTCGTCCATGGGAAAGCCTTTTATCTTGTGCGTAAGGAGGCAAGATGAGGGGGGCGATTTTGCCGGAACGGAGGCAGAGCGTCTTAAAAGGTGGGTTGCCCTAAGCGCACTGAACCCCGCATACGTTGACGTGGAATCCTCGGTCGAGGACAGCTTTCTTGAAACGATCAGGCACCATTTTCCAAACGCAGCCCTTATTCTTTCCCACCATGATTTCAGGCAAACCATCCCCAATCTGCCTGAGCTGCTCCGAAGGATGCAATCGAGAAAGGCCGCTCTTTATAAAATCGCCACGATGGCCAACTCATCTCTTGACGGGCTGCGGATGTTGCAGTTTTTAAAAAGCCACAGACATGCCGGGTTGATCGCTCTTTGTATGGGGCCGTGCGGTGAGTTTACAAGGGTTCTTGCTGCCCTTGCGGGGTCAAGGATTGTATATGCCTGCTCCTCGGCGGGAAAGAGGTCGGCTCCCGGTCAGATACCTCTCAGGCAGATGCTTGATGGCTACCGAGTTCCTCAGATGACGGAAGCAACTCGGGTGTTTGGGCTGATCGGTGATCCTGTAACTAAAAGTCCAAGCGACATCACCCACAACAGTGTTATCGAAAAGCTTGCCCTCGATGCCGTGTACGTGAAAATTCCGGTGAGAAAAGAAGAGCTTTCCCTCTGTTTGAGAGCTGCCGCTTCCTTTGGCATCCAAGGTTTAAGCGTCACAATGCCTTTGAAAGAAGAGCTTGTTAAGCTGGTTGATTCGCTGGAGGGTGATGCCAAGGACTGCGGGGCAGTCAACACTCTGCACTTTAATGAAGGGCGAATCCTTGGGTATAACACGGACGGGAGAGGAGCGTTGGACGCTCTCGAGGAGTGGATGCCGGTTAGAGGAAAGCGCCTGGTCATTGTGGGAGCGGGAGGCTCCGCCAGGGCAATCGCCTGTGAGGCAAGCAGAAGGGGAGCGGAAGTCTCTTTAGTTAACAGGACCGAGTCCAAAGCGCTGGAGGCAGCAAACCTTGCCGGCGGCAGAGGCTACTCGTTTGACGGTTGGAAATTGAGCCGGCAATCCTACGATGCCATGATTCATTGCACACCGCTCGGTATGTTCGGTATGGACTCTTCCCTTGTGGAGGAGCTGATTGACGAGGGCAAGTGTCTGATGGATATTGTCGTATCGAAAGAAGAGACGGCGCTGATGAAACAAGCCCGGTTAAGGGGATGCCAAGTTATCGGCGGATATGCGATGCTTAAAAAGCAGGCCATATCCCAGTTCAGAATCTGGACGGAAGATAGCCACAGGAAACTTAATCTCGAAGATGCTTTTGAGATTGCATTTGGCGCTTTGCCATAATTTATACTGAAAGTGTTCCAAATTTTGAGATACTTTCGCTATACCGAAAGTATCTCAAAACTTGGGATTTTGGCTTTGAGAAAGCCTCGGGATTGAATGATCGTAAGCCACCTAATATTAGAAATATGAGGTGGCTTACGATCATTCAATCCCGAGGCTTTCTCAAAGCCAAAATCCCAAGTTTTGAGATACTTTCGGTATAGCGAAAGTATCTCAAAATTTGTTTATTGTTCGGAACCCCTTTTTGAGGAGGCCTCATATGCTGATTGGAATTCCCAAGGAAATCAAAAAACACGAATATCGAGTAGGGGCGACTCCTGCAATAGTCAAGGAGCTGACCGCTCATGGCCACTCTGTCATTGTTGAGCAGGGGGCAGGTGAAAAAATCGGATTTACCGATGCCAAGTTCGAAGAGGCGGGAGCTTTGATTGGAAGACAAGCGGATGAGGCTTACAGAGCGGACCTGGTGGTGAAGGTTAAAGAGCCGCAACCGGAAGAATTTAACTATCTGCGTAAGGGTCAGACCCTGTTTTGCTACTTGCACCTTGCGGCAGAGCCTGTGCTGACACGGGAGCTGCTCGAGAAAAACGTCACGGCGATCGCTTATGAGACCGTGACCGATAGAGAAGGAAAGCTGCCGCTTCTTACACCCATGAGCGCTATAGCCGGGCGTTTTTCCATTCAGGCAGGGGCCGCCTGCCTGCAGCTTAATAACGGCGGCAAAGGAATGCTTCTGTCGGGTATTGCCGGAGTGCGTCCTGCCAGGGTATTGGTGATTGGCGGAGGCGTATCGGGTACTGAAGCTTTGCGGGCCGCTTTGGGTCTTGGGGCTGATGTGACGGTCCTCGATACTAAAATCGAGAGACTGCGGGAGCTCGATCTCCTTTTCGGGCCCAAACTGCGGACCCGGCTGTCGACACAGGCTGTTTTGGAAGAGTTGCTTCCCGAAGCGGACCTCGTCATCGGGGCTGTGCTCGCCAAACTCGGCAAAAGAGCGCCCCGGCTGATATCAAGGCAGATGCTGAAAACCATGGAACCCGGCTCCGCGGTCGTTGATATCTCTATCGACCAGGGAGGAGTGTTTGAAACTTCCCGTCCGACAACACACGAGAATCCGACCTATATCGAGGAGGGCATAGTTCACTACTGTGTGACTAACATGCCCGGCGCGGTAGCCAGAACTTCGACGGAGGCGCTGACCAACGCAACCCTGCCCTATATTATCACGCTGGCGGAAAAGGGAGTGAAGAGAGCTTTGAAGGAGGATGCCAATCTCCTTAATGGATTAAATACCTGTTTGGGTGAAGTCACCTGCGAACCGGTCTCGATGGACCTTGGCTTAACGCTAGCCTCTTTCGACAGGGCTCTTTCCAGACTATGAAGTATATTATCGGAATCGATCTGGGAACAACCAATACGGCCCTCTTTTATGCGAGGAGGGATGAAGCGGGAGTTCCTTCCAGGCAGTTCAATATCTTGCAGTTGACAGAGAGGGGGCCTCAGGAGAGGCCTACTCTTCCCTCGGCGATCTACCTCATTCAAGGGCATGAGACGGAAAAAAACTCTCTCAATCTTCCTTGGGAGGGAACGACGCATTATGCCGTTGGTGAAATGGCTCTGCACCTCGGCAAGCGAATACCTTCGAGGCTTATTCTCTCTGCTAAAAGTTGGCTGGCCATACCCTATTCTGCATCGCGGGACTCGATATTGCCGGCTTCCGCAGATGAGACTCTTGTCAAGATCAGCCCGCTTGAGTCCATCAGACGTCTTTTGGATCACCTTAAAAGAGCGTGGAACCATCAATTCAAAAAACACCCTATGGAAGAGCAGTCTGTTGTCATGACTGTACCTGCCTCTTTTGACGATAAGGCGCGAAGAATTGTTTTTGAAGCGGCTTTGAAGACCGGATTGCGAAATATCGTCTTTCTGGAGGAGCCACAGGCTGCCTTCTATCACTCCTTGGGAGCGGAGGGATGTCCCTCGTTCGGCGACGGCGATCTCATTCTTGTGGTCGACATCGGCGGAGGGACTACTGACTTCAGCCTGATTAGGCATAAAGGAGAGGATTCGAGCTCAGGATTTGAAAGGGTTGCTGTCAGCGACCATCTCTTGATTGGCGGAGACAACATTGACAGGGCCATTGCCTATCGATTGAGGGAGAGGCTTGAGGAGAAGGGAGAGGCTCTTTCAGAGAGCGAGTGGCTAAGCTTGATCCAGGCCGCCAAGGCTAGCAAGGAAGAGCTGCTGATGGATCCTGGCATGGTTGAAAAAGAGATTGTCCTTTTTGGCAGTTCCTCATCCCTGCTGAAGGGGGCGAAGAAGGTAGTCGTCGGAAGAGGGGATATAGAAGAGGCGCATTCCGGTTTCTTGCAGATGTTTCCTTGGAGCGAGGCGGGCGTCTCCATGAGGCCCAAAGGAATTCAGGCCTTTGGCCTGCCCTATGAGGCGGAGCCCAACATACTAAGGCATTTGGCCAAGTTCCTTTTACCCTACATCGAACGGGGCGAAAGAGTGACACACGTCCTTTTTAATGGCGGACAGACTAAATCAGCCGCTGTCGTTGACGCGATCGAGGGAGCTTTGAGCGGCTGGTTTGGCTCTCCCCACGCTGTGCGGATTCCCTCTCCGGATCCGGATTTGGCGGTAGCGAAGGGAGCTCTCCTTTTTGGCCTGGCCTCGGTAGGACTGAAAGGCAATCTCATCAAGGGAGGCAGTCCGCGGACTTTTGTGCTGGAAGTGGAGTCTGCCAAAGAGGGGGAGAAGCTTGTCGTTGTCGCCCTGCCGTCTGGAACGGAGAGGGGACGGCCGTGCAGGATTGATACTCCCTTTAGTCTGAGAGCGAATCAACCGGTCGTCTTTAACCTCTACTCCCTGCCGGGTGTTTTTCAGGGTAAAGTAGGAGAGTTGCTTCCACTGGACCCCGAAAAATTCTGCTTTCAGGGGCAGCTACAGACCGTTGTTAAGGCGCGCGGGGAGAGTGAGTTGCCTGTGCAGCTCGAAACCCAAGTCAGCGAAATCGGCATACTGGAGTTAAACGCGTTTGCCCTGAAAGGAGGGCAGCAGTGGTCGTTTGAGTTTTCTTTGAAAGAGCCTATGAAAGAGGGAGTGAGAGGTGGCCCCGCGGCTTCTGTCTCCAGAGAAGTCATTACCAGAGCGAAAGACCTGCTTTCAGAGGCTTTTCAAGAGGGAAAATTGCTGCCGGGGCTTTTCGGGGCCCTGGAAAATGCGGTATCGCTGCCCCGCGATCAGTTTCCTCTCTTGCTTTTAAGAACCCTCTTCGATGAGCTGATCCACTCTTTTGAGCCGGGCAAGCTTTCTGACGAGAAGATCGTCCGCTTTTGGAATTGTGCGGGCTTTTTGATGAGGCCCGGGTTTGGGCACCCCCTGGACAAGGAAAGGATGCAGAAGATCTGGAAAATTATCCTTAAGGAAGGCGCCGATCGGTTTAAGGATAAGGATGCCGAACTGCAATTCTGGATTGCCATGCGCCGCGTGGCTCCCGGAATGGTCAAAGGCCAGCAACTTCACCTTCAAAAGGCTCTTTTCCGCAGACTGGAGATGAATGAGAACAAACCAATAAATCCCAAGGGGAGACAGGAGCAATATATTGTCGAAGAGCTCATCAGAACCCTCGCATCGTTTGAGCTGATTGAGATCAAAGATAAGATCAGGCTGGGCAATATCCTTCTGAAAACAGTGAAAAGCGGTTCTGTTAAAGAGAGTTATCTTTGGTCGCTAGGCCGTGTTGGTGCACGGGTTCCTCTCTACGCCAGTGTCAGCTCGCAGGTGGGTAAAAATGTTGCCGAAGAGTGGCTCAAGGAAGCTCTTGCCCTTCCTACTGGCACGAAGGATTGGAAATTGCTTCTGGCGCAACTCTCAAGGAAAACCGCTGCAGACCATTTGGATATCTCCAGTCAACTGCGGGAACAGGTAAAAATCTGCTTGTCCGGCGATACTGATCTTATAGGCCTAATCGAAGGAGGTGAGGATGCCTCCTCGCCTTTAGAAGAGACGTTACTGGGAGATTCCATGCCGCTCGGGCTCAAACTGGTTTCTCTCGAGTCATGATCCCGTTTCAGGGGCATTTTGAGAGAGTCTCAGCAATTGCGATTTTGGCTTTTTTCGAAGCGAAAACCCTAAATTCTGAGACTCATTCGGCACGTAGATAAATCCAGCACTAAAGCATCCCTATTTGATTTTTGCTGCATGTTTAAGTCTTTAACATGAGTTCGTGGGTAATTCCAATGCTGGACTGCCTTTACCTGATGTTGAATTGGATCTGATAGTCTGTCCCCCAAGAATGGGTGTGAGAAGGATATACGGGATAGTAATAGGGCTCGCTGTAGTAGTGAACCTCTTCGCAGTAGGGTCCGCAGGAGTCGTAGTATGTATAGTGACGCACTTCCCTCGGCCTTGCCACATAGACGGGACGTGGGCGGGCATAGGTATGCGAATTTCTGAAAGTGATGCTGGGCTCGATTCTTAGTTTCGCTGCCTCTGCGTCTTGTGGTGAAAAAAGACCGGCAACTATCATGAATGTGAAGCTTAAAAGTCCGATTATTTTATTCATAAAACCTCGTTTGTTAATATAGATAATTAGCGTCTTATAAATAATAACATGCGAATGTTAAAGAATAAATAAATGAATTGAAATGATTTTTATTTGTAGTTTGCTGCGGCTGGTTGGAAGACCGAAAGTATCTCAAAAGCTGGAATTTTGGCTTTGAGAAAGCTCTCCATGTCAAATTTGAGATGTCTCCGTCATGGACTAATCAGGAAAACTCCTATTTTTTTGCGCTACGACATGGAACAATGACCCCCAGGGAGCGCTTGTGCCGCCATAAATGACAGAGGATTCAGCACTCTCTCTGTGGATGGTGATGCACTCAAAGTCGGTTTTTAGCAGTTGCCTGATCTCTTCTTCGGTGTGGTAGGTCATGGCGGGATCGGCCTTAAGCGGGCTCCCAAAAAACTGACCTGCGATCCATCCGCCCGGTTTTACACAGGCAATTGTCTTATCCCAGCAGGCGTTAAATTCATCGTGGGGTCTGTAGGGCCAGGTGTAACTGGAAATGAAGAGGTCTGCCTTGACGGGCGGCTGATATTTTAAAAAGGGGCCCGTGTATGTCTCAAGGGCTCCCCCCTCGATGAACTCTTGCGCTCTTGACTCTAAGATCGCTATGGCCTCTTTGTCTCCGTCGATAGCGACGACGGATGGGTATCCTTGCTGCAAAAGGGCAATCGTCTCCTGGCCTGTTCCTGCTCCGAAATCAATGATGCGTTCTGGCGGGGAGGGGAATTTCTCCAAAGCGCTCAGCGTCGTTTTGTTGAGCTTGCAAAGATCTTTTTTATCCATGTTGTAGTGATGCCAATCGGTGTAAATATTGCCGAAACGCTCTTCATTTTCATCGAGCAGCTTAATCCCTTTTGCCAAGTTACTGTTCGTCACCTGAAGGATCTTTTTGACTTGCTCAGGGCTAAGCAGATCTTTGGACAGTTTGACATGTGACAAATCATTGTGGCTGCTAACAAAGCAGATCAAGGATTGAAAATGTTCCTGGTTAAAATAAAAACCTTGAGCCTCCACCTTATGGGTGTATTTGGCTTGTTCAATGACTTTTTGCAGTTCGAATCTAGAGATCAGTCGCGGAAGTTGGATTGGGAGCATCGGCTATAGTCCAATATGTTTCTTTTGTCTTTCAAAATTTTTAAACGTACGTTTACCCCTTTGTTCGTTATGTTTTAGCTCATGGGAGCCAAGTCAAAGCTTCAAGGGGCTAAAACTCATCAAACAGAGTATGGGGCTCATTTTTTGAACTCTTAGGGGTGCCATCAATTAACAGGTCTGTCCAAGAGACTTCTCACAAACTGAAATTGTACGACTTGAGTTTGTGGGTGGTCTTTTAGACTCCCTCATAAATTTGGGACACGGCCTGTTCAACAGATTCTACATCAAGTTTCTCTCTCTCTTTTTCGCGACAACGTGGTAGAGTGCTCCCCAAGGGGGATTAGATCCTCCAAAAACCGCTTGGTTCTCTTTTTCCTTTACCCGGATGGAAATCTCCTCGAAGTCCATATTGAGCAAATTAATGAGCTCATCCTCGGAATGGTAGGTCATCCCTGCATCGGGCATTGCCGGAGAGCCGAAGAAGTGCCCGGCGATCCACCCACCGGGTTTTAGATTTGCCAAGCACTGACCCCAGCATTCGGCGAAATCCTGAGGCGGCCTATAGGGCCAGGTAAAGCTGGCGATGAAGAGGTCTGCCTTCCTTTCAGAGTTGTATTCCATGAAGGGGCCTCTGTACGTTTGCAGCGTACCTTCGTTTAAATAGGAGGTCGCCTTTTTTTTCAGGATTTCGATTGCCTCCCGATCGCCGTCGATTGCAACAACAGAAGGGCATCCCATCTCGAGTAGGGCCATAGTCTCCTGTCCGGTTCCGGAGCCGAAGTCGATCACATGGCCAGGGAGCGAATCGAATTTTTGTAGAGCTGCCTCGGTGGTGTCGTGTAACTTGCAGAGGGTCATTTTGGCCATATTGTATTCATGCCAGTCGGTGTAGGCATTTCCGAACCGCCTGCCTTGTTCATCTTCGATCTTTATTCCTTTCATCAGATTGCGGTTGGTGGTCGAGAGGATTTTTGCCTCCTGCTCGGAATCCAGCAGCGCTTTGGTAACTTTGAGCTTTGTCAGCTGTGTCGCGGTTGTCAGAAAACGGAGGAGGGCCTGAAATCGGTCCGGATCGAACGAGTAGCCTTGAAGTTCCAATTTTTTGCTCTTTTCGGCTTCTTCGAACCGTACGTGCAATTCGGTCTGGGATATGAGGCGCGAGCTGTAGGATGATGTTGAAAGAGTTGACATAGAAACAGTCATGATTTTCGCGGGGATTATTATGAATTTTTATGAATATAAGAAATTATTTTAATAAGTTGTGCTGTGATTACTTAATCTTTCGAATTAAACGTTATAATTGATCGTTTTTGGAGTTGTAAAGGAGTATTTTCAGGTCGGCGGCCGTTGTTATTTTTAGGTGCAAATCGATAGAAACGCTGTCTGTATATTAAATTGGAAGAATGCGATTGAATTTTTAACAGATATCGAGCAGATTTTGAGCACAAAATTTTATTCGACAATGGAAGTTCACAAGCGATGATGAAATGTTTCTTTACAATAGCTCTCATGATAATCACTGCCTCCCTTCCCGCATGGGAAGTGGAATGTCTCGGCTGCAGATGTCATAACAGTGACAGCACGGACAAATTTTTAGTGGGAAGAGTCGTTCTCCAGCCGGAGAACATCAATCGGTTTTGCGCCACGTCCTTTTTATTAGAGGGATCACAAGATCTCTTCCGTGGAAGCGGTACAATCGGGCTTGATTTGAGTGCAGACGACAGGATGAAAGTGACAGGGGAGTGGTTAAGTCAAAACAGTAGTTTTAACTTCTGCTCTGGAACTAAAAAAAGGTGGATTCATCAGTGGGCCGCCGGTTTTGCCTATCAGCATCTTTTTTGCAATCCGTATATCCTCTCGTTCGACGCAGGGGTTTGCTATTCCCATGCGTTTGGCAGGTCTCTCGGAACAAAAGCCTGTTCAACGCAATCGGATGTGAAGCGCTATATCGCAGGGGCTAAAGCTTTTGACGCTACTTTGGGGGCTACATTTTTTTCATTCTGCGACGGGGTTCTTTCCCTGTTTGCCACTTACGACAAAGTGGAGTATAAGAAGAAATATTTTGAGGATAAAGAAGAGAAGGGATTCGGGGGAGGCGTAAAGCTGGTGCAGCCCGTTATTCCTTGCGTCGATCTTGTTGTGGGAGCTGAAGTGCGGCAGCCTTATAATTACTATAACGCCGAGCTGAACTGGGTCTCGGAGCTTTTCTGCTATGATTACACTCTGGGTCTTTTCGGAGCTTATACCCAAGGTAAGGGAGGGCTTTGCAACGATGGCAGGCTGGGTGTTCAGATCGCGGTAAATCTGGGTTCGACAAACTGCAGGGAGAGAGCGGCAAGTTGCGGCAATGGTTCAGGAAGATCGGTGATCGGCAGGGCGCTGGATTTCAACAATTGGGTAATGACACCGGCGGTCTATCGACCGAAGGTTCTTGCTGTCAAAGATCAAGACTGCGTCATTACTTGCGTTGCCCCTCAAGCTGTCGGCACAACATTCGACATTCTGGGTATCGAGGGTGAGATCAATACGTTCGAGGGGTATGAAGCTTTGATGGGATCAAACCTTTCCTTTTCTCTGACAGGATCTGTCCCTTCCGGAGTCACCGTGGATCAAACGACCGGCGTGATGATCGTTCCACCCACGCTCGAGGCTGGAGAATATAACTTCACCCTGAGAGGTGTTAACCAATGCGGGAGCGCCACCACTCCTGTGTTTCTTGTGATCGTACGTGTAGGCTGATGAAGGAACCAACGGAGAGGATCAGAGAATTTGCGGCACTGGCCAGGAGCCTCCTTGAAGACGGGGCTCTCAAGGACCTGTTCTTTTCCCTGGGGTCATATCAGGCAGAATTTAGTGTGGAGGGCTCGCCTCATTCCATTTTCAGCTTCGTCCAGATCGGTAAATCAAGGGAGCTGAAAGATTTTTTCTGCACCTGCAGTGAAAGTGATTCGGAAGACAGTTGCGTCCATGTTGCTGCTTTGTATCAGTTGATCATGGATGATAATGGAGTTCCCCTGCATGAGGCTTACAGCCGCTCCATCTACCGTGCCATTTCCCGGCTTCTATTTGAGAAAAATGCCGGCGTTCCCAAAATCACAAGGCGCACTCTAGTACCTGTCCGCTCTTCGTCGGGAGCTAAAATTGCCCATATTACACTGATCAGCGACGACGGCAGGCGGTATTTCAAAGAAGTGTTTGAGCGCGAAGAGGGCGCGGCGGAGGGCGGGCTTTGGGGACTGTCACTCGATGAAGGAGAAGATCTTTTTTTGCCCGGCAGCGAATTGGAGCTGCAGTTTGAGCAGTCTCATTGGAATGAATTCGGGAAAAAGCTTTTTTTTCTAAAACGATGCGGTGGAGGCAGTGAAGGGTGCGAGTGTGAAAAGAGCGGACTTCCCCGCCGGCTTTTTTTAATGCTCAAGGATGTCAAGCTCGAGGTGGATGTCGCAAAAAAGGATCTGCCGCAGCTGGTCCCCTACTTACCTGAATTTAGCGAAGACTATCCGGTCAAAGATCTTGCCGGGGAGAAGCTGATCCGCTCAGTCTACCACGAAAATAGCTCAATCCTGGAGTTGATTCCCGATCACGATGAGCGGCCGCTTTCCTTTCAAGGGAAAGAGGGCATTCACATTCCGGGATGGCTCTTCATCAAGGGAACGGGGTTTATCAAAGAGGAGTTTCTTTTCGACTCTTCAAGAATAGCTTTGAAGGGCGCCATTCCCGATACACTCAAGAAATATCAAAATGAAATTGAGTCGCGTCCCAAAAACTTTTCAATCTCCTCAACTCCAAAACAAGTCAAATATAAGCTGGCTTTTACCGAAGAGTGGAGCCTCTCCATATCAGCTTACATCTTTGAAAAGGGAGACTTGCAGCTTCCGGCATCGTGGCTGCTCAATGACTTGGCATATATCCAGGGAATGGGGTTCGTTTTTACAAAAGAAAGGGTATTCACCAAAGCCCGTTTTCAGATTTCTCAAGACCATGTGATCTCATTCATTCATGAAAGGCGCAGTTGGCTAAGTCAGATTAAAGGGTTTGAGTTACATCCTGGAGCCTTTGAGAGCGAGCTGGATTATTCTCTCACGGATGAGGGTAATTTGATGTTCCGCCCACGAACCAAGGCGGAGAAAGGAAGGAGGATCAAGGAATTCGGCCCCTGGGTTTATGTGGAGGGTTTGGGATTTTTTTCCAAGGAGCCGGGAGTCCAAACGTTTTCGATCAGGCCCGATTCGATGGTGACTAAAGAACATATTCCTCTTTTTATCCGGGAGAAGAGAGACGAACTGAAGATGATCAGGGGATTTTTTTTAGCGGACTGTCCCATCGAAGAAGTTACTTTGGAGTTAAAGCCGGAGGGCAATGACAGACTGATGGTCCGCCCCCAATTTGTTTTTGGCGCGTCCTTCTCCGGGAAGCGTGTCCGCTTTTTTGAGGATGCCGTCTATGTGGAAGATGAGGGATTTTTTGAATTGCCTCCGCATCTAAGGTTACCTGATGAGTATCGAACAGAGAAGATCTTAAATAAACAAGAGATAGCCTCCCTCTTCAACGATGATTTCGAAAAGCTGCGACGTTTCATTCCTATACTGGATGCTTCCCTAAAGAAGCCGAGCCTGCTGAAATTGTTCATTACCAAAGCGCAAATTGATGAAAAGAGGGGTAGAGGCTGGTACCTGCTGCAGATTATCTTTGGTTCCGAGTACGGAAAAGTGCCGCTATATTTGCTCTGGAAGGCCAAAAAAACTGGGGACAGGTTTCTTTTCACCAAGGCTGGGATGATCGATTTGGAAGATTCCAGATTTCGGTTTCTCAACGCATTTAAAGCATCCCACTTTGAAAAGAAAAGCGGCGCCATCATCTTGTCGGCTCTCGACTTCTACCGGCTCGATGCGTTGGAGGAAATTGAGTGCAGCCTTTTGGATAGCGAGGATACGAAAAGCTCCGAAGAAGCGATCAACCAGCTGAGGCAGTTCAAGGTGACCGAGAAACTGGATCTTTCCTATCTCTCATCCGAGCTTAGGCCCTACCAGCAGACGGGAGTGGAGTGGCTCTGGTTCCTTTATATATATGGCCTTTCGGGCCTGCTCTGCGATGATATGGGACTCGGTAAAACGCATCAGGCGATGGCACTGATCTCTTCCGCCATTTCCTTAACGAAAAACGAAGCCGGTTCAGCACCTCCCAAAGTGCTGATCATATGCCCGGCCTCAGTGATTCACCACTGGGAAGATAAGCTCAAAGCTTTCATGCCCGCTCTGAATGCGGCCATCTACCATGGGATCGAGCGCTCTTATGAAGCGGTAATCGGTTCTGCAGACCTCATCATCACAACGTATGGTGTCGTCAGAAAAGATATCGCATTGCTTTCGGAAACGCCCTTTTTAATAGCCATCTTCGATGAGATTCAAATCGCAAAAAATAAAGAGAGCCGTATCAATTCCACGCTGAAGAAAATTGATGCGGGAATGAAAGTAGGTTTGACGGGCACGCCGGTCGAAAACAATCTCAACGAATTGAAGGCTCTTTTCGATATTGTGCTTCCAGGGTATATGCCAGGAGAGTCCGACTTTCGGGAGCGTTACATCAAACCGATCAGCAAAGAGAATAAAACGGAAGCCAAGACCGCCTTGAAGAGGCTGATCAGACCCTTTGTCTTACGAAGGAAAAAGAATGAAGTGCTGCTGGAGCTGCCTGAGAAAACCGAGGAGGTCTCTCATTGCGATCTGTCGAACGAACAAGTTGAGCTCTATAACGGGGTGATGGCCGGTTCCAGAGAAGTTCTTTTGAAATCGCTGTCCGACGACTCTTCCGATATCCCCTATTTCCATATTTTTGCGCTGCTGACTCAGTTGAAGAGAATTTGCGACCACCCTGCCCTTTTCTTAAAATCTATGGATGACTACGAAAAGCACTCTTCGGGTAAGTGGGATCTTTTCGTTGAGCTGATGACCGAAGCTTTTGAAAGCGGCCAAAAAGTTGTTGTCTTCTCGCAGTATCTCGGGATGCTGGACATTATGAAAAACTATCTGACTGCAAGCAATATCGGCTTTGCCATGATCAAGGGAACGACCAAAAACCGGGGCGAGGAGATCCGCAGGTTCAACGAAGACGAGGGGTGCCGCGTTTTCTTGAGCTCCCTTCTGGCCGGCGGCTTGGGGATTGATTTGACGGCAGCCTCCGTCGTCATTCACTACGACAGATGGTGGAATGCCGCCCGGGAGAACCAGGCTACCGACAGGGTGCACCGGATAGGTCAAACACGCGGCGTTCAGGTTTTCAAGCTGGTGACGAAAAACACGTTCGAAGAGCGGATCGATGAGATCATCAGCAAAAAGGGGCGCCTGGCTGACGAAATAGTCGCCAGTGAAGAGGGTGTGCTCCGGCTTTTCTCACGAAGCGAGCTGCGCGCTCTGCTCGATTATTCCAGTACTCTATAAAAGCTTAAACTACTCTTTAAATATAGTTAATACCATTTGTTTATAATTAATTTAAACAAAGGGGTTAACTATGAGTATTCATTCCACTACCGGCACAGCGATTTATATCCCTGTCTGTTCATCAAAACATTGTTGCAGCGGGGGCCAAAAACCGCACCATTTGACTCTGGCCAACCTCGATACCACGGACCGAAAGATAGTTGAGTTGACGATGAAAAGGATTAAAAAGTGCATCCAGACAAATCATTTTCTCATGGACACGCCTAAGGGGAAAATAGTGTCCTATCAGATCGGAGGAAGCGGGCCTAACTCCACTTTCCTGACAGGGGATGTTGAGTCATTCAAGCAGTCGCTGGACGTTTATCTCAGGCTGGATCCGGTGATCGCAAAGCACTTAAACCCCTACCGTCCGGCCCATGTCGACAGGTATAACCGCCCTGTTATGTACTATAAGAATTTCAAAGTGGAAAATCTAAAGACCATGTAATGGTTGTAATAAAACTCAATTCAGCAAACAAATCATGTGATTTCAGTTTTAGTACACTATACCGAAAGTATCTCAAAGCCAAAAAACAAATTTTGACACACTTTCGGTATATGAGCCGGCTTGCAATGTCTCAATCCCGAGACTTTCTCATAGCCAAAAAAACAAATTTTGAGGCGCTTTCGGTCTAAGGAGCCTGTCTATGCACTTCATGCCGGCGCTGCAGGGCGACCCCGAACTTTGATTTGTAGCGGATGGAGTAGGTGATAAGGCAGATGATGCTGTACAGCAGTAGCGCCAGGTAGGCCTGTTCAACGCCTCCCTGCATGAAGACCACAATGCCGAACACAGGCAGAATATACGCTCCGGCGATAAGTCCAACACCGGCCTTCATCAAAAACCTGGTGTCGAGCGCCGCGGTTAGATGCCCGGTCAGAATACGTGAAATCCCAAAAAACAGAAAAAAGAGACTCATCAGTAAAAAGCAATTTCCTGCCATGGTAAGAAAATGAGTGTTGCTGAGGAGGGTTTCGTCTCGTTCATTGAAAAATAGATCGACGATCGTGTCCGAGAAAAGACAGACGAAGAGGAGCAACAGGGCGGAAAATAGCACCTGCAGAGTGACTGCCGCTCTTAGCACTTTCGGGATATAATTGGGCTCTTTAGCTCCAAGCAAGTTGGCTGAGACGGTGGAAACGCCCCTTGAGAGTCCGTCAATTAAGAACATGATCAGGAAGTAGAAACTCTGTACCATGGAGGCCACAGTCCATTCGAGAGCGCCTGAAAACGAGAGAATTTTAAAAAAACTAAAATGGGCCGCTACTTCCACCGTGAGCAGGATAGCCGATGGAAGTCCCACATTGATGCACTGCAGCATCAGCGGAAGATCGACTGGCTGAGGCGCTGTCCCATACTTTTCCCGCATATCACGCCGGAAAAAAAGAAGGGAGAGTCCTAAAATATTGACCGCTTCGGCAGTTCCGGTGGCGATGGCTGCGCCTTTGATTCCAAGAGGGGGGATGGGGCCTGCGCCGAATATCAAAATAAAATCCAACAAGACATTCAGCACATTGGCGATGAGGCAAAAGAGGGTAACCACTTTCATCTTTCCCGATCCGACAAAGAATCCGGCTAAAGCAACGTTGAGGCAGAACAGGGGCGAATAGACCATCAGCATCCAAAAATAGGAAGATTCCTCATGATAAAGCGGCGATCCCTGGAAAATTAAAGGGGGGAGAAAAAATCCTGCTGCGAGGAAAAAGGGGGTAGTCAATATTGAAAACCAGATCATTTGCCAGACGGGCTTGCCAAGCTCCGTCAACCTGCTTTCACCGTGAAACCTGCCGACAAACACTTCAGAGATCGCGGCAATGGCCATAAAGAGCAGAATAACCGCATAGGCGGCGGTGCCTGAACTGGTCGCAGCATTGAGTGAGTCAACGGAATAGCGTGAGAGAAGCAGCCGGTCGACAAACAGCATCACGCTGGCCGACATGAGACCTACGATGAGCGGCCACGAGACGTTCCATATTTCGCTGATGGAACCTACCGGATGGCGTGTCAGCTGATAATGAGGTCGGCTCATGCTTTGTCTGCTCGTTAAGAGGATCCTGTCTGATTGATTGGACTGGCATTATACCGAAAGCCTATCAAAATTTGGGGTTTTGGCCTTGAGAAAGCCTCGGGATTGAAAGCCGGTAAGTCATCCATACTTCATTATGGGGTGGTTATCAATCTTTCAATCCCGGAGGGCGTTCTCTTTGCTAAAAACCAAATTTTGAGACACTTTCGGTATGGAACTCCATTACTAGAGGCTGCCACCACCTCAAAGGATACGATTTCAGTGCGTGGAAAGTCTCGTAGGAATTCTAAATGGATTTTTGAATTCAAGAGGCTGCAATAGGCTGTGTTTTCAGCGTAATCGCATGACTCCTTCAATTTTCAACGACTTGAGATTGCAAAAGATACAATATTAAGTCAATTCTATCGATTGCTGTCTTCTTGCTCAAGCTCCTCGTCGAGATCATAATCTTCCGCCTCAAAATCATCATCCAATTCAAGCCCGGATGAGTCGTCCTGGACGGAGTGTTGCGGGTGGGATGCCTGCACTTCGTTTTGGAGTCTTTGCGCTCCCTTTTGCTTCAACCGGTCTTTAATGTGGATAATCAGCGGTACTCCCTGGAATCCAAACTCCTTGCGGAATTGGTTGAAAATGTATTTTTTATAGGATTGGGTCAAAAGGTCGGCATAGTTTACAAAAAGGACGAAACGGGGCGGAGCTGTCTCCACCTGAGTCAGGTAGTAGATACGCAGCCTCTTGCCTGTGATGAGAGGGGGGTGGTTAAGCTGCATCGCCTTTTGGAGGAATGTGTTCAGACGGTGGGTCGAGATGCGCTCGTTTAACTGGGTGGCAACTTGCTCGATCAGAGGGAAAATTTGCTCCAGGTTTCTTCCGCTTTTCGCTGAAATGAAGAGCATCGGGCAGTGCCTTAAAAAGGGCACCAGCTCTTCCAAATTTCGGCGGAAGTGCTCCATGCGCACTTCTTTGACGAGGTCCCACTTATTGATCAGAATGATGCAACCCTTGCCTGCCTCTTCTATCATGTTGGCGATGCGTTTTTCCTGAAATGTCATTCCTTCGGTTGCATCGATTAAAAGCAGAGCCAGTGAGCAGCGGTCGATGGATTCTTTGGTGCGGATAAAGGCAAACTTATCCACAACTTCATGTTCTTTATTCTTTTTGCGGATACCTGCGGTGTCGATGAAGAGATATTCGCGGCCGTTCCGGACAACCGGTATATCGATGCTGTCTCTTGTCGTTCCCGGGATCGGGCTCACGATCATGCGGTCTTCTTTGATGATCTTATTGATCAGCGAGGATTTGCCGACGTTGGGCCTTCCCACGATGGCAATCTCGACGGGCAGCGTTGGTTTGTTTACCTCAGCGCACTCTTCCGCTTTTTCTTCTGGTAGTTCTGCAAGGGCGGCTTCGAGTAGTTCGGCAATCTGCCAGTTTTGAGCTGCGGACACTGCCACTACTTTGCTGATACCCAGCTTGTAGAAGTCGCCGAGCATGAACGTCTGCGAAGGGTCGTCAACTTTGTTGACAGCGAGGCAAACAGGTTTTCCTGTTTGCAAAAGAAGGTCTGCCAGTTCCAAATCGAGTTCCGTCGCGCCGATTTTTCCGTCGACAACCATGATCAGGCTATCGGCTTCTACGATGGCGGCCTTGGCTTGTCTTTTCACTTCTTCATTGAAGGGAGCTTTCGACACCGCCGGTATCGATCAGAGTAAATACGCTTCCAAAGCAGTCCGTGTCCGCATAGATCAGATCCCGGGTTACGCCCTCTTGTTCATCGACGATCGATTTACGTTTTTTTAAGATGGCGTTGAATAGTCTGGATTTACCAACGTTAGGTCTGCCGACTACGGCAATTTTGGGGATTTTGCGCATGAGAATTGATGTTTTAGGTGAAAATTTGTTAATATTTTTTTTAGTTTAGCAAAACACCTGTTTTTTATAAATGTATTTCTGTGGTGCTATAAATTTATAGCCGCGGTTATACCGAAAGTATCTAAAAATTTGGGCTTCCTCTTTGCCAAATGCCAAGCTCCGAGACACTTTCGGCACCTATCGATGCGGCATTAACGCAAGATTGTGATTCCCTGAAGCGAAAGGGGGATTTTTGTCACATCTAGATAGGACAGGGGGATATCCAGGATTTGAAGAGCTGGCACATGCGCTAAGTTTTTTAACTCATCTCTCTCAAGCGAATTACACTCCTCGAGGGTTAGCTTCACAAGACGCGGTGTGTACACAAGGTGTTTCAGGGCATCCTTTTCCAGTGAGGTTTTGGCAATGGCCAGGATTTCGAGCTTTGGTACATGCACAAGGTGTCTCAGCGAGTCCTCTCCGATTCTGGCGCAGCGGTCAAGAGTTAAGCTCTTAAGACCTGTCACATGTGCGAGATTTTTCAACGCATCTCCCTCAAGCGAGAAACAGTGGCTAATGCTCAGGTGCTGAAGAGCTGTTATGTGCGCGAGGTTTTTAAGGGCGTCTTTTTCGATTGAAAAGAAGCTGGTTATGCTTAGCTTCTGAAGATACGGGATGTGGGCAAGATTCTTCAGTGCATCGCCTTGGATTTTTTGACTTGCAATCACTAATTCAAGGAGATGGGGGCAGTTTTTCGTCACTCGTTCCAAGCAGTCGTTGTCAAAATCCGGGAAGCCGGTGAAGTTGGCATAGCGGAGATCGGATCGGTGGGGATGGTTGCTGAGCCAGTCGACTGCTTGCGCCGCTTTGCGATTGTGGCTCGGCTTCGCCCTGCCCAGCATTCTCGACTGAGTGTTGATTGCGTTGATTTGTGCTTTGGCGGCAGTTTCGTTCCAGAGAGTTGTGACGCATCGGAGGAGGGCAAGGTCTGGGAAGGGAATCCTCTCAAAAATAAGGACGACTATATCCGTAGGCAGTAGCTTCATGGGGTCTTGGGATAGGGGGTGCGCTTCGATGATCTTGTCGCAGAGCGATGAGATGGCCGCCATGTCCCTTTCCTCGGAGCAGATGCCGCTCGCGAGTGCTCTCTTGAAGATCTGAGTTAAAGCGCTGAGCACCGGGAGAGTGAGGGCCTTGCTTTGACGATTGAGGGCGGTGAGTTGTGGCTCGGGAGACGCAGGGGGAATTTCTGCGACAAACTCTTTGCCAGCGTGAATGTGCGCGGCAATTGCGGCAATCTTCTCTTGCAGCTCATCTTGTGTGCAGCCCGGCAAGGAATTCATGGGAGTGGTGAATACTGGTCTAGCAGGATGCAGCAAAGCGGGCGGAATAGCAGTTGTTGTCATGAGATTCCTTTCTTATCAAATACTGTAAAGTATATCAATATACTGTAAGATATTTAATATATGTAAATCAATTTCTGCCGGCTTATGTGCAAGTGTCGCGCAATTGACATTTTCAAGGCTCAATGCCAAATTTTGAGACACTTTCGGTATATAGAATTCAGTGCAGGTTAATTTACTAGGATTTAAAGAAATCGACAGGCATGGTAGAATAGTGGGCTCCTTTTGTTGAAATCTAGAGACAAGAGAGAGTCCTGCTCATTTCGGTCGTTTCAACGTCTCCACTCCGTATTAAGGTTTGAAGTAGCTTATACCGAAAGTATCTCAAAAATTGGGATTTTGGCTTTGAGAAAGCCAATTTGTGAGACACTTTCGGTATATATCGAAAGTATTTCAAAATTTAGGATTTTAGCTTTGAGAAAACCTCGGGATTGAAAGATGACAAGTCACCTCATATTTCTAATATTAGGTGACTTGTCATCTTTCAATCTTGGCGAGCTTTCTCTTTGCCAAAAACCAAATTTTGAGACACTTTTGGTGTAAAAGAGTTTTTGGTGCATTTTTTAAGCATTTGTTGAAGACGAGGGAAGATTGATTCCCGAAATGAATAGATGGATTTCAATGACAGGGCTATTTGAAGAAGGCCATGGCAAGCAGACACTATTTTGATGACATTGCATTCACTTCCTTACGAGAAGACCTTGAAGGTGTTTCTAAGGGGTCATTGAGGAGCGATCTGATGGCGGCATTCACTGTTGCCCTCCTCACTATCCCTCAAACGCTGGCCTATGCCCTTGTCGCTGGACTTCCCCTTTCCACCGCCATCTATTCGGCGATTTTTTCTGCAGCCATCGCCTCCTTTTTCGGGTGCTCCAGGCATCTGGTCGTGGGCCCAAGCAACGCGATCGCGATCATGCTCCAGGCAGGTCTTGCCGATGTGATGCAAGGAGATATGCGAGCCACATCGGGCTGGGAAAGGGAAATGCTGCAAGTGGAGCTTTTGGCGCAACTTGCCTTTTTAGTAGCTCTCTTGCAGGGGGGATTTGCATTTTTCAAGCTGGGCAGGCTGACCAATTTTGTGAGCCATTCCGTCGTTGTCGGCTATCTGCTCGGAGTGGCCTTTGCCGTTATCGTGACGCAAGGCTACGTACTGCTTGGAATACCCTCTCCTGAGGGGGGTGCAACCGTTTATGAGAAGGCAAGGGCGCTAGTTTCGGGTCTCAAAGACACCCATTTTTCAACGCTGCTCATCGGCTGCCTGTCCCTGTTTACCTTGGTCGGGATTAAAAAATGGGATTCTAAACTACCTGCCGGCGCTATTATGATTGCGTTTGTCAGCCTCTTCCTGTTTCTTGAAAAGACGATCGTTGTTTTAAGCGCTGAGGATATGGAGTGGATGGATGATGACCTTTTTCAAATCGCTGTCGTCTCCGATACTGCGATGTTGACGCAGCTGACGCCCCACCTGTTCCTACCGGATTTTAACCTGAAGGTGTTAAACCAGCTGCTGCCGTTCGCGTTCGCGATCGCGCTGATTGGTATTTTAGAGTCATCCTCAATTGCAAAATCGATCGCTGCATCGTCGGGGCAAAGGCTCTCGATCAATCAGGAGACTTTGGGGCTCTCTGTGGGAAACTTGGTTTCCTCTCTGTTCGGGGCGATGCCGATATCGGGCAGTCCGACACGCAGCGCGCTGAATTACTCCTCAGGGGCGAAAAGCCGCTTTGCGGCCATACTGTGCTCGTTGATCGTGGCCTCCATCATGCTGCTCTTTGTCGGCCTCATCGGTTATATTCCTCTTGCGGCTCTGGCAGCTCTTTTGATTGTCTCAACCCCCAGGATCGTCGATCCGGCACAGCTCAGGTTGTGCCTCCGCGCCACGCGATCGGATGCCGCAGTCCTTTGGATCACATTCATCTCCTGCCTTTTCTTTGACTTAAACGTCGCCTTTTATATCGGCATCGCGCTCTCCATCACCCTCTACCTTAAAAAGGCGGCGATTCCCGAACTGCTCGAGTTTACCATCGATGAAAAGGGAAGCTTAAGGCAGATCCAGCAAAGGGAGCGTAAAGAGAACCGAATCCGGATCGTCAAGGTCGAGGGAGAGCTGTTTTTTGGAGCCGCCGAGCTATTTCACACGACACTCAAAGGGTTGGCGCAAGGAGGAGAGCGGAAGGCTATCATCTTGCAGCTGAAAAACGCCCGGGATATGGATGCTACCTCCTGCCTGGCGCTCCGTCAGCTCGCCAGCCACCTTAAGTCAAAAGGGCACGCCCTGTTCGCTTGCGGGATGACCGCTGAGGTGTGGCAGGTGTTTTTAGACTCCGCCATCGCCGACGAGATGGGCAGAGGCAATCTATTTCCGTTCGATCCCGCCAATCCCAACCGGCATATGCAGCTCGCCTGGGAGCGGGCAAACGCATTTGTCGAAGGCACTTTAAGCCTTGAAGAGGAAATCACTCCTGAAGAAAACCCGGTTGTTTTACAAGAAGCTAAAGTCAAAGGGGCTTCATAGAGATTTTCCAAAAATTGCAATGCCGGGTTTGGTTATAAACTGAAAGTGTCTCAAAATTTGGCTTTTGGCTTTGAGAACTTCGAGGTATTGAACGCTTGTGATCCACCCCATATTTCTAATATTAGGAGACTTGCATTCTGTCGGTTTTGGAGTGCTGTCTCTCTGTCAAAACCGCATTTCGAGTCAATTTCGGGATATGGTTACTGAAATTGGATAATCAGTTATACCGAAATATCTCGGAAATTGGCCTGGAGCTTTTCACGTTGCTAAACCTTAAGTTCCGCGATCGGTTCGGTATGAAAATTATGTAACTTCTAATGAGGAGAGACGCTATGAAAGAGATTAAGCATTTTGCAATCGGTCAGTCGGCAAAGACTCTGGCCCTTATTGCGACCCTGGCATCTGCCATTTTTGTGATTCCGATGCTTCTGTATCTCATGTTGCTTGAGGGGGACGCTGTGCAGTTTAAGTTTTTATCGGTGCTTGTCATCCCTGTCTTTTATGGCATCTTAACGTACCTGCTCTGGGCCGTGATGTTCTTTCTTTATAATTGGGTTGCCAAACGTTTTGGAGGCATCAAGTTTCAAATCGAGGAGTGAGGGGCTGCTGTAAAAGGGCTCTCATGATAAGAAGATGCCCGCCAGGAGCGGGCATCTTGGAAATTCTAGACTCGTCGAATTACTCTGCCGAGATGACAAAGTAGGCAGGGAAAGCAAAGTTATTGTTGGGCCTTGTTGATCCGATCAGCACCATATCTTTGCCGATGAGTTCATGCAGGTTGACAACCGTGCTGTAAAGGAACGCGATCGGCCTTCCCTGAGGATTGACAAGGAGAAAGTCGCCGGGTTTGTTTTTGACATTCTTCGTATAGGGTTCGATCGTCCCTCTCAAAGTCACACCTTCGAGTCTCTGCTCATCGTAGAAGGATTCAATCGGTCTTGTTCCTTCTTTCTCCATCCAGCTGAGATAGAGCTCTCTTTCCTGATTCATCCAGTAGGGTGCAGCAGAGTTGGCCAGGGCGGCAGGCATCTGCTCGGTATGGATCTGCTGCTCAAGCTGGGCCAGCCTCTTTTGCTGTTCTTTCATCTTCTGCTCAAGAGTTTGTTTTTCCACTTCGAGTTTTTCGGCGTGGATGATCTTTCCGGATTGCGCCTCGAGATAGGCCATTTTACGCTTGATATAGTCGTCTTTAAAGCTCTTCAGGAGGGTTTCGGCTTTTGCTTTTTCCTCTTCGAGTTCTGGATAGTCTGAGAGGACCTTCTCATAATGCTTGACGATGAATTCATAGTTGATTTGCGGAAAGTCGTTCAGATTCTCGGATGCCCTTGCAGCAGCGTCCATGAGGTCTTTGACTTCGGCTTTCTTTCTCTGCAGCATTGTCAGGTAATTTTTGTCACCGACTCGCTTGACAAAGTCTTTGCTGACAAAGAAGCGAACGGTCTGCGGCAGGGAAATTTCAATCCACTTGCTGTTGGATGCGGCGATCTGTCCATTGACCTTATCACCGGAGTTCAGCTGGGTAAGCACCGGGCTGTCGGTATTCGGTTCCATCCGCACGTTGACCTTGCTGCCTTCGATCACCCCTTCCAGCACAAAGGTGCGGAACACATATCCTTTTACCTCTTCAGGGGGTTTGACAGCGTAGAAATCATCTTCTTCGCCTTCAATGACCAGGAAATCGCCCTGTGTTAGCTCTTTTACAATGGGGCTGTCCGTTCCGGGAAGAACCCGCATTCTCACCTTGTTTTTAGAAATCTTCCCTGTGAACGCTGTGAAAGGGGGTTTTTTTGCTTCGGATTTTTCGGTAGAGGGCGTTGTATTGATGTCCTTGAGGTGAGTGCTCGACTCTTTTGGCAACGGGGTTGATGCAGAGGGAGCGCCTTGCAGGCAGCTTGCCACAAAGCATCCAGCGATGGGCAGTAGGTGGTTCCATTTCAGCATGAGAGACTCCTTGGATGTATGGGGGACAGTTCATCATGAAGGCAGAGAGTGAGACTGTCCTTCTGTTCGAGATGGTGGTCAACGTAAAGCGATAATATTAGGGTTTGACTATAAAAAATTCAAGGTCAGCAGAGAATCTTTTGCAAAGTAAACAGGTTTGTTGTGAGTAAAATGTTTTTTCAATGTCCTGTGGTTAATTATTAATTTTAGCTATATAATTACCGGTTAATTTGTATTTAGCTGTGATATGTGACTAAATATTAAAATTTACGCTGATCTTTGAAGGGGTGTAAGAGATGGCTGGCAGGTTTGGTCGCTGTCGATTTTAGAGTTCATTTGAACAAATTTTGATAGGCTGTCGGTGTATTTTGGCGGATCACTGTCAACTTTTGCATAGCGTCCCCCGAAAAACGGTCAAAAAGTGGTCAAAATAATCCTCAGATCGACGAAATTCGAATTCGTTAACAGTTCCTAAGTGTTTGACTGAAACTTTTTGCCGGGAAGGATTGTTATAATTTAATTAAACGGTAAACTGTGGTAAGATCTTTGTACTATGCAGCTTTACTGAGAGTATCTCAATATTTGGCAGGGTCTTTGCGAAAGGCTCGGGACCGAAAGGTTGTAAGTTGACTCATGCTTCTAGTAGTAGGTGACTTACATTCTTTCAATTTTGGAGAGCTTTCTCTTTGCCAAAAACCAAATTATGAGATACTTTCGGTATAGGCTGATGGGATAGCTCTTTTGGGTTTGGGAGCCTGCCTTAAAACTCAAATCGGTAAGCTGTGCTGCTCCAAAGGGGTTTAAGCCTCGAAAAAAAATTCAGAATATTGGATTAATATGCTGAAATTTTTTTTCGGACGCTTAAAGCCCTATGGAGCAGATAGCTCCTGCGATTTCAGCTTTAAGGCAGGCTCTAAAAGCCTGTTGACGGATTCGGACTTTGGGGATAGATATTACCTCTTTTTGATTCTTTTGCCGGGTCGGAGGCGGAAGCTGACAGTGGTTCGGGAGATGAAATCGGAAACGGGTTCACCCAAGTTTCGGAAAAGAGAGAAACCTCACCCATAGACTGCCTCCGAGGCGGTGCCGATGAGAGTAGAGGTAATTAAACTAAAGAGAGCAAAACACTGAGCAGAACCCATTTATTTAGGCCTTTCGGTATCAAGTTATCACTCATTGGCCATGTGTACACAAGAGTGAAGGTTTGGTTAAAAACTTTAAGATTGGCTCATGACGGTATGAAAAAGACTGAAATCCACAATCGGCTGGAAGAGATATTGTCCTTAAAAAGCTATGGTGAGCTATCCACTTTCTCCGACCCGGAGAAATGGAAAGAGATGTCAAAGCCCGAGAGGGAGTTACTTGGCAATCTCTTCATCATGCATGGGAGCGAACTGGCGCTGAAAGGAAGTCAGGACGCTATACGCTGCCTGCGCCTTGCTGCCAAGGCCGCCCCCACATCGGCACACGTTTTTTTCAAAATCGGTGAAGCGTACGTCGGCATGGGGCAAAACCCCAAAATTTTGAAGGCGGCTTGCCGGTCTTTTGCCAAAGCTGTCAACCTCAACCCTGAATATTATGAAGCATGGGCCGCCTACGCTCTGACCGAGACGCTTTGTGGAGAGCTTTCCCGGGATGTCGAGGGACTTATGCAGGCAGATCGTAAATATCAGACAGCTTATGACCTCTTGCTGAAAAATGATCAGGTCAATCCTTCCTCGCTTTGCTGGCGCTGGGGTGGCCTTTGGTACCGCATTGCCAGGATCAGCGGCGAGCCATCCGATTATCACGAAGCGATCAAAAAATTTACCCTTGCCAAAGAAGCAGGTATCGACGAGCCCGATTTTTTAAACGATTTCGGCAACTTAGTGGCCGAACAGGCTAGCCTGACGGGCTCGATTGAATTGTTCATGAAAGCTGCAGCCGAATATGAAGAGTGTATCCTGAAAAATCCTAAGCACACTTCGGCCTATCTGAACTTGGGCTGCGCTAACATGAGGCTTTTTGAAGCCACGGGCGAGCTGGAGTACTACACAAGAGGCGACCAGGCTTTCAGAGCCTCTTCCGATATTGATCCGCATCAGGGAGTTTTGTGGCTTTTCTGGGGTATGTTGGAGCTGATGCTGGCCAAGAGAAAACAGGGTCCGGTCGATGAAAAAGAAGAGATGTTCTTAAGCGCCATGAAGAAATTTGAGGTGGCCGACCTCTGCGATCCGAACCATCCTGCGATTCTCCTGAGATGGGGAGAGGCTTTAATGTGCCTCGGGGGGCTCGTCGAGAGTTGCGAACACTTGAAAGAGGGCCTTGAAAAAATCAAGAAATGCATCCAGAAAGATCCTGAAAGAACTGAAGCGTGGTATTTCCACGGCAGAATACTGGCGGAATTAGGCCGCTATTTTCAGGATGAAAGGATCTTGACCGAAGCCAAGGAGAAATACCTGGCAGGGCTGAAGCTCGACCCCCATTTTACCGCATTTCACTATGGTCTTGGCTTGGTGTCCTTAGAGCTTTTTGAGGCAACAGCAGAGGTCGAGCCTCTTGAGGATGCGTTAGAGCATCTTAAAGAGGTGGCGGCAACTCCGGCGGCTTTGCCCCCGCAGTTTTGGCTGGATATGGGTGTGGCGCACTTGAGGCTCGGCGAAGTGACAAAAGATGTCGATGAGGTCCGCGAGTCGCTCTTAGCAATCGAAAAAGCGCTTGAGCCGTTTGAAGGACGGAAGCCAACTCCGCTTTTGCTCGATATCTTGTGCCACTACGCCATGGCAAAGACAGCGTACGGGGATCTCACGGACGATCCTCAACATGTCGAGGCGGCAGCTAAGATTTTCAACCAGATTCTGCAGGAAGACAAAAGCTTTGAATCTGTGCGATTCCATTACGCCCTGGCGCTGCAGCACTTGGGGGAAATGGTGGCTGATGCCGATATTTTGCGCGAGTCGATTCACCAGTATGAGGAAGCGATCAAGGAGGATCCGGAAGATGATATGGCGTGGAACGGACTGGGTGTTTCACTGATCTCTCTCTCCGAAATGGTCGACGATCCCATGCATCAAGACGAGGTGGAGGCGATGCGGCATTTGGCAGAAACGAAGCTCTTAGCGGCAGCTTCCCTAGGTTGCCTTGAGTCTTACTATAGTCTGGCTTGTCTGTTTTCTATCTCTGAGAATTTGCACGCTTCCATGTATTACCTGGAGAAGGCGCGCCAGCAGGGCTCATTGCCTCCGCTCGATGACATGATGCATGATGAATGGCTGACAAAGACGCGTGCCAGCGACGAATTCCGTTCTTTTATCCGCTTACTGCACAGGGATGGCGAAGAGTAGTTGCCACTCCATTGATACCGTCTGGATCTCAGAATCCTAAATTTTGAGATTCTTTCGGTGTGCTGTCATAATGAGGGCGCCCCTCTCAAGGGGCGCCTAGACTAATTTAGTTTTTAACTTCGCGCTCTTTGCGTTTTCTTTCGTTCTCGGTCAGAAACGTCTTACGCAGACGGATTTGAGCGGGCGTGATTTCTACCAGTTCATCATCTTCTATATAGTTGATTGCCTGTTCGAGCGAGAGTTGCCTTGGAGGGATCAAGATGATGTTTTCATCAGCTCCCGAAGCTCTTACGTTTGTCAGCTGCTTTGCCTTTGTCACGTTGACGATGAGGTCGTTGTCGCGGCTGTTTTCGCCTACGATCATCCCTTCATACACTTCGTCGCCCGGCTTCACAAACAATACGCCTCTGTCTTGGAGGTTGAAGCAGGCAAAACCGTTGGTTTTTCCTGGGCAACCGGAGATCATCACCCCTTTTGTACGCCCTGCGATATTTCCTTTCCAAGGGGTGTAGCCTTCCAAGATCGCGGTGAGAATGCCAAGGCCGCGCGTCATGGTGAGGAAGTCTCCCCTGAGTCCCATGAGTCCTCTTGTCGGAACGAGGAATTCCAGTTTGGTGATGCCATGCTCGCTAGTCGAAAGGTGTTGCATCTCTCCTTTGCGCAGCGAGATCTCTTCGATGATTTTGCCGGAGTACTCTTCCGGAGTTTCGATGTAGACTCTTTCCACCGGTTCGCACTTAACGCCGTCTTCTTCTTTGATGATAACGCGCGGTTTCGAGACGGAAAACTCAAACCCTTCACGGCGCATGCTCTCGATCAGAACCGACAGGTGCAACTCGCCGCGGCCGGCTACTGTTACCTTATCGACTTCGTCTTTCATTTCAATGCGCAGCGAGATATTGGCTTTCTTTTCTCTCAGCAGTCTATCTTTAATCTTATTCATGGTGACATGCTTGCCGCTCTTGCCGACAAAAGGGCTCGAGTTGACGGAAATGTCGACCGAAAGGGTGGGTTCGCCGATCTTGATTGCAGGAAGAGCTTCCGGTTTTCTCGGATCGGTGATGGTGTCGCCGATGGTTGCTTCCTCAGGAAGGCCGGAAATGATCACGATATCGCCTGACAGTGCTTCATCAATATCGACTTTTTTAAGGCCGAGGTACCCTTGGAGCTTGGAGACGGTGAAATTGGTCGCTTTTCCATCGCCGTTGATGTGGATCAGCGTTTGTCCTTTTTTGACAACACCGCGCACAATCCTGCCGGTCACCTGCCTTCCTAAGAAGTCATCGTAAGACACCGTTGCAGCCTGCATCAGGAATGGTTCTTCGACTTCGCCGCCGGGTGCCGGAGTTGCCTCCAGAATCAGGTCGAAGAGAGGGGTCATGTCTGTTGATGGATCTTCCAGTGTTTTCTTGGCAAAGCCGGAGAGGCCTGAGGCGTAGATGTAGCGGAAGTCGAGCTGTTCATCTGTCGCTCCGAGTTCGGTAAAGAGGTCGAAGGTTTCGTTGAGGACTCTGTCGGGATCGGCCGATGGTCTGTCGATTTTGTTGATGACAACGATCGGCTTTAAGCCGAGGGCTAAAGATTTCGAGAGAACGAATCGCGTCTGCGGCATGGGGCCGTCTTGTGCATCGACGAGCAACAGAACGGAACCGACCATCCCCAGGATTCTTTCCACTTCTCCGGAAAAGTCAGCGTGGCCTGGCGTGTCGATGACGTTGATTTTGTAGTCTTCGTAGGGGATTGTCGTGTGCTTGGCAAAAATTGTGATTCCGCGTTCCTTTTCCTGATCGAAAGAGTCCATGACGCGCTCAGGGATATCTTGGTTGTCACGGAATAGCTTTGACTGTCTTAGAAGACTGTCGAGAAGCGTTGTTTTGCCATGGTCGATGTGAGCGATGATGGCGATATTGCGGATTTTATCGGAGTATTTCATATGATCCTTTTCTTCCCAACCCTCGTTAGAGGGAGTGTTTTAGGGGGTTTAGCTCTTATAAGGCCCTTCGGTGGCCCGGGGCCTTAGAGAGTGTTTACAAGACAGGATCAGGCGACTTCGCTGCTTGATCCTGTTTTGTAAACACTCTCGTGGCGATGAGCGGAACTTCTTTAGATTGTGTTTGTGTATTTAAAAATTTGAAAACTTTGTAAATATTTTATAAATTTTTTTATTTTTTATCAAGATGAATTGCCTTCGCCGCTCTGGTCGAGATTTTTTTGTTTGCCGCCCATTCCGAAAAATAGGGCCTTCTAATCAAAACATAGATATCTATTAAATTTCCAACTTCCCACCCCACTAATCGGAAGAATGCTCCATCCCCTGTGAGCTTCTGCTAAAACTCAATCCAGCAAACAAGGGATCTAATTTCCGTCTTATCACGAGCTCTATGGGTTTGTTAGGGGAGACTGCGCTTAGTACTGTTTGACTTAAGGTAAGTAAATTTTTTAATGAGATATATGGAGAAATCTTGTATAATAATAATAGTGGGAGAGCCTTTTCTGCTCCCTGTTTAAAGAAATTCTGTGCCTTTTCCTCTCGGGAGAATGAAAAGCGGAGGATATTTATAGAATGGTCCCGAAAAGAGAAGGCCATCCGTCCGTGCTTAAGAACAACAAGGAGTGACTTACCACAAAAACAAGAATGACGATCCTTAAATAACTTAAAGCATGGATTGTTATTTCCCTCTATTACGAACAAGGAGTGTTCTAATGGGTGACGAATTAAGTTTTGGGAGCTATACCGGACTAGGAGGCGGGTATCCGATCGGAGGCGAAGGAAGCGGGACAGCTCCACTAGGTCAGACACCTTCGACAAATCAGCAGGCACCAAGTGACAGCATTGAAAGCGGAGGTACTTCCCAAGCGTTTGCGCAGACGTTCTCTTCAGCGATCACTGACGGGCGCATCTCAATAGCCGAATTTTCTCAGCTTGTCCAGGTAGCCCTCAATGATGCCAAGCAGACAGAGGGTGAAGCGGCAAGCAAAGACGCTGAGGTCAACCGCAATTTCAGCAAACTGATTGTGCAGGAGTTTATCGTCTTAAATCTTCTGCAGAATAATATCTTTGCCATGGGGCTGGAAGCTCAAGGGCTCTACAGCAACATGAATGCCGAAATTGATGCCATGAACTATGGCACCTATTCGGTCTATCAGGGTCAGACAGCAGACCAGCAGGCGGTCAGCGCCTACAATACAGCACTTGCCAACTACAACGATCCCCATCATGCCGATTATCATAACGACACTGTCTTGAATCAGGCGAAAAATGATTATAATACCTATGCCGCGACCCGGCAGACGGAGATCGACAACTACAACGCAATGGTGGACGCCTATAATGCGAACGCGGAGCTAAACAACGGTGCCATCGAAGATTTCAATTCCAATCTAAATCAGAACGCATGGGCAGAAAAAGGCCCCAGGCTTCCTGATCAGCCAGCTCCTCTTTCTCATTATCAAGGTACAGCTCCACAGCCCATCAGTGGTAATAACCCGGTCACATGCGGCACCCTAGGATCTCCCACCTACCTAAACCATGTTCCGAACATTAATGTGAATGATTTCATGGATCAGTTCTGGGGGCCGGCACAAGGATTTGTCTTGGGGCAAATGATTGATTTGATTCGCGCACTGGACTTCCACACGAACTTGGAAGCGTATGCGGCGCTTGCGGGAAACCTTAACGGATTTAAGCCGCAGTCCACGCTGATGCTGCAGTTGATGACATCGATCCTGACAGGAGACATGAACAGCCGGTCCTTACCTCTTGGCCTGCCGTTCCCCTCCACATTTATCAACCGGATGGCACAGAGAGCGGTGCTGGCTTCGATAGCGCTTCAGATGGGCGTCCAGCTTCCACCGACCTTGAGAATGCAAGTGCAGTATGCAATGATGGCGACGCTGTCGAAAGCGGCGCTCTTTGCCGCCTCCTCTCCGGCGATGCTCTTCTTGGGAGATCAGTTCTCAAGGCTCAGCCTCTCGGCTTCAGCCTATGCGCTCGCCATGTCGTACGGATTTGCCGGAAGGATCGGCTCCTCCGTTGAAGGGGCGGTGATGAGGAGAAACGTTTTAGACGCTATCAACCAAAACCCTCAGCTTGCCGGCTTGCCTTTCGGCGATAAGCTGGCGCTGGCAAGACAAGTGTGCGCCGGTTTGCAGCTGGGACTTTTGAACACTGCCGTCGTCAACATGGCGATCTCCCTGGGAGCGCCCGGGCTTGTCAACCAAGTGATGTTCAATGCCCTGAGGAACGCGGGATTTAGCGATGTTAGCGCCTCTCTCAGTTTAACATCGGCCATGAGCAACAGATCCGCCTCTCTCCTCGCCCAAGGACTCATGGCCAATTCCTTAGTTTCAAGAGGGTTCTCGCCCGAGTTTGCTGCACAGGTTGCGGGTAATTCCGTGGCGAACGCTCTGGCGTTTGGGCCTTATGCCAATACTTCGGACTTCATGAACAGCTTAACATGGCAGCTGCAAGGGCAGGGACTTGACTTTGGCACTGCTCGTTCCCTTGCAATCGACTACACCGCCTCGATGATGGCCTCCAATCCGACTGCGCTCCTCTCCGGCAACTTCTTGGACACTGCCGTTATGCTGGGTTTGATCAGCCAGGACGTCTTTTTATCGGCCGCGGTCATGAACGCTGTTTTGTCGGGACTGGATCCGGCCCTCGGACCTTCCTACCAGGCCGCGGTACTCGCACTTTTGACAGCCTCGGATCCTTCCTTGGTTGCCGCCGCTTTCAACAACAGCCTCGGTGCAGCGGCTATCTTAGATAACTTGCCCCCCTCGACTCTCGGTCAAGTCAGGGATTCGATGTTCACCAACTTGCTCTCGCAGGGTGTGGATGCGGGATCTGCGTGGCAGATCGCAAGCAATTTTGTGGATGTGCTGAGAAATGGCGAGCCCTTTGCTCTTGCGTTCCAGATCAATCCTTTGGCGATCGGCTTTTTACAGTCGCAGCTGACCGCTTCCCTCGTGAACCGCGGCTTTTCGCCCGTCGAAGCAGCATCCCTTGCAAACGCGATGGTTGTCGCTTCCTTTGGAGCCCCTTCGGTCTTCAGCTCAGGAAACTTCTCCCTCGATTTGGCCAGAGCTCTCGATCTGGCCGGAGGAGCGCGGCTGGGATTGCTGCAGTACGGCATTACTTCCCAGCTGATCGCTCAAGGTGTGCCGCCAGCACAGGCAGCCCTTGCCGCCAGTGCCGTCGCATCGAGCGTCTTCAGCAACCCGCTGCTTGATCCGCTGACGCTGACAGCGTCCTTGCGCGATGCGCTGCTCTTGCAAAACTTAGGACTAAACCCGGGGCAGGCGCAAGATCTTGCTGTGTTGATTCTCAATTCGAGCATCTTAAACAACGACCTGGCAGCTCTCGCGGTCTTCTCAGGATTTGCAAACGGATCCGTAGGAGCGGCCTTGTTCGCGCAAGAGTTTACCAAAGCGCTCCTGACAGAGTCTTTGATCAGTCAGGGAATTGATCCCGCCATTGCAGGCGCGATCGCGGGTGCGGCTGCTGCGAGTGTTGCCGAAAGGGCGCTTGCCTATGCCACTTTCGACGCTGCCTTTAAAAGCGCAGTTGCAAGCTCCCTCGTCATTAACCAAGGGATCGACCCGGCCGTTGCCAATGTGATCGCCCAGTCGCTCGTGATGAATGACGTGCTGAATTTAGGTTTGATGGAATCGACCCTCGCACAAGGGCTGCTTACGGCAGGGTTCGGCCGCAATCTCTTTGAAGCCAGCGCCATCGCCTCGGTTGTCTTGGGCAGCGCGCTGAGAGTGCCCGATGTCCTTTCCAATGACATCGCGTTCAAAATGGCTCTGATCAACGCCACCGCCCTTACTTTGAACACCGATCTCGACGTGGCAAGAAATGTCATTGCTCAACTCGGCGCGGCCGATGTCGTGATAAGGGATGCTCTGATAGCGCAGCTGACCGTCGCATTCCAAAACAATGGCTATCCGGATCTGGCAGTCGCCACCCTCATGGCGACAGCGGCGGCTCAGGGTATTATCCAAAACTCTTTTGGCTACACTCCGCAGACTGCCTTCCAGAATGCCTTCGGCAATCACATCATGTCGACCATTGGCGTTCCTTTGAGTGTGGCGGTAGAACTGTCGAGGAACTTCGAGCTCAGCAATCTGCTTGTTTTGGGAGCTTTGCAAAGCGATATCTCTTCAGCTCTTGTCAACACCAAGCTTTATAACGATGCGCAGGCAGCCGCTCTTGCCGAGCAGTTGATTACCTTGGTTCTTGCGTATCCCTCCGCTTTCGAAAGTGATGTCAGCTTCCGTGATGTGGTGGCAGACACCCTTTTCATCAATATGGGACTCGATATTGGAACGTCTTCGCAGATCGCTTCAGGCCTTGCTTTGGAAGGAATATTTAATCGTGAAGCGATCAAAAATGAGGTGTATGCAAGTTTGGTGCTTGCAGGATACAGCCCCATTCAGGCGGAGATCCTCGCGATCAAAACGGCCGAGACATTCTTCTTGATCAATACGCCGGCGCTCGACCTGCCGACACTGGCGGGAGTTGCCCAGGCAATTGCCTTGTCATCCGCTTTCGGATTCCAGGAAATGGCCAACTCGATTGCCAACTCCCTTCTAGACAGAGGTCTTGTTGCCGATCCGACACTGAGGCAGAACCTGTCAGAGCAGATCGCAGCACAGGTGCTGGTCAACAGCGCTGCCTTTTCAGGTGTTGGGGCCTTCCAGGATGTCGTGAGGGATGCGCTGCTATCAGCGATCGGGACCCTGGACATCCAGACGGCTACATCGATTGCCTCGCAACTGGCGATCACCGATGCCCTCAGAATGGATGTTTTACAGCAAGCCATCATTAACGCGGGAGCTACATATGGTTTCTTCTAAAGAAGGCGCGAAGGAGAGCGGCGAAAGGCCACAGCCAACCGGTTTGAAAGGGATCGTAGATCCACATGCCAAGCGCTCCGGGAAGGAAGTTTTAGCTGCGGAAGTAGCGAAGAAAGCTGCCAGCAAAGTCTTCAGGAATAAGGAAGCTTTTGTCTCCAAGGATGCGTTCCGGGAAGCTTTGGCCAAGGCTTTGGAAGATACGGGAAAGGTTCCGAAAGATAAGTGCCGAGAATTTGCCGATAAGGTGGAAGTAGGGCTTGCCCTTTGGGGAGCAAAAGACCCTCTGAAGCAGCCGATGCAGGGTCTGGTCATGGAGCTTGACGTGCTGCGCGAAAAATTGATGGAGGTGGCGATCGAGTCATTCTACCCGATATTCGGCGAAAAGAAAGCACGTGACAAAGCCCGGGAGTTCGTCGTTCTCCTTTTGGGAGAGCCCGGATTTAAGAAGGGCAAGGATAAGAGGAAGTCGCTGCTTGAGCAAATAACGGATCAGATCCAGGCACTGATGGTTGTCACTAAAGGTAAGATGAATCCTGATCTAGCCCAGGATCTGATCAAAAATACAATCATCAAGTCGGTCAGCGAAGGAGCCCAGTGCGACCTCGACGCCTTTATTCTCAACGAAGCTCTGAACGCACCCGGCAAAAAGCTGTTGACCACGATGCATGACGCGATGATTGCCAAAGCGGCGGGAGGAGGAGAAAAAGGATTCAGTATGCCGCTGCAGATATAGCGAATAATTTACCCTAAGGGAGATCGATGCCATGAGTGATCGGAAAGTAGGCAACGACCCCTCTTTTAATAGGGCGGAAGCTTCCGAAGAGTATGGTGCGCAAATTTCGAGCGAAACTGCGCCAGCGGATGTAGAGACGGGGGCTGTCCAAAGGGAAAAGACACCTGTAGATGAGATCGTAAGCGGAGCTATTGAGACAGATCGAGTCCAAACGGATGGACAATGGAAATTGGAGAGAGCGATAGAAGCTCCGACTGCCAGCGATGTGATGCATCTTATAAAGGATGCCCTTGAAAGCTTAAAAGAGGGTGGCGGCAAAGAAGAAGATGCTGCCTCACAATTCGAAGCCTTTAAAGAGTCGTTTCTGAAAAGAGCTGTTTATCTGAGAGCCTTTGCTTTGCTGCTCAAAAACGGCAGCGATGCATACGATGCTCTCTGCTCGTCTTTTTTAGAAGGGGCTAAGACACTTCTGCCCAGAATACAGGAATTCAACCGTAAGGTCGGATCGAAGAGCGGAGCGGACGCTACCGAGACGAAAGCTCAGCGCTCCTTCATTCGAGCGTTCAAAAACTATCAAAAGGGGGCAGCTAGCCAAAGCGAGTTCTTTTCGGCGCTTCAAACTTACAATGCTTTTGCGCAAGAGCGCAACCGGCAGATAACCCAGTTGGCGGCAGATATCGATCGCTTCAACATCGAGGTGACGTCTAAAAATTTAGCCATCGAGGAGCTTAATGAAGCCAGGTCAAAAATCGGCGTTGGCTCGATGCCGCTTCTGCCTAAACTCGAGTTGCCACAGCCGATGCAGGTGTTTTCCGCCGTTGAATCCAATTTTGCCAAAGTGGCCCTTCCTCCGCGAAGGGAGATTTCTCTTCACGCCATCGATCAGACAGGTAAGTTGAAAGACGATCTCTTGCAAAATTGGATCCCCAATTTAAAGAGCGATTTAATGTTTCTCTCTGCGCGAGAAGGAAAAGACGAGATCGAAGTCCACTTTTCATCCTATATGAATTGGCTTCACCTTCCCTGGGATCGGGCCTATTATCCCGACCTCTCTTTGAACGTGCTTAAAACTTTAAGAAAGGAAGGAGGGCTTCCCTCCTATCTGAACCTTATCGACTCTTCCATGATGCCTTATCTGGGAACGGGTTTGATCGATTATGTGCTCAGGCTGAAGCTGCCGGACTTATGCCGGCCTGTCGCTGAGAATATGCGTTTGCTGATTATTGATTTGATTGCGCAGGCAGGGGTGATGTCGTCTACCCCGGCGCTTTTGATGGCTCTCGAGCGCTCGCCGGAGGAGCTGGATCATGGCGAACTGGATCTTATCGTGGCCACCGCTTTTTCTAAATCAATCCGGTCAATCATCTCCTCTTCGCTGATCGAAGAGAGCGTCGATCGCATCCTAAGCGAAAATGGAATCAAGCCCAGCGCGGCGCCCGACAAGGAGCTGATCAACCTTAAGCTGGTCGCCGTCTGCAATTTGACGATTGCCTTTGCCGCGATCAACCGGATCGCCAGCGCATTAAAACTACCCGGTCTGGCTGCCAGAGTGCTGTCTGAGGCCCTGCAGTATGCCGGCATCAAAGGTTTCCATCCCCGCCTTACATTAAAAGAAGTGCTTTCGAACGGGGCTTTTGACATCGCGATCGCAAAAGCGATCAAGGAGAAGCTAGTTCAGCATTATCAATGGGAAAGCGCTGAAGCGGATGCTTTGGTCTCCAGTCTTTTCACACACCTTTCCAAAGAAGCTTTCTGGAAGCATGATAAGGACGCCCTAATTCCCCTGATCGCACTGAATATGGAGCGGGCCGGATTCACCAACGCCTCTGCTGCCAAAGCGATCGCCTTTCAGGTTTATAGCGATCTTCTAGGTGTGATCCCTTCTGAGAACATGGATTCGGGCGAGGATAGCGCGCCGATTAGTGCCTGGCTTATCAACGACGGTCTTTTAGCGTGGGGTACATTCAATCCCGATGTGGACAAAGAGACAAAACAAAATGTTAAGGAAGCAGTCAGGGGATTGCTGAGGACTCTTCATCAGGAGGGTGAGACAATCCTGTTCAACGAGCTAATATTGCGGTTGACGGAGAGAATTCAAAAGGAGGGAGTCGAGAAGGAGCTTGCCAAGAAGATGGCGGAGTCTGTCGGTGAAATGGTGGTATTGAACCTTGAGGCAAGAGGTTCCCTTGGAGTGTCGGCGGCAGAGGTGGGAGTTCTCTTCGGTATGATAGTCCCTCTCTTCGAGGGATACACCTACGATGATTTGATTCAGTTGCCGATTGCTTACCTGCTCTCTGACAAACTATCCGTTATGCATCCGCAGGAGATCGTCGACCGTCTGCGTCTTGCCAAGGCGCTCCCTTCAGGGGATGACGCATCCCATGCTTTCATCAGCATGGAGCTTAAAATTCCTTTTGAGTGGGTAAAGGCAGTCCGGGAGGCAGAGGAGGAAGATCACAAATCGGCCGAACAGACTCTTCATTCGATATCTAAAACCCTCCTTAAGACTGTGTTCTCATCGAGTGAGACCGTTGCAGAGGAAGCTGCCGACTTGCTGCCGCCTCTCTTTTCAGACAAATTGGCAAGGGCGACGATAAGGCTTACGGATACCCTCAATAATCAGGGTGTTGATTACAGCAGGGCATCCCAAGTTGCCGCCACTACTGTTGCGCTTCCTTATGCATGGAAGAGCGAGTTCGATTTGAGGAAAGCTGTTTATCTGTCGCTGATTTTGCTGGGTGAAGGACGAGATGTCGCTAAAGGCGCAAGTCTTAACTTCGCCATGAAAGACCTTCGCGTGCCTGAGGATAACTTAAAAGAGGAAGTCGCCGCCGCGTTGGCCAGGAGTAAATTTCCCTATGATTTCGCAAAGCCCGCTGCCGGCATCTTGATAGCGCTCATTCCCTTTATTGAAAGCAAAGAGGGAATTAAACCCTGGAAGGCAGGGATTGCAAAGCTGCTTTTCGGCACAGGCCTTTTCACACCGCAACAGGCGCTAAAGATAGTAGCGGCAAGCCTCGATGATAAGGTCGCCCAAGAAGCCCTAAAGGAAGGTTTTGGATCGTTTTTTACCAAGTCGATTCCTTCGGAGGCCGCCGAACCTGTCGCCCAGTCCGCAGCTTCACTTCTCTTAGAGACGATGGACGCCTTTGTCGATGAAAGG
This sequence comes from Estrella lausannensis, assembly GCF_900000175.1. Classification (NCBI taxonomy): domain Bacteria; kingdom Pseudomonadati; phylum Chlamydiota; class Chlamydiia; order Parachlamydiales; family Candidatus Criblamydiaceae; genus Estrella; species Estrella lausannensis. The sequence goes on from NZ_CWGJ01000026.1 coordinate 65,562, forward strand.
GAATTTATCCGCAAAGTCGAGGAAATCGCCCTCTTTTTGACGGGAATTGTTCTCTCCTCGAAAGAGGCTGTATTAGCGGGACTTCGCCTTAATGCTGTTGTCAAAGGCGGTGCGCTCAAGGCTATGATGGAAGAGCAGATCAGGAAAAAGGGTGCGGGGGAGATGGAGGCGGATCTGCTTGCCTCCAAAGCGATGATTAACCTTTTTGCAATGCAGATGCCCCTCCAGCAAGCTTTCGGGATGAGTGAAATCGCTCTGTCTACCGATAAGGTGATCCGCACCAGGATCGGCGTTTTGGAGAAAAGACTCGAGGGCATGCTTATTGCAAAAGGGGTGGAGGGCGGCATAGCCTCTAAAATCGCTCAATTGGCAGCCCGGGAAACCCTGCAGCAAGCCGAGAAATTTTCGGACGAAAGAGTGTTTAAGGAAGTGCTGTTTTTGAGCCTGCAGGCGCTGTTTCGAAGAGCGGTTGACAGCGACCCGTTCTTTGAAAAACCAGATGCCGCAGCTGGCATAGTCAGGGAGTTGGCGGTGACTGAACTGATGCGCCGGGAGATATTGCAGGAAGACCTGAAAAGGATTTTAGAGGGGGCGCTCTATCTACCGGATAAGGCCTTTTTTACTGCCGCGGATCTGTCTGACTCGCTCTTTAGATCTCCGCAACTCTTTGAAAATGAAGAAGTTTTTGCTGGAGCTGTGAGGGATGCACTGGTTGCGTGGGGACTTATTGATGAGGCGGCAGCGGATTTAGCCGTCAAAGCCATTGATTTTGGCCTGATCGTCCATGGCTCGCCGCTTAGAACGCTGGAACAGTCAGGACACCTTCCGCTTCCTGAGCTGATTGGCTGTTTTTTAACCCAGGCGGCCGAGGAGAATAGTTTTTTAAAATGGGGATCTCAAGAGCTTGTCCGTGAGCTGCTTTTGCTCGTTTTTGGGACAGCGGCCGCGGGAGAGCAGATTAGACACACCTCTTCGGATCCTTCGCTGCTGAAGCTTGTCAAAGATAATTTGTCCTTGATCATTTCAGCGCGAAAAGAGAATAAACTTAAGAGCGGTTTAAAAAAAGTTTTAGCGGAATTTGCCCGTTCTGTCGCCCACCCGACCATCGAGTATTTCATCTTGCTGACCAAGGCGACAAAACCGGCCGAGGCGATCATCTCCTCGACCCATCTTACCTTAAATTCCAGGGAAGAGAAGGAAGCGGAGATAAAAAAGACATTAGGTAATGTAGTTTAATCTATTTCAGGCCCTTTAGAGGCCTGATGCAAATAAAAGAGGGAAGAGTATGACAATACCAATTAGTGGGGGCAGCGGAGGCTCTTCTCTGCCGCCGGTGTCGGGCTTTACCGCCATCGACGCAAGGCCTTCATATCCCGTCTTATTACCAGGGCTTTTGATTACGCAAGACAGCTTAGAGGAGTCCTCCTCTTCCATTCCAATTATTGCGTACGCCAGAGCTATCAATGAAGCGATTGACCAGCTGAAGGAACAACTGGGGGCAAGCGCTGTACAGGATCAGGAAGTCAGTAAGAAGTTTTTTGGTGCGCTCATTCAAAGGGCTACGCTTTTGCAGCAGCTCTATTACGAAGTGAAGAAAGCGGCGAGCTTGCAAGAGCAGTTGATCAAGGAAAGAAATGAGCAGATCAAATTGATCAACGATCAGATCGATCTCTACAACGAAGGAGTCACTTCGCAGTATCTGGGCAGCTGGGAAGACCTGAACGCTCTCCGCAATCTTTATGCCGCCACCTTAAGCTTCATCGATCCGAGCAGCTCCAACTATCTCAACAAAACCTATATGAATCAGCAGGTCGACCTCTACGGTTCTCTCACGGGGTCTCCGATGGAAACCCTGAAGACCGCGGTGACGGAGTTTTACGATCCGAAAAGCCCTTACTATAATGATTTCATCCGTTTGGGAGGCGTTCTTCAGCAATACTTCTTCCAATATGACAACTACGTTGTGCCTGCCAATGAGCAAACTGCCGTCGACACTTGGGCGGCTTTCTTTAATCCTGATAGCGCTCTCTACGGTAATCTCGGCGCGCTCGATTCGGCCATCAAAGCGTATGCGCCATTCCTCGACCCCAGCTATACCCTGATCGTAGAGCCTGACCCGAAAGAGATCAACGAACAGGCCGAGACCGAACGAGTCAATCAGGCGATCGCGGACTTCAACGATCCGATGAGTGTCTACTACCAAGACACCGATTATCTCGCCCTGATTTATTCCCAGTACAGCGCCTATCGTGAAGGCACCTTGGATGATGTCAAGAACGCCATCAACGCCTATTTCTCAATTACCAACAGAACGCCGGAAGACTTGGATAATTTAGACGAGATTCTGCGAGCCTATCACAGGTATATTGAAGGAGCCCCCGACATCATCGCAAGCCTTGACGCCTACGACCACGATCTTTCTTTGCAGATTCAGGCGATGATAGATAACCACAACGCCCTTGTCCCGCTGACAGGCGGCACTTTCGCGGAACAGACGGTTACAGACAGCCTTGAAGCTTCGATTGCCGCATACTACAACACCCTTTCGCCCTATTATTCAGATGAAGATGCCCTTCAGGAGGCAATCAACAAATATAACGCCTACAGACAGGGTACTTTGGCTGATGTCTCTACAGCGCTATCGGCCTTTTTTACCAGCGGCAGCCCAAGCTACCAGGATGTGCAGGCGCTCGATCCGATACTCAGGGCATACCATCCCTTCATAACGGGCACCAGCAATATTTTGAATAGTGTCTATGGCTATTACAAGTTTCTGTCACAGCAGATGCGAAGCCAGATTTCTACCTTTAACTCCGGAGTCACCACCGAGAACTCACAGATTACCGCTTTAAACAATGCGATCGCGAGCTACAATGACCCTGGAATCATCCCGACCGCCCCCAATCCCAACTACCACAACCAGGCTTATCTGCAGGCAGCTTATGACACATACAATGCCTACAAGGCGACAAGGGATGCCGAAGCGGCTGCTTTAAACACCAGCATCACCGCCTATAACAATGATGTGCAGCATTTGCCGCAGGTAGAGCCTTTCAATTATGTTAGAAGTCCTTTGCCGATCCCTCCTCCTTTTCCTCCGGCCGGAACTAACGCCGGAGCACCGCTTCCCGGAACTACCACGGCGCCGCTCAACCCTCTACTCTATTCCGCGCAAACCGCAATCAACTTTTCGCAGCTCTCTTCAGCTCTTGCCACCTACCAAACGCAGATTAGCGCCAGCCCAACCAACTATTTGAACAGAAATGCCGCCATCACTGAATTCAACGCAGAAATGCCTGAGTGGTATAATTACTATAACCTTCTGATTGGAGAGCAGCCGATCAAAGACTGGATTACTTTCACACCAAGGGTCCTCTTGCCTCCTCCGCCTTCGGGCTTTCCTCCTCTCGCCGGCTCTACCTTGCCGGACAGGATTGAAGAACCCGATCTGCCGGATCAAACCGATCCTCCGGCTGCCGACATTGATGCCCTGGAGGCAGATATCCAGGCTTATCTGGCCTATCTCAACACCAATCCTCCGAACGAATTAAACCGCAACGCGGACATTGAACTGTTGAACGACTATATCGATCAGTATAATGCCGCGATCGCTGCCAACAACGAAATGGTTGACGAGATCAACGGCACCAGAGGAAAGTTGAAACTGAAAAACCTGACCAAGCAGCAACCGGTCGATTACAGGGATCTGCTGCCGCTGGCGCCTACAATTTATGATGGCAGCCAACTACTGCCGGGAAGGGATTTGTACCCCCGGGTTCCGCTGATCACCGAGCCGACAGAAAACGATACTTCATTAATGGATGCCTTTAACGCAGAGTTTGATGAAGCGCTTCTTTTTATAGGAACGATGTCGCAGCAGCTAAGTTTATCCCAAGTGGATATCGACTATGCCCTGTTTGTTTACCAGGGCGGCAACCTGATGAACCCGCTTGCTCTCGACCCAGACCTTGGTGGAAAGAGTGAGTCTGGCGGCGGGGTTGCCGGCATGGGATATGGATCAACGGCGCTGGATTTATCCAACGTCTTCGTCGAGGCGGTTCTTTCGACGGCCCTATTGGAAGCGGCCTATAAAGCTGAAGGACTCCCCGACTCACCGGAGGCGATAGAGGCTATGAAAATAGCGACGCTGCAGCTTTTGCAAGATGTTTCATTAGTTGCCGGTGCGCCTTCCGTAGCCTTCTTGGCGGGAGCTCTGCCCAGTATTTCGCTCCTACCCTACCTGGGAATTGACGAGGCGGCCGTCTCCGTCGTTTTCGCCGTGGAATACGCAAGGCAGGTGCGCAATGTCTTGCTGAGCGATGTTCCGCAGCAGACGATACAGGCCCTATTAGCTAGCGATCCTGCGTTTGCCAACTTAACTCCGGAGCAGATCGCCAATATCGTAGGATCGATCTCGGCCTCTCTTGCCACTTCCCTTGGACTTGTCTCGCTAGTCCAAATCTCCATCGCACTGGGAACCCCAGGCCTTGCAGCTCAGTTGCTCAGCTTGCTGCCCGGCATCCAGGCGCTTGGCGTTAACTCTCTGTCGCCTCCTATATTCCAGGATTTTGTCGGCAACGGATTTACCAACTCCTTAGTCGGCAGTCTGCTGATAGGATCAGGTCTTGACCAATCGGCCGCGGGGGAGGCATTGAGAGCCGCTCTGGCATCAGGCCCGAGCGATCCCAACTCTTTCTTCAATGCGCTGCAAAAAGCCCTGGCAGCTGCCGGGGTGGCACCTTCTGAGGCGATATCATTGGCCCTGGACGCCACTCTTCTCGTCCTCCAGCAATCTCCTCAGGCTAATTTTACCCAGGGTGAACTGGACAGGACACTCATGCCGGGTGTCATCGATCAGAAAATGCTCGAAGATGCGCTCTTACGAGAGTTTGTCAATGCGGGAGAGATCGCTGCCGCTGTCTTTAAGACCTTGAATGAAAGAAACCTGATTGAAAAATCGGTCCTGGTCTCCACTATCTTGGAAGATTTCCGCTTCAGCGACGAGCTGACCCGGGGGCTTTTAAGAGCCAATCTCTTGGGAGAGGGTGTGCTTCGCGATTCTATCGTTCGCGATATCATCACTCAAAACGTGATCCGCAACGATCTTGTTTTGCGCGATATCCGCAATGCCCTGGTCCAGGAATTGATCAACAGGAATTACGATATCAAGAGAGCCTTTGATCTCGCTCAGAACACCATTGACCAGCTAAGGGAAGACTACAGGCTGAGCTTGCGCATGGAGCAGGCCTACGTGGATCAGGAAGTTCTGAAAAACTCCATCCAGCAGTCTTTCATTCAGCGAGGTATCCAGGAAGATGAGGCGATCAGGAGAGCGGAAATCGTGATGGATAACCTCCAAAGCGACAGAGATAATTTTGCTGCGAGGAGCAACGTCAGGGCAGCCATCCGGGATATTCTGGTTGAGAAGTTTGGTGTTGACCGGCAGCAGGCAGGGCTCATCGCTGCAGGAGTGGATTTGGGTATCCCCCCGGCAGAACCGGTCTCTCTATTCAACCCCGGTGTGGGCAGCATGACCGTCAACGAGATATTGATTGCTCTTGAGACTCGTATCGTTGCTTTGCTTGGAGGCAGATTGAGTGTTGAAAAGACGGAAGAGTTAATCGATCGTCTGAAGGGTATTGTGCTGACGGATGATAATTCGCTGCGACACATTATCGACAGGAGCGCTTCCTTAGTGGTAGAGACACAGAATGAAGAGCTGATCCGCAGCCTCGTCACTGAGATCAGGGAGCTGACGAAGCCGACAAGGGAAATATTCGCCTTTATGGAAAAACTGCGTGATCCGGGCAACTCTCTTATCTACTCTGTCTGGTCGGGGATCATGTACGCGCAAGATCAGCCCTCCAACTACAAGAGGGATATCGATATCCACGTCTAATGATACAGAATTTTAAGGGTGCGGCTCTTTCTTCCGCACCCTGTGAGAGGGCTACCCTTTGCGGATGGCGATCGTGGCCATCTCGCCGTTTAAGTCCCAGGACGTGCCCTCGCTTTTCTTAAACTCAAAGGTCAGAGCCAGCACCTCGCCATTAATCCATTCGGCATGCCCGAGATAGCTTTCTTTGACTTTTTCCGTCGTTTCCACTGTCACATGGATTCTGTCTGTCACGTGGAAACCTAAGTCTCTGCGCATGGTGTTGATTTTATTGACGATCTCTCGAGCGAGCCCTTCGCGGATCAGCTCATCGGTTAGAGTTGTCTCTAACGCGATAGTGAGCCCGGCTGAGTGCTCGGCGACAACGCCCTCTTTTACAGTGCGACGGATCTCGATATCCTCGGGAAGGAGTTCGAAGGGCTCTCCTTCAAGGGTCAGCTGAAGCGATTTGCCTTCCAGGAGAGTGCTGAGTTCTTGATTCGTTAGCTTCTCGATCACTTCCTGTCCGGCCTTCATTTTTTTGCCGAGACGGCGCCCCAACGTTTTGAAGTTGGGCTTTGTCGATATGGTCACAAACTCCCTTTCGTCGCGGGCAAAATGGATTCCCTTGACGTTGAGCTCATCTTCGATCAGGAACTTGTGCTCTTCAAGGAATGAGAGCGCTTTTTCTTCTGCCGAGATTAAAGTCGCGAGGGGGAGCGGCTGCCTCACTTTCAGCTTCTTCTCCTTGCGGAGGGCGTGCCCTAGGCTCACAGCTCTTTTGACCATTTCCATCGACTCTTCCAGGTGTAAGTCGCGCATATTCTCTTTATAGGCCGGAAATGCAGCGAGGTGCACCGATTCCGGGGAATGATCGCCTTTGAGGTTTCCGTAGATGGCCTCGGAGATAAAGGGGACAAAGGGTGCCGCGATTTTACTCAGCTCTAAAAGCACATAGTAGAGAGTGGCAAAAGCCTGGTCTCTTCCGGCGCTCTTTTCGTCGGACCAAAAACGTCTCCTCGACCTTCTGATGTACCAGTTTGTCAAGTCATCGACGAACCCGACAAACGGCTCGACGGCGCTTGAGAGATCATAGCGGTCCATTCCCTCTTCCACATCCTTGATCAGATGGTTAAGCCTGGAGAGGATCCATCTGTCTAGCACCTCTTCCCTTGGGAAGTCGCCCTCTTCCAGATGCTTTTCCGGTCTCCATCCCGAGATGCGGGCATAGGTGACAAAGAAGGAGTAGGCGTTCCAGAGCGGGATCAGAATCTGTCTTAGCACCAGCTCGACACCGCTCTCTTTAAAGCAGAGGTCTTCCGCACGCACGGCAGGGCTGTGGAGCATGTAAAGGCGGACGGCATCGGCCCCATAGCGTTTAACTACTTCCATCGGATCGGGGTAGTTCCTTAAGCGTTTGCTCATCTTGGCGCCGTCTTCGGCTAAGATGATGCCGTTGACGATCACGTTTTTGAACGCGGGCTTGTCATAGAGGGCTGCCGCCAGAATTGTCAGCGTGTAGAACCAGCCTCTTGTCTGGTCTAGACCTTCGGCGATGAAATCTGCGGGGAAGGTGCGCTCAAAGTTTTCCTTGTTTTCGAAGGGGTAGTGATTTTGCGCGTAGGGCATCGATCCGGACTCGAACCAGCAGTCAAACACCTCAGGGATTCTGCGGAATACCTTACCGCCCTTTTCAAAAGTTAGGTGGTCGATGAAGTGGCGGTGAAGGTCGGTGACTTTAGTCTCTGTCAACTCCTCGAGCTCTTTGATGCTTCCGATGACGTGGATTTCGCCATCTTCGGCGCGCCAGATGGGGATGGGAGTTCCAAAGTAGCGGTTGCGGCTGATCGCCCAATCCCTTGCACCCTCCAGCCACTTGCCAAAGCGGCCCTCTTTGATATGCTCCGGCATCCAGTGGATCTGCCTGTTGGCTTCGAGCAGTTTATCTTTGATCTTTTCGACGGCGACAAACCAGGTTTCCACCACTTTGTAGATGAGGGGAGTGTCCGATCTCCAGCAGAAGGGGTAGCGGTGGTGAATGGTGGCTTGGCGGAAGAGCCGGCCGCTCTCTTTGACCCTGCGGATAATCGCCTTGTCGGCGTCTTTGACAAAAAGGCCTGCGTGCTCCGGAATTTCCTGCGTGAATTTACCGTTGATGTCGACAGGGCACACGAGGGGGATTTTCTCTCTCTGACAGGCAAAAAAGTCCGCTTCTCCGAAGGCCGGGGCGGAGTGCACAAGGCCCGTACCATCTTCAGTGGAGACGGAGGGTTCTAAGATGACGCGGAAGGCCCCCTCTTCTTTTTTGCCTAGGAAATAGTTGAAGAGAGGCTCGTATGTAAGTCCTGCGAGCTCCTTTCCTTTCATGGTGGAAAGTATGGTGTAGCTTTCCTCTTCTTTGAAGTACTCTCCAAGACGTGACTTTGCGAGGATGTAGCGTTCACCGCTCCCTTTTACTTCGATTTTGACGTAGTCGATTTCGGGCCCTGCCATTACGGCGAGGTTGGAGATTAAAGTCCAGGGGGTCGTCGTCCAGATGAGGAGGCTGGTGCCCGGCTCTTTTTCCAAAGGAAATGCGATGGTGATCGAAGGATCGTCGACATCCTTGTAGTTTTCACCCGCTTCAAAATTGGAAAGGGGGGTTCCCAGTTTTGCGGAGAAGGGCATTACCTTATAGCCCTCATACACAAGCCCTTTTTCATAGAGACTTTTGAAAACCGAAAGAACGCTCTCCATGAACGTCAAGTCCATCGTTTTATAGGTGTTTTCAAAGTCGACAAAACGGCCCATGCGGCTAACGACGCTTTTCCACTCCTCGGTGTAGCGGAGTACAATTTTACGGCACTCTTCGTTGAACTCGGCGATGCCGAATTCTTCGATGGAGGCGCTGCCGCTTAAGTTGAAGTTCTTCTCGATTTCGTTTTCGATGGGCAAGCCATGGCAATCCCAACCGAATCTTCTGGGGACGTGGTAGCCTTTCATGGTTTTATAGCGGGGAACGACGTCTTTGATTGTCCCGGCAAGTAGATGGCCATAGTGCGGAAGACCGGTGGCGAAGGGAGGGCCGTCGTAGAACGTAAAGGGAGGTTTGTCTTTGTTTTGTTCTACCGACCGCTCAAAAATGCGGTTCTTCTTCCAAAATTCAAGGACTTTTTTTTCTCTTTCATCAAAGGAGTCGTGAACTACTTCATCGAGCATGGCTTAAAACTCTTGGCTTGTTTTTTTTGGGGTTTTGCTGTTCTTCACTGCCGCTCGCCCACTCCAAATCGAGACACTTTCGGTATATGTCGTCTTGAAGATGCGGGCGCATTTTCGAATTCAGGAAAGCGGTATCCTGCAAAATCTCAGAGACTGTTGAGCACTTGGGGCAAAAAGAACTTTATGGACGCAAGTTTACTCCAAATGGAGCAATAAGTCCACCTTAAGAGACTGTTACCGGATGAAGTGAGTCTTGCGCAGCTTAAAAACTACTTACCGGCTGCGCAAGATCTTGAATTGAGTTACCTGTTGAATACAGGGTAGAAATGTCCTGTCGGTCCGGCAGTGTAGCAGGCAATTTCGATCAGGGGGGCGCCCTCCTTTCCGAACATACTGTTTTCATCATCCTCGAAGAGCACTTCGGCGACCATGTCCCGTTCAATAACCATGTAGATCTCATCATCCCGATGCTGAGTTCTTAACTCAAGCAAGGTATCGAAATCGACATCATAGGTTCCCAGGCCGTGAACGCGGATTTGGATGCCGTAGGCTTCGGCAACAATTTTCGCGATCAACGCATTACCCCAGACCGGAACTACGTTTCGTTCTTTGCACTCATCCACCGTGAGCCCAACTCTTTCTAAGAAAATGTCGTAGGCATCGTCATGGCTGCCTCTTGCCCCTTCTTTCACCCAGTTGTCCGGACTCTCTTGATGCAGTTTTTCGACAAACTCGGCTACTTTGGCGCGTACATCCCGGACGGTGACTCTTTTTTGAGTTGCCAGGGTCAGTGTTTGCGCCACGCTGTCAAAAAAGCAGTCGCCATTGTCCACTGCGTAAGCAATCCCTTTACCCAGGGGAGCCAATCTTTTGTTGAGGTGGTATTTGAAAAATTCGCCGCGCGATTTTCCCACCCAGTTGGTTTTGAATTCACTTGATTCAAGGAGTGGCGGGGCGGTGAATCGTTCGGGTGGAGTTACAGAAAATCTGCTTACCAAGGTGCGGAATACGGCCACTCCGCCGAGCCCCAGCATGAAGAAAGTGGCCAACCCGGCCAGCACCGAAAGGGCTAATGTGACGATTTTTTGCGAAAGCGTCAGTTTGGGGAATTCTTTCAAAGCGGTGTATTCGGCAGAGAATGGGTTAAATAATGAAACTTTCATGAGGATCCAAGTTTTGGTGGTAATAAACTATAAAATTATTAATCTCTGTCATTTATATTGTTTTTTGTCAAAAATGTCTACTCTTGTTTTTGAAACACCGGACTTTGTTTCAATGTAGTTTTCTCTCGGGAGGATTGTCGCAAATCCTTCATTCATGGTATAATGAAGGCGAAATCGGGGGTGACTTGGTTTCGACTAGGAAGTGAAACATTGATTGCATGCAGAGGGAGTCGGTTGGCCTCTTTAAAAAACCGGCAAACGAATAAATGCTACTAAGAAAGCAGAAGTGATTGCAGTGAACTTTGCTGCAGTCGAACAAAAAGTTGCTTAAGACTAACCCTCTTTCGTAACGCGGCTCACCAGCACCGGACCGAGAGTTCTGGATGCGCCGTCATTGACCTCGGTACTGATTTGGAGACCTAACGTTTCCCGGGCTCCACTTCTAAGATAAAAGGAAGCTGTCCGTCTCTAGTGGGGTGTCTTGCATCGGAGACGGCACATATCTCAGGACACTAAGCATGTAGTGGTCAGTGCGTAGTTTGCTTAGGACGAGAGTTCGATTCTCTCCACCTCCATTAAGGCCGGGCAAAAAGCCCGGCCGGCTTTTTGGCCCGGCCGTCTTTTTGAAGATGTATCATCATTTAATTTTCAAAGAAGCGCTATGGTTCATGGGTTAGTACCTACTTATGTTCCTGCCGCATCCAAATCAAAACTATTATTAAATTAGTTTTTTCATAGTTAACTCCCTGGACATCAAACATGAAAAAATGTAGTATACGTCCCTTGGTAATGTTAAATTTATTTAGTGAGTTTTAAATAGCAGTGCTTTTTGCTATTTTGGAGTGTAATCGGGCTTCATGAGATAGCTTGGTAGATATTGCCATTCGGTAATTAAAAAAGTTTGAATTTTAAGTGGTTTTGTAACGGATGTTATTCAACACCACATTTGCTCAATCGTTAAAGTATCACAGGAGCTTTGAGAAGGATCACTTGTAAGAAGGGTGCCTACCTACGAAGCATCAAGCCAACCATGTCCAAAGTTGTGCTCAATGAGTTTTAATATGGAAACAAAGTGCACTTCAAAAATGGCAGGGTACGTTAATTTGAGCGTTTATAAATCCACCAAAGATCGATTTATCTAGCGAATGAACAACGCGAAGTTGACAACAAAAGGGAAACAGCATGTTTGAACAAACCTTTAAAAATATCGATGACGTGCTTTGGAAGGATGCGGGCTGCACCAGCGAACTTGATTACACTGAGCAAACATCTTGGCTTCTCTTCCTGAAGTATCTTGATGCTCTTGAGCAAGATAAAGCTCTTGAAGCTACGCTGCATGGTAAAACTTATTCCCACATCTTAGAGAAACCGTATCGATGGGAAAGCTGGGCAGCTCCAAAAGATAAAAATGGCTTGCTGGACCGTAATGTTGCATTGACAGGAGATGACCTCCTAAATTTCGTCAACAAAGAGCTTTTACCTTATTTGCAGAGGTTTAAGACTAATGCTACAGATCCCAACACCATCGAATACAAAATCGGCGAAATCTTTTCGGAGATCAAAAACAAAATCGCCAGTGGTTACAGCCTAAGGGAAATCATAGACCATATCGATAAGCTACGATTTCGCTCTCAGGACGAAAAACACGAGTTATCCCATCTTTACGAGACTAAAATTAAAAACATGGGTAACGCAGGGCGTAACGGGGGCGAGTACTATACCCCGCGAGCGCTCATCCGTGCCATTATCCAGGTAGTTCAGCCTAAAATCGGAGATAAAATCTACGATGGTGCCGTAGGCTCTGCTGGCTTCTTATGTGAAGCGTTTGATTATCTAAAGTCAAAGGGCAATCTTACCACTAGGGACCTTCAAACGCTCCAAAGGAGTACCTTCTACGGTAAAGAAAAAAAGTCTCTTGCTTACATCATTGCCATCATGAACATGATTTTGCATGGCATTGAAGCTCCCAATATCACCCACACGAACACCCTTTCCGAAAACCTCGCCGACGTTCAGGAAAAAGACAGATTCGATGTCATCTTGGCTAATCCGCCTTTTGGAGGAAAAGAGCGAAAAGAAGTGCAGCAGAACTTCCCCATCCGCACAAGTGAGACTGCATTTCTATTCTTGCAGCACTTTATCAAAATGCTCAAAGCTGGGGGGCGAGCTGGGGTCGTCATTAAAAACACCTTCCTTTCCAATACAGACAATGCCTCCATTAGCCTGCGTAAGCTTCTTCTTGAGAGCAGCAACCTGCACACAATTCTGGATTGCCCTGGTGGTACCTTTCTTGGTGCTGGAGTAAAAACTGTTGTGCTCTTTTTTGAAAAGGGCGCACCAACTAAAAAGACCTGGTACTATCAACTTGACCTAGGTCGCAACCTTGGAAAAACAAATCCACTGAATGATACCGACCTTGTGGAGTTTGTCGAGTTACAAAAAACTTTCGCAGAATCTGCGAAAAGCTGGTCACTCAATATCAAGGATATCGACCAGAGCACATTTGACCTTTCAGTCAAAAACCCCAATGCGAAAGAAGAAACTATTCACAGAACGCCCATCGAAATAATCGAAGAAATTCGTTCGCTAGATGCTGGCAGCGCTGAAGTTCTTGCCAAGATAGAGGAGATTCTATGAATGAAAAATGGATTACCAAAAATCTCCATGAACTTCTTGAGGTACAAAACGGATATGCATTTAGTTCCAAAAATTTCAATATATTAAAAGGTATTCCGCTGATTAGAATACGAGACCTCAAAAATGGCTACCACACAGAAACTCAATACATAGGAGAATACGATAGAAAATACTTGGTGAAAAAAGATGATTTACTAATAGGAATGGACGGAGAATTTGGCTGCTATAAGTGGCTAGGAGATGACGCTCTCTTAAATCAGCGAGTGTGTAAGCTTCATAGTTTTTCAAGAGAAATCTATCCAAACTTTTTGCTCTATGGTCTTAACAGTTATCTTAAGAAAATTGAAGAGAGAACAGGGTACACAACTGTTAAGCACCTCTCATCAAGACAAATTCATGGTATACAGTTCTCATTTCCTTCTTTTGAAGAACAAAAACGCATCGTCAGTATTCTCGACGAGTCCTTCGAAGCCATCGACATCGCCAAAGCAAATACTGAAAGGAATCTTCAAAATGCCCGCGCACTCTTTGAGAGCTACTTGAATGATATTTTTTCTCAAAAAGGAGAAGGATGGCATGAGACTACTCTAGGGAAAATTGGGGTGATTCAGACAGGCTCTACGCCAAAAACATCCGATAAAAATAACTATGGGAACTATATTCCTTTTATCAAACCAGCAAACTTTAACAAAGATGGCACTTTAAACTATGCAGATTATGGCTTGTCTATGGACGGTCTTGCTTTAGCTAGACTAATTAAGGCAGGGTCTGTACTTATGGTTTGCATCGGTACTATAGGCAAGTGTGGGTATTGTGATCGTGATGTTACTACAAATCAGCAAATAAATTCATTTACTCCTGACGATGGAATCGATTATAAATTTATTTACTTCCAGTTATTAACGAGAAAATTCCAACATCAAGTATGGCTTAAATCTGGGCAAACTACTTTACCGATAATCAACAAGTCCAAGTGGAGTAATTTACGAGTTAGCCTTCCTTCTCAACTTCATAATCAGCGCCAAATTGTCAAAAATCTTGAAAAAATGTCACAAGAAACTCTGAAACTTGAGGCAATCTATCAAAAGAAACTCTCTGCCCTAGAAGAAATCAAGAAGTCGCTCTTACATCAAGCATTCAATGGAGAGTTATGAAAGGGCCATTGAATGAAGCAGATACGAGAGCTGAGCATATCGACCCTGCACTCAAGGCGGCTGGATGGGGCGTGGTTGCTGGCAGCGCCATTCAGCGAGAGTATCACATTACACAAGGGAAGTTGGAGGGGTATGGTCGTCGCGGAAAAGGTCTAAAAGCCGATTATGTCCTCATCTACAAGAACACGAAACTAGCCGTTGTAGAAGCAAAGGCTTGGGACGAAGAGCTTACAGCGGGTGTGGGACAAGCAAAAGACTACGCGGCCAAACTGACTATTCGTTTCACTTACTCCACAAATGGTCAGGGTATATACGGAATTGATATGGAAACAGGGGATGAGGGCGAGCTTGTTTGTTTCCCTTCTCCTGGAGAGCTCTGGAACAAAACATTTTCCGATGTGAATGAATGGCGGGAGCGATTCTCTCAAATTCCCTTTGAGGATAAGGGCGGTTCACATCAGGCACGCTACTACCAGGATATCGCTGTTAATCGCGTAATAGAAGCGGTATCTCACGACAAGCAAAGAATCCTTCTAACTCTTGCTACAGGAACAGGAAAGACCTTTATCGCCTTCCAAATCGCATGGAAACTCTTTCAGAGCCGATGGAATTTAAGTCGCCAACCGACAAGACGTCCTCGCATTCTCTTTCTAGCCGATCGAAATATCCTAGCTGATCAAGCTTATAATGCCTTTTCTGCTTTTCCTGAAGATGTACTTGTTAGAATAGACCCCAAAGATATCAAGAAGAAAGGAATTGTCCCTAAGAATGGTAGTCTCTTTTTCACAATCTTTCAGACCTTTATGAGTGGACCTCCAAAGAATGGGCAATCCTCTCCTTACTTTGGAGAATATCCTTCCGACTTTTTTGATTTTATCATCATCGATGAGTGTCACCGAGGCGGTGCAAATGATGAGAGCTCTTGGCGGGATATTTTGGAATATTTCTCACCAGCAGTTCAGCTTGGCTTGACCGCGACGCCTAGACGAAAAGACAACGTCGACACCTATGAGTATTTTGGCGAACCTGTCTTTATCTACTCATTGAAAGAGGGTATCAATGATGGATTTCTTACTCCCTTTAAGGTAAAGCAATTTGCTACAACGCTCGATGAGTATGTCTATACAGATGATGACGAACTGGTAGAGGGGGAAATCGAAAAGGGGAAGCGCTACGTTGAGTCGGACTTCAACAGAAATATCGAAATTAAGGAAAGAGAAGCCAAACGCGTTCAGCTCTTCATGGAACAGATTAATCAGGATGAGAAGACATTGGTTTTCTGCGCCACTCAGGAGCATGCTCTTGCTGTTCGCGACCTCATCAATCAGAAGAAATCAAGTAAGCATCCCAGCTACTGCCAGCGAGTGACGGCGCACGATGGCACGTTAGGTGACCAGTTTCTTCGAGACTTCCAGGACAACGAAAAAACAATTCCTACCATTTTGACTACTTCGAAAAAGCTGTCAACTGGTGTTGATGCTCGAAACGTGCGCAACATTGTTCTAATGCGCCCTATCAAATCAATGGTTGAGTTTAAGCAAATCATTGGAAGGGGAACGCGCCTATATGACGGCAAAGATTACTTCACGATTTATGACTTCGTGAAGGCGCATCAGCACTTTCAAGATGAAGAGTGGGACGGTCCCCCTAAAGAAGAAGACCCATGCCCAGAATGCGCGTTACGCCCCTGTATTTGTGAAAGAGTTGAGCCAAAACCTTGCTTTGAATGTGGAAAACGACCTTGTGAATGTCCTAAAGACCCTTGCGAGAACTGTGGGCGGATTAATTGCATTTGTAAGAAAAAGACCAAAACTAAGGTCAAATTAGCGGATGGTAAAGCGCGCAACATTCAGCACATGATGTCTACGACCTTTTGGCACTCCAATGGGACCCCCATGTCTGCTCAGCAGTTTATGGAACTACTCTTTGGCGAACTTCCCGATTTTTTCAAAAATGAAGAGCAGCTGCGGGAGATTTGGAGTGTTCCAAGTACGAGAAGGAAGCTCCTAGAAGGCCTAGCAGAAAAAGGGTTTGGCCGCGAGCAACTTTTAGAAATGCAGCGCATCATTGACGCCGAAAAATGCGATCTTTTTGATGTTTTGGCACATGTTGCCTATGCAGCACCAACCTTGACGAGGGAACAGAGGGCCTTAAAAGCTAAAATTATCATTTCAGAACATTTTAATACCAAACAGCAAATGTTCCTCAGTTTCGTTCTCTCTCACTATGTGAGAAGTGGAGTGGATGAGCTGGATAGGGAAAAGCTAGGACCAATCCTTCTTTTAAAGTACAACGCCTATAATGACGCCATAGCAGATCTCGGCGATCCTAGTCAAATTAGCCAAGTATTTGAAGGTTTCCAGAAGTATCTCTATAGGGAATCGGAGGTAGGATAATGAGCATTCCAGATTATCAAACTTGCATGCTACCCCTTCTTAGGCTATCGGCTCAAAAGAAAGAGTTGTCGATGGGTGAGGCTGTCGATATCATTTCTGACCAGTTCAAATTATCTGAAGAACAAAAAAAGCAACTTCTCCCCTCAGGATCTCAAAGGGTAATAGCAAATCGCATCGGCTGGGCGAAAACTTATTTGCTGAAAGCAGGACTTCTTACCTCTCCTAAACGAGGTGTTATCACTCCAACAGAAGAGGGACTCAGGATACTAGCTAAGCAACCCGAGAAATTAAACTTGGAGCTACTGAGCCAATACCCTTCATTTCAGCAATTTAAAAAGCGATCCAACGCCAAAGAATACCTAAGTCCACAAAGCGATTCGAAAGCTACGCCTTGTAATGAAGAGTTTGAAACCCCTGATGAATCTCTCGCCAAAATTTACAGAACTTGTAAGGCCGCAACTCTAGACGAATTACTCACTAAAATTCTTTCTTGCTCATTCTCGTTCTTTGAACAATTGGTTATAGATCTACTTTTGAAGCTGGGCTATGGTGGAAGTCGTGAAGATGCAGGGATGGCTTTAGGAAAATCTGGTGATGAAGGCCTTGACGGAGTGATTAATGAAGACCGCCTAGGCCTTAGTGTCATTTATCTTCAAGCAAAACGATGGAAAAGTGATTCTGTTGTTGGACGTCCTGAAATCCAGAAATTTGCAGGAGCTCTTTTAGGGAAAAATGCCCCGAAGGGCATATTTATTACAACTTCATCCTTCTCAAAAGAGGCAAGAGATTATGCTTCGTCTCTTTCATCTAAAATTATTCTCATAGACGGGAAGGAACTCCTGGATTTGATGTGGGAGGTTGACCTTGGTCTATACACAACAGAAAGTTATTCCTTGAAAAAGCTTGATCTCGACTACTTAAGTGAAAATTAGTCGTAAACAGCCGTTAAGGGCAGCTCATTCCACTATTCAGGATTTGCAAATCAAATGGGTAAAGCTACTCAGGGCTAAGCAAACCGCACTTGTGGTTGTTTTTGTCTTAAACTGCAAAAGATTTACCCTTGACAAATTAAATGTAACTTAGTTACTTTTAAAGAAAAGACAGGTTCCGCCCATTGCCACCGAAACGACCGAAAAAAATTGAATACCTCACCGAACGTATCAAAAGCTGTATTGCCTCGGGTGCATATCGGGATACTTTCCATGCTGCTCTGAGAAAGAACGAGAGAAACATCTCCCTGCCTGAAATCATCCATGTTTTAAAAACGGGAAGGCATGAAAAAAGCAAAGACCAATTTGATGAGGTTTTCAAAGCATGGAACTATGCATTAAGGGGGGAAACCGTAGACGGTCTCGATTTAAGGGTTATCATATCGTTTGATGACGAAAGAGACCTTTTGATTATAACAGCCTTTTATATTGAACAGAGGCGCTAGAAAGATGAAAAAACAGAAAGTTGAAAAAGAAGTTATTTATGAAGGACTAGGGTTTCCAATTATTTTACGCAACGTTCCGATGGTAGAACTGCGTGGTGTCTGGACTCTAGACGTTAATCTCAACATCTTACAAAAGGTTGTTCTATTAGCTCTTGCCCATCACCCATCCGACATGACTGGAAATCAAATACGATTTGTCCGCAATTGGCTTGAGCTAACTCAGACTGAGTTTGGCAAACTTTTTGGAGTGACCCACCCTGCTGTCGTGAAATGGGAAAAGACGGGAAATAAAAGTTCCAAGATGAATCTGACAACGCAAAGAGATTTGAGACTTTGGCTTCTTGATCAATTACTATCCAAGGACGACGATTTTCGAAGAGCTTTTAAAATCATACATATGACTGACTATTCTCAATCGATAGAACCTCTTGAATTCGATGTTCCTAAAGACCTTGTAGCTATTTAAAGATGTTAACCCGTTAAAAATAAATCTTTTTTGAGGTTTCAAACAAGGCTTTAATGTGAAACGATGTCCAATCAAACGTTCTGAATCCGTCTTTCCACCTCCATTACCAAAACAGCTAGGTAAAATCCTAGCCTTTTTTATTGATAAATATAAGCGTGTTTTTTTTAAAAAATCCCTGCAAAATCATTGCATTATCCATTGAAAAAATCATGAAAATTTCAGCTGCTTCGAAAAAAAAATTAGCCGATATAATTCTAGAAAACCCTTACAGGACAGGAAAAGAATTAGTCGATTTGTTTAATGACTTTAGAGAAGATAAAGACGTTTATGGGCATGGATTTTCTTCACGTAAAGACTATGTCAAATGTAAAATTGATGAATTGAATGGATCTGAAAAGCTAAGAATGCTAATTGAAGAAATATTTCACCTCAGCCATTTTGATTCATTTTTGGCTTCATTAAAAGAAGTTACACAAAATTTTAACGTGTTTCTCGTAAAAGATGGCTATATCCTTCAAATCGTCGAAACCGATCGAGGTATAGGTGGAAAAGTCAAACACACAGACAGCGGATTAATAGATATAAAAAATGCTCCAATTTCACACGAATTTATAAATGAGCAAATTAATAAATGCCGAGAAAAGCTTACTCTTCCACAGCCTGACATAGATGGAGCTATAACAAATGCTAGATCACTTGCAGAAAGTATTATGGAATTCATTTTGAAAGAATTAGATGTAGATGTTCCCGATTGTAAAGGAGATTTAATTTCTTTATATAAAGCAGTGAAAAGACAACTGAATCTCGATTATCATAAAGACATGGAAGATACTTTAAAACAGGTTGCAACTGGATTGTCAAGTATTGTTGCTGGTGTAGCTGGGCTGAGCAATCAATTATCTGATCGACATGCAAGAAAATATAAACCCTTGTTATTTCATGCAAAATTAGCAATTAACGCGTCCTTCACTCTATGCGATTTCTTGTTAGATTCACTCGAAAGAAAAAAATATCGTCTTATACCATAGTTGTTGAGTCTGTCAATTTTTTTGTGTAAATCATTTCATTGGTTTGTCAAACCAAGACGGTCACCGTAGGCAATCGCCAAATAGGAAATCACTGTTTTCCATTCACGTATCGGCATAGTCCATTTTTTGGCTACATCACGGATCGCCAAATACAGAGCTTTGAACAACGCCTCATCAGTTGGGAAAACAGCCTTGCTTTTTGTCACCTTCCGGAATTGCCTATGCAGCGATTCTACGCAATTTGTGGTATAAATCATACGCCGAATAGGGGCAGAAAACTCGAAAAATGTCTTCACGTTTTCCCAGTGCGTAATCCATGGCTTGACTGCTAGTGGATAATCCGCCTCCCAGCGCATCCGCAGCTTTTCAAGATTCTGCTCCGCAAGTTCAAGGGTACTTGCTCCATATACCTCTTTAAGCCCCGTCATAAATGGTTTCGAGTGCTTTGTAGGAATAAATTTTATAGAATTTCTGATCATATGAATCACGCATAGCTGGATTTTCACATCAGGGAAAATCGCCCTTATAGCGTCAGGCAAGGCTTTCAGCCCGTCAATGCACGCTATCAGAATATCTTTGACTCCGCGGTTCTGTAAATCAGTGCAGACCTTCAACCAGAATTTAGCCCCCTCCGATTCCCCGATCCAAAGGCCCAGAACATCCTTTTTCCCTTCAGTATCAATCCCAAGGCAAGTATAGGCAGCTTTAGAAACGACCTTTCCGCCTTCTTTTACTTTGTAGTGGATAGCATCGAAGTAAACAATGGGATACACAGGCTGAAGCGGCCTTCCTTGCCAATCAGTTGCAACCTCGACAACTTTTTCGGTGATGTTCGAGATCATCGCAGGAGATATCTCAAATCCATAAAGCTCTTGGATATGCGATTGTATATCCCGCGTAGTCATTCCTTTGGCGTACATTGAAATGATCTTATCATCAAAAGAGCTGATGCTTCTTTGATGTTTTTTTACAGCGATAGGCTCGAATTCAGCATTGCGATCTCTGGGTATTTCCAGATCAATTTGGCCGTAATTGCTTTTGACTGTTTTTTTGGATCGTCCGTTACGGGTGTTTCCCGATAGGTGCCCCTCATGGGAATGCTTTTCATACCCGAGGTGTTCATCCATTTCTTTTTGGAGCATTTGCTCCAACATTTTACCTATAAGACGCTGAATAAGGCCGTTTTTGCCGGTAAGATCGTCGGCGGTTTTACATTTTGACAATTCGGCTTGAAGGTCAAAGTTAGCAGGTAGATTCATTTGTCTGTCTCCTAGTGTAAGTACATTAAACCATAGCTACACTTCGTTTCGCTGTGGCAATTTTCTCTTGAAGAGGGAGAGTAAAACACTCTACCTAGTCAAAGTTATTTACACATTTTTTTTGACAGACCCTAGTTGTTCCAAAACCACTGTATAATGTACTTTTTGAGAAGAGACGGTAATATGATTTTCGGCTGATTAGGTTTGTTCTAAAATTTTAAAAATGACACCGATCTCATCTCATAGAGTGTTTTGTTGTGAATCTCTATCTCAACAATAACCGTCCAAAAGTCTGTACATCTGTTCTCGCTTAAAACAGGATATTTTTCTGTGAATAGAATTGAGGAAATTTCGCTTTAGATCTATCTTTTAAAGAGATTTTCTATGGAGATTAATGAAATAATGGATGTAATTACAGCTTTAACTTTTACTATCTGTTCGAATAACCCTTTAGTTATTAAAGTTCTAGGTCCTACTGCTGATTATATTGGAGATGGTATAAAAGCATTTACTGAAAAACGAGTTCAAAACTTAAATAGAATTTTCAAGCGAACCTCAGAAAAAATCGATAAACGAGGTATCTTGACGGGATCAGTGCCTCCGAGGATTCTCAAGAACATCTTGGATGAAGGGAGCTATGTCGACAATGAACTTGCTGCTGAATATTTTTCTGGAGCACTGGCGGCCTCAAAATCTGACCGATCACGCGATGATCGTGCTTTGACCATCTTAAAACTCTTATCTAGCATGTCAAACTATGAAATACGATTACATTATATTCTCTATAGCGCTTTTCGTGAAGCCTTTTTAAGTTCCGGTAAATTTAATGTTACAGATATAAATAAATCAATCAACTGTGAATTATTTGTTCCAATTAGCCAATTTATTGATTCGTTTGCCCTTGAACCGGGGGAAGACATAAATACTATCCTCGAACACGCTCTTCCAGGCTTGGGAACTCGCGATCTAATAAACCAAGCTTATGCGTATGGTGGGAAAGAATTTCTTGCGAAGCGATTCAAAACTGCGGGCGATGGTGGCATAATCGCAGCTCCATCTTTGCTTGGAGCACAATTATTTCTAGCTGCGCATGGATATTTAGAGATCTCGGCAAATAAACTTTGTGATTCAAATCTTGACTTGGAAATTTGGGATGGGATTATTCCCCTAAAAGAAGTAGTGGCGACGCGATAAATCCAATCAAAATTTCCAAATATACCCCCTTATTCCTAATATGCCAATTCGTGCGACCCGAATTAAAACAACTGCTAAGAAACAGGGGTTTGGTGGTACGATTTCTCAAATTTTGCAAGCAAAGAACTTTTGAACAGTTTCAGAAATGTCCCAAGAAGTTCTTTATAGAAATAACCGGCGAGTGCCACCACTCCTTCAGTCTCTTCAGAATTTCCACTTAAAAACACCACAATTTCAGATCCCTCTTTCTTGAAATATCGTCTAAAGTCGAGGAATTTTATGTGTGTGGATGCGCTTAAATTTCTGAATATAAGAATGTAGAGCCATTCTAGTGAAATCGATTCGATCTGGTTATCGGTATTGTGTTTGTCTACATGATGCGCCCGTCCTTGTGTATCCAAGATCAAAGCCCCAGGAAATTTTTCGATTTTTTTTCTTACTTTCTTCTCTTGGGTGGCTATCTTTTTCAGAGTTTTTTCTACGTCTTTTATGGACACATTGGTTTCGGATGCACGTTGAGGATTGTGCCTTATAAATCTTAGTGCATGCTCAAGCTGTTTTTTCCTTTCCAATAGACTATCCAGGTAGAAGACGTGCACATGTTTTCTCCTGTTACAAAACAAGAATCTTGCATTTATGAGGTTCTCGCAAAGTGGTCGTAATAGAGCATTGGCGGGAGGAGATCGGTTTTCCTCGCATAATCGGAAAATTCCTTCTGTATAGCTATGTGCAGCTACAAGCATTGGGAAAAACACCTTTTTTACCCCCCTTAATTTAGTGATTTTGATTTTTTGCTGCTCCATGCATTTTACCCCAAAATCTAAAAGAGAGCCTAAAGAAGATAGATCTGTCATGAAATGATTATTATTTTCAATTGGTATAAATAAACAAGTGTGAACTAGGTTTTTGTAAAAAACCACATCTTTTTCAATAATAGGAATCTAGCGCCTTAAGACGGATTTTGCATTAAAAAAGGTTGTTCTTGTTCGCTAATACTCTAACGCACTATAATTAGCTGCTGTTTTGTTTATAATGTATTTTTAATGGTGTTTTATGTTTTTTCCAGTAGGCGCAGACTCTGTAGTGAGGAATTACAGTGAGCAGATTTCTAAAGAAATTATCGAAACAATAGATCCAAAGGTAATCGAGGTGCTCAAGCAAGGAGGATTAACCGCTGAGCAGGCCGATTCCATTCCCAAAACTCTTAAAAAAATAGCAGAAGAAGCCGAACTCACCTTTGGAAATTTGGACGAATTGTCGTTGGTGGATGAAAAAGTAAAATCAATGATCAAACAAAAACTTCTCGGTGTCATTGAGTCGATTGCCGAGACAATGAGTAACCAAGAACCCGATCTTATTCGCGAAGCAGGGTTATCCGAAGCCGTATTTAGTCATAAAGAGGACTATCATCCGATTCTGGCTACTGAATCCCTGGCTACTTGCATTGGTCTTGCAGGCTATGATCCTGTAAATAATTTTGGATTCGTCATTCACTTCACTGGCGAGGATGAAGTCAAAGCCAGCGGGGAAACGTTGCTGGGGCGCATACGTGCATACAGGGAGAATACGGCGGCTCCGCTGCTAATTCACCTACGAGGAGGAGTCAGAGGGTGGTCCGAATCTACATTATCCGCGGTCAAAAGCTGGATTGCAGCCGAAGATTTGCATAGCATTATAGCCTCTGAGGATACTTTGCAAGAGCCTATCAAACCGGGCGTGGGGTTGCCTGTGGTGAGCGGAAGCATCAAACTTGACGTGCGTACAGGAGTTTGCGAAAAGTATGATTCACAAGAGGATAATCCTTATACAAAGATGAAAAAGCACGATATCAGTGAATTTAAGGATGGAGTTGTTCCTGAGATGTTAGTTCAGTTAGCTAAAAAGAAGCCTGAAATTAATATCGTTTACGACTCAAAAAAATAAGAGACGAAGTAAAAATTAGATCAAACATTTTGAAAGTTTCTCTTCAGCTCCCCCAGCCTTGGAGTGCTCCCCATTTAGACCGGACCACCTAACTTGCTCTTAAGACATAGGAGTAAGACTAGGCGTATGACTGAATTTAAACTTATTACCTCGGTAGAAAGAAGAAGGCGATGGACTCTCGAAGAGAAGCGCCAAATCATCCAGGAAACCTACCAATCCGGTAACTCTGTTTCCCAAGTCGCTAGGAAATATGGTATAACTCCCAGTCAGCTATTTCAGTGGAGGACCCGGATGGAAGACGGAGCTTTAAAAGGAATCAGTTGCCAAGACGAGCTTTTACCTAAAGCTCAGGTCAAAGAGTTAGAAAAAAGAATCAGGGAATTAGAAAGGATTTTAGGTCGTAAGACCCTTGAAAATGAAATTTTGAAGGAAGCCGTAAGAATAGGTCGGGAAAAAAAACTGATCTCGCGGCAGCCATTGCCAGGACTGGAAGATTTAGAATCAGACAGATAGCGGAGGTTATGCAAGTGTCCCGCTCTAATTTGATTCAAAATTTGAATGGTCAGAACAAGAGACCAAGGAAATACAAAATTGCTCAGGACGAAGAGTTGATTCCTTTGATTCAAAAGATCATCAAGGAAAGACCGACCTATGGTTATCGTAGGGTTTTGGCATTAATGAACAAGGAGCTCTCAAAGCAAAACAAGGCATTTGTCAATCATAAGCGAGTTTACCGCTTGATGAAGCAAAATGGTCTTCTTCTGCAGAGAGCTCCCAGAAGACCGAAAAGAGCTCATACCGGAAAAGTAGAAACTCTTCACAGCAATACTCGATGGTGCTCTGACAGCTTCTCCATTCAATGCAAAAATGGGGATCAAGTCCATGTGGCTTTCTCGCTTGATACTTGCGACCGAGAAGTGATGCGCTATATTGCATCTACCATAGGAATCGATGGGCAAGCGATAAGGGATTTGATGCTGGAGACCGTCGAATACAGGTTTGACATAGCTAGGGTTTCAAGACCGGTGCAATGGCTTACAGATAATGGAAGCTGTTACACGGCTAAAGAAACTGTTTCTTTTGGAAGAAGTTTGGGGCTGGATATCAGAACAACTCCGACATATAGTCCTGAAAGCAATGGAATGGCGGAAGCATTCGTTAAGACCTTTAAGAGGGATTGCGTTTGGTTTGGCAATCTATCGGATGCCAAGGCCGTAATGGATCAGCTCCCAAGCTGGATCCATGATTATAATGAGAAAGCACCCCATAAGGCGCTAAATATGCTCTCACCACGAGAGTTTTTAAAGGAACGAAAACTTGCAAGTTAGTGGTCCGGTTTTATAGGGGCAACTCCAAGCCTCAAAGACAGACCTTACAGGTTCTGTCTTTTTGTTTTTTAGTTGTTAATAAATTTATTAGGATTGAGTAGGGAAGTTTTTTTATGGTAAAGTTCTACACTTCAATCTTACTAAAATAGGATATTGGCAATTGAAAACTGCACATAATGATTTTTGTGGGGCACATATCTCACCTAAAGCGCGCTTTGTTGCACTGCTGCTTTGTTGGTTTTTAGGATGGCTCGGCGCACATCGCTTTTACGTAGGAAAGGTGGGTACGGCGATACTTATGATTTTAACGCTTGGCGGGCTGGGCGTCTGGAGCTTTATCGATTTGATTTTGATCCTTGTAGGATCTTTTCGGGATAAGCAGGGACGTGCGGTTTTTTATTGGTTTGAGCGTCACTCTTTTTGCTAATTTCTGAAGTGAGGGCACCCCCTTCACCGATTGAGGCTTCCTAGAAATTGCCAAGCAGATGTATCATCCCTCTTTAAATTTTAGCCACACCATGATGAGTCACGATTTTATATCCCTTCCCCTGATTGCCGACCACGAGGACAAAAGCTCCGCCCTCAAAAATCGGATTCGCAAAAATTACCGCCATGTGCGCAAATGGGCCAACCGGACAAAGACGAACTGTTTTCGGATTTATGACCGCGATATCAAAGAGTATCCGCTGGCAATCGACTACTATGACGGCCGTTTTTGCGTCCAATATTTCTCCTTCAACCGCGATGAGGATGAAGCTCCTGAGGAGCTGGTAGGGGAAATTAACGGTGTGCTTGCCTCCATTTTTGGTGCAACCCCCGCTATCATCTACTGGCGATCGCGAATCAGGCGCAAAAAGCTGGAACAGTACGAAAAGCAGGCTGAGGAACAGGACTTTTTCACCGTCCTCGAGTATGGGGTGAAATTCAGTGTGAATCTTCAGGATTATCTGGATACCGGACTATTTCTTGACCATCGTGAAACAAGACAGATGGCGGCCGCTCTTGCCAAAGGCAAGCGTCTGTTGAATCTGTTTGCCTACACCGGTTCCTTTAGCGTTCACGCGGCTCTTGCCGGAGCGGCTTTCACCAAGAGTGTAGACCTCTCCAATACCTACACACAATGGACTCAAAATAATTTCGCTTTGAATTCCATCAGCACGAAAAACCACCATATCGTGCGCGCCGACTGCCTAAGGTTTTTGGAGGACGAGGTGTGCTCCAACAATCGTTACGACGTCATTGTCATTGATCCCCCAACGATCTCCCGTTCAAAAAAAATGGAGCAGATGTTTGATGTCCAGCGCGACTATGCTTATCTTATCGAATGTGCATTGAAGCTCCTTTTACCGGGAGGGGTTATATTATTTAGCACCAATTCGCGCAGGTTTGTCTTTGACTCCTCGTATTTTCCTGATTGTTCGATCCAGGAGATATCGCAAAAGACGATTCCGCTTGATTTTCACCAGAAAAAAATTCATCGCTGCTGGAAGTTGACAGCCCGTTAGCAAGAGGCCGGCGGTGCTTGTGAGAAAAGTTCGCATGTTCCCGGAAGGAATTTCCAGCTCATCTTGTTTTTGCACCGGTTTCGCATTAAATGCTGCAGGGTAAGCCCGCCCAACCTGCTTATATCATGAAATAAAGCGCGCTTCAGTTTCTCAAGCTGCGGGAGCTTTTTCTTTTCCCAAAAAACAAATTTTAAGACACTTTCGTCATACGGTCGGTGCCATCTTCGTCGGGCTGCGGAGGCAGCAGGAGGGAAGGGGCCTAAATCATTTTCCAAATCCAAAACGGGGGATATACGATCAATTCATGGGGTTTCAAAAGACGCTGTCTCTTTGTTTCTTTTTAAGTATTGCATTCCAATCGCTTTTTTCAGCACCCCTCATAGAGCAATTTAAGCACGCGGGGTATGCAGAGTTTTGCGATAAAAGGCAGGGAGCGGCAGCGTTTAACTCCCTCTATGCTCAATTCGATGAGCTTATCGCCTTTCTTCAGTCAAATCCCGTGTGGGCGCAAAAATTACAAAGCGTTAAAGAGCGTTTTATTCGCTCTAAAGCAAGAAATTACTACTCCACCGATTTTTTTGGCTTTTACGATGAGTCAAAAAGAGAAGGAAGAAGACAAATCTCCTTTTATTACTCAATCCACTTTCACGAGTTTATAGATTCTTACTATCCGGAGTTCAGCCAGGTTCCGGAAATCGTCCGCTTTCTGGAAGCTTGTCGTACGATACAACAACCCTATGGAGATGTGTTTGAAGAGGCGGCGGCTGAGCTGGGGGTTGAAACGATTTTTGCCTCGAAATATGGCTCTCCTCCGCTCCTTTTCAAGGTCGTTAAATATCTATCCTCTTACATCGCCACAAAGCCTCACTACGATGGCAGCGCATTTTCCCTTTTTCTCGATAGCACCGATAGTCAATCGCTCCTGCTTGCTCCTTATCAATCCTCATTCACAGTCGAAGATTTTGCCTCCCCACCGCGAGAGTTTTCTCGGCAAGAGGATCAAAACTCGATCCTACTTATTCCGGGAGCCCTTTTAACAGACTTCTTCATCTACCCGACCCCTCATATTGTCTTGCAAAGTGAAAAAAGTCGCTATGCTGCAGTCGCGTTCGCGATGAGGCCCAACTACACTCCTCAGAAATGCGAATTTTCCTCCCTTCCGCGCTTTGACATCGATTGAATAATTCTTTCTTAAGAGTTACGATTCAAAAAAATATTGGTATTTTCATGTTTAGATATTTGATTTTTTTGTTCTCCGCGCATTCCTTATCCGCTCTGACGACTCTCAGCGTCACCCTCAGCTCAGATAACAATCCCGGGGGCATAGGAGAGATTGGCGACCTGAGATACTGCTTGAATTCCATGAATCAAGATTTGAACACGACACCGGATGATTATGCGATTGTCTTCGACTATCCGATGACCATTCAACTCAATGGAATTTTGCCGATTATTAACAATCCCTCAAATCCGGTGAATATCACCATTGGTAACCCAGGGTCAACCCCCACAGTCACCATTGATGGCAACAGCGGCGCTTACAGCGGATTTTTCATCCCCATCGGGAACGTGACGATCCAAAATATGATCTTTCAAAACCTGGCTGCCAAAGGAGGCGATGGCGGGGATGGAATCTCGGGCGGTGGCGGAGGCATGGGTGCCGGCGGAGCCATTTATGCCCCTCAATTCTTTTTAAACGGTTCCAATCCTTCCATCACCTTGATCAATGTGCTGGTCAATAACTGTTCCGCTATAGGTGGAAATGGGGGAAGTTATTTAGGTCTTTCGTCTACAGGCAACGAGGGTGGCGGCGGCGGCGGCGGGTTTAGCGGAAATGGAGGTTCAATTACAACCACTGGCAGTACCGGAGGAGGTGGTGGTGGTGGATTTGGAGGAGATGGCGGGAATGTCACCCTTTCAACCGATAGCTCAGGCGGCGGCGGAGGCGGTGGAGGCGGCTTGGGATCCCGCGCCACGATCGGGTTGCTCACAAATCTTGGAAATGGCGGCTCCGATCAGGATCTTGGCCAGGATGGAAATGGCTATGGTCTCACGATCACCGCTGGGTATGGCGGTGGCGGCAAGAGTGGGGGAGCCAATGCCGGAGGTGGAGGTGGCGGCGGCGGTGACGGGGAGACCGTAATTTCAGGAGGTGGCGGTGGAGGAAGCTCAGGCTTTCAGGGCACGCAGCCTCAGGGCGCGATACCTCCAGGAGGCAGCACTGTACCGTCTGGAGGTAATGGAGGAGACGGCGGGGGAGGAGGCGGTGGCGGGGTCGTCATCACTTCTATTCCCAATGCAGTTGACGGACAGGCAGGAAGCGGCGGCTACGGCGGCGGCGGAGGTGGCGGGTCCGGCATTGGCGCCCATGACAGCGCTTATACTGTCAAGGGGGGCTCAGGCGGAGTCGGCGGCGGCGGAGGAGGCGGAGGGGTCAACCAATCCGGTCTGACCCTTGCTGATGGCGGCAATTCCCTTGGCGGGGGTGGCGGCGCTGGTGGAGGTCCTTCCGAGGGCCTCAATGCCCCCGGTGGGGTAGATGTTGGCAATCTCGGTGGAGGGGCCGGAGGATTCGGAGCGAGCACCGTTGGACAAGGCTCTGGAGGCGGCGGAGGAGGAGGCGGCAGCGGCCTTGGGGGTGCTATCTTTGTGGATAGCAATTTGAATTTCACGATAAGAGCGTTTCAGGGAATACCTACCACTTTCAACACATCGAACAATAGCGTACAAGCCGGAATCCACGGAATCGGAGCCCCCGGAGGGTCTGATGGCAACGACGGGTATGCACTGGGAAATAGCATCTTCCTGCGCACCGGCTCCTCTCTCACTTTCATGGCCCACGATGCAAATGATCTCCTGACTCTCGGTGAGCAGGTAGCGTTTATTGATGATACGTCCTTCGGAGTGGGAGGGACTAATGTGTATGTTCGAGGAGATGGAACTGTCGTTTACGACGGAACGACAGATTATCAGGGAACCGTCATGATCTTTAATGCGAATTTTAAAGTGAATGGACGCATTGATGAAGCGCAAATTTTTGTCTGTAGAAATAAAAGTTTTAGCTTGCAACGAGGTACCCTAAGCGGATGCGGGGTGCTGTCAGGATCGGTCTTTGCCAATTCCGGAACGATCTCCCCGGACGCGGGAAAAACGCTCACCCTTGGCAGTTTGTCTTTGAATCCAGCGGTTCCAGTTAGCGGTGTTGCCGGCAGTTTGGTGCATATTGAAATTGATTCGGGCAGCATCCCTTCTGTGGTTCATGTTGCGGGACCGGCATCCTTAGCGGGCACGCTGGAGATTGACCTCGATCCCAACGCACAGCCGGGGACATACAAAATTCTCACTTCGTCTGCCGTTTCTGGAACCTTTGATTTAGTTACATTCACCGGATCCACGCCGGATTATTCGCTCACGTACGATCCTACGTATGTGCAATTGAATTTCTTAGGATATCCAATCGCTTTGGAACCACCATCAAATCTTCAAGGCAAGCAAATGAAAAATAACTTTGGATTCCAGTATGAGCTGTTTAATCAAATAAAATGGAAGCCGAGCCCGTCAATCGAGACCGTCGGTTATTGCATTTATCGGGACGGAAAGAAAATCGCTACGGTTGATGCTTCCACACACAGCTACAAAGATCATAATAGGAAAAAGGGGGTTTCCATCCTCTATGCGGTCACGGCATTTAACTTAGAAGGTAGTGAAAGCTCTCCTATTCATATCGTCATCAAACCATAACTTAAGTTGCAAATCATGATGAATACACTCTGCAAGTTCAAAACGCTATTTTTGTCTCTGGTCGTCATCTCATCAGCACTATCGGCCACCCAACAATCTGGCGGCGAACTGACGCAAAAGGGCGCATCGTTTTGCACTCCGCAACCCTCAGTGGAGCTCAAAGCGGGTTATTTCTTTTTTTTGGATTCCAAACTACGCAAGGTCTATGACAAGGGAGGGTTGGATGTTCAGTTTTGTGCTTCTTATCCCTTATGGAACCTGACGAGAAGATGGACCCTCAGCGCATACGGTGCCGTAGAATATTTTTATCGATCAGGCAAATCGATGAATGAAAATCAAAAAACGGCTTTATGGTCGGTTCCTGTCAGTGTCGGCCTTAAACCCGCCTATAGGATAGGTCCGAACATGTATTATTATTGCGCTGCCGGACCTCGCTATTTCTATGTTCACCAGCACAACAGCTCTTCTTATGTCCCTCGAAATAATTCAAGAAACTGTCTTGGCCTCTTTGTGAACACGGGTTTCAATTATTTAGTGGGGGAGCACTTTGTGATCGATGTTTTCGGTGAGTACTCCTATGGTAAAGTGCGGTTTCATGGGGGAAGTTCTCAAGTCTACACAAGTAATGTCCAAATGGGCGGTTTTACTTTCGGGGGAGGACTTGGGTACTCATTTTAAAGGAAGGATCTTCGCCAGACATTCGAGAAAATCGTTCAGCCATAACATCGGTTGTTTTCATGGAAGGGGCAGTCCTCCCAACTTTGCAATTTGGAAATGCTCATAGGAAAGGGAAAAGTTAGCGAATGCGCCCCAATGGGAGAGGGTTCCACTTTTTTGATCTTCTCTATAGAAGAAGTAGCGGAGGCCGGGAACAGGTTAGTAAAAACCTTTCAGGTTTTGTGCCTGCTCTGTTTAGTTTCAACCGACACTTCTTCCTTGAGAGAAAATTCCTTCCAATTAAGCCATTCATTCATTGAAGGCATATCCTAGGTCCTGTTGACGACAGAGAGATATCTCCAAGAGTTTTAGGGCAGTCTACAGGGAGGCTGTTTAATTGCTTTTCTTCACAATCTCGGATTTGAGCATCATCGAGCCAAAGCCGGGAACCTTCGCTTCTATGTTGTGGCCGTTGACCTCGTCGACGAGGCGTATGTTCTTCACTTTTACACCTGCTTTCAAAGCGGTTGAAGAGCCTTTGACCTTGATGTCTTTGACAATTGTCACACTGTCGCCATCTTGGAGGATATTTCCATGCGCATCTTTCACAACCGTTGGTGTGGGTTCACTCTCTTCCTTGGCCTCGATCGCCCATTCATGGCCACATTCCGGGCAGATATAAAGGGCCCCATCTTCGTAGGTGTAATCGGAACTGCACTGGGGGCATTTAGGTAAATTTGTCATAATTCAATCGCCTTTCTGTATAAATTATCACTGTACGTTATGATCGGCACAGCAGTCTAATGAAAAGTTTCAATGCAGCCACCAAGGATCTTTGGCCTCTACTTGCAAAGGCCCTGCAGTTCGGTTTGGAAATAGGGGTTTTGCACTTTTCTTTGCAGCTCCCGGAGCTGATGCGCAATTTCTTCGCTGATCTCTTCGGGATAGTGTT
The DNA here is from genome assembly GCF_900000175.1 of Estrella lausannensis. Classification (NCBI taxonomy): domain Bacteria; kingdom Pseudomonadati; phylum Chlamydiota; class Chlamydiia; order Parachlamydiales; family Candidatus Criblamydiaceae; genus Estrella; species Estrella lausannensis. The sequence goes on from NZ_CWGJ01000026.1 coordinate 97,473, forward strand.
GAAGATAGAGGAGAGCAACATAGACCCTGCCCGGATGGTTTTGACTGCAGATCCACTCACCCGGTGTGAATAGGTCAAAAATGCCGGTCGCTTTGAGCGAGGGGAGTAGTTCGGTAATCGCTCTTTTGATTTCCGCAATTTGATCCTGCCCCGCATCCTCTTGAAGGAGCCCGTCCAGCAAGGCGATATTGTTTAAGGTCGCCGCGACTGTGCCTTTACGGGCTTTACCTTGAAAGCCGGTGAAAGGGTTAGTGGCTACCGTGTGATCGTCGCCATCCGGTAAAATGTCTTCAGGGGTCGAAACCTTATTCATTACCTACACACAATGTCATTTCAGACTCTCAAAAAATTCTTCTACTTCTTTACTCCAGCAAGGGAGGTTGGCAAAAATATTAGCAGTGTCCGGATTTTGCTTGCTATCGAGATAGTGGACATGTGCTTTGATCAGCGCCTCTTTCAGAAATGGAATCAAGCGAGGGTGAGGATTGTTTTTGGTAAAGTTACTGATCAGTGAGCAGGATATTGTACTTCCTCCCCGTTGTTTTGTGACGGCAAGCCAATCGGCGACAGACTCGAGTGCAGTAGTGCGAAGGCTCTCCTCTGAAAAGCTATCAAAATCGTCACAGTTAAGACCGAAGGAGTCGTGATAGGCCTCTTCGTTCTGATGTTCCCCTCGGGCAGCAAGATAGGTTAAACGCTCCTCATCTTCCCACCCGCCTTCGAAATGCTTTGCACTGAGTTTACACAAGTCGTGGCGGAGAAGCTGTCTCTCCTCACAGCCGAGGGCGATGCCAAATTCATAAACATACTGCCGGTGAATTTTTAGGTCGGCAACAAAGAAGAGCCTTTGCCTTGCCAGTTCTGGGGTCATGAAATGCACATTTTGGGTTGTTTGCTCGTATTCGGCAAGGTGTGTCTCAATTTCTGCCTCCTCAAGAGAGGCGTGCTTTAAGATATCCGTTATTCGCGACCTGGTCTCTTGTAAAAGAAGCCTGGTGAGCCACGAGGCTTCGTTTTTAGGGAGGCTGCCGATACGCAGCTTGAATTCTTTAATTTTCTCAAGTCGCTCTTCAGTGGATAAAACGGCATCTTGCTCGATTTCAAACAGGAGGTATTCAAAGACTGTTTGCGCTTCCGCAGCGGGTTCTGCGCAAGAAAGAAGGAGCGAGCAGCAAACTGTGAACAAAAATAAAATTATTTTCATAAGACACTTTTTCGAAAGACAATAACAGAAACGTGCTTTGTTCTCTAGTGTGCTATGGTGACATTCTCTCGGTTAAATAGTGTAATGTGATGATGAATTATTAAATTAAGGTTTTTATGCGTAATATTACTTCATTTCAATTGCTGCTCGATTGCTGGGGCACGGAAACTTATCAGGTCAACAGCTACATCTATAACATTTCGTCTTGCCAAGTTGAATAGCGCTTCCTGAGTGAGCCCTTTAGATCAATTTTTCCAAAAACTCCAGTCGAACAGACTGGTTAATGCCATCAAAAGTAACAATCAGGGCATGATCTTGGGTGAAGGGGTGTATCACGACAGGAAACGAAACTCTTTCTTTGTTCTTAGGAAGGGGCGTTAGTGGAAGGTTCCTGGGCATCGCGGAGTGGTAATGTAAAAGCAAGTAGTTTGTTTTTTAGTTAGTCTGGGTTTTTAGTTATGCTAGAATAATTTGTTGCTTGAAATTGGTTTTTTACTATAATTGTCGCACTTTTATTTAGGAGACCCTTACCATGAAATATCTATTACTCGCCCTTTTAGGTTGTTTCACTGCCTGTGCCACCGTGCACCACTGTGAACCTGCCGACAAGCTGACGACCGGCACTGTTCAACGAGAAATTTATCTGGGGATGCCCGCTTCCGACGTGGCAGCTGCCCTTGGCGCTCCAAATATCGTATCGCTTGATGAAATGAGAGATGAGGTGTGGGTTTATGATAAAATCTCAAGCCAAGTGGAGTACAGTGCCCAGCGCGGGGGAGTGTGGCTGTTGATCGCTGGAGGTGGATCAGAGTCAGGCTATCAGCGTAAAAGTCAGCGCACATTGACGATCATCGTCAAATTCAATAAAGACAAGCAAGTCAAAGATTTCACTTATCACTCGTCCAGTTTCTAAACATGAAAAAAACTTTATTAATCCTCATCGCGACTGCGTTTATTCTCACGAGCTGCGCCAAACCGCCGAACGACCTGATGAAGCCGTGCGCTGAAACTTTCAAGATTCGGACTCAGCAGTCGCATGCATTCAATGTCACGTCCGACAAACAGCTGCTTCAAGCGTCTGTGTCGGTTTTGCAAGACATGGGGTACACCATCAGGGAATCCTCATATGAATATGGTGTGCTTACGGCAGTGAAAGAGGCAAATGCCGTGTCGGCAGGACAAGTTGCGGGCGCTATCGCCGTTGCAATACTGTGCGGTACAGCTACACCCATCGACAAAACGCAGTTTATTACTGTTACGATGGTTATTTTAGATAAAAGCGAAAACGGTCAGGCTACCGCACGGACGACTTTTCAACGAGTCATCGTCAGGACGGACAACACGCAATATGCTGAGATGCTGACAGACGCCAATGTCTACAGAGAATTTTATGAAAAACTGGATAAAGCTCTATTTTTAGAGGTCAATAACTTATGAAGAGCGTTCAATTCGCCCTCATTTTAATTCCGTTGGTTTTGACCGGTTGGGCGGCGCCAACTGCCGCCCGGCGCCAACTGCCGCCATCACATCCACAGAGTCGCAACTCATGATTCGCCAGGCTCAAACCCGCGAGTATGAACAGGTCTCGAAAAAGCAGGCGATGAGAGCATCCATTGCAACGCTTCAGGATCTCAATTTCATTCTTGATAAGGTGGATGCGGACTTGGGTGCGATATCGGCATCAAAATTCAGTACGGGCATCAGTGTCAAAGTGACTGTGACTATTAGGGAAAAAGCGCCCAATCTAGTCACTGTCAGAGCGAACACAACGTATGGAGAAAGAACTGTTGATGATCCTGTTGTCTATCAGGACTTTTTCGCCTTGCTGGATAAGTCGCTATTTCTAGTGAAAAACCAAGTGGATTGAGATTTTCGCTAGATTAGAGTAATCCCTTTTCCGATGACGCGTCTCTCAAGCTAAAATTTCCGATACAGTTATGGGTTGAATAAATAATTTACATTTTTCAACCAATCTTCTTATGGTGGGCTCAAGCATACCGAAAGGGTTTCAAGATTCGGCATGGGAGCTCTCTCTATCTGCCAAATCCGAATTTTGAGACATTCGCGATAAATCCCAATTCAGTAAGCAGAGCGCTAGGGTGCTTAAGTGGGGGGCTATGAAAAGCAAATCGTCAGCTAAGATGGGGAAATTGAAGATAAAAAGAGCTTATGATCCTCCGTCTGTGGATGACGGCGTTCGCATTTTAGTGGATGGGTTGTGGCCGAGAGGAAAAACCAAGGAAGAGATGCAGCTCGATTTATGGCTTAAAAGCGTCGCCCCCAGCCTAGATCTAAGGAAATGGTTTTCTCATGACCCGGAGAAGTGGGCTGAGTTCCAGCGGAAGTATTTAAGCGAATTAGAGGCTAATCGAGAGGAGCTAAATCCCATCGTCGATGCCCTGAAGATGGGAGCGGTGACTCTTGTCTATGGCGCGCGGGATCAAGAGCACAACAACGCCCTTTGCCTGAAGCAATTTCTGGAGAGGTACTATCACCTGAAATCCAATTAAAATCCTATCATGTGTCGAGTGGATTGACTTTCTCGACGATAAACAAATCGGCATAGTATTTGGGCAGCTTTTCAAAAAGATCGGGGCTAGTGTCTAAAACGGAAGCTAAAACTTCATCGGAATAGGCACGGACACTCGCTGTAAACCCGATATCCCGCGGCATTCCCTGGTCGAAAAAGATCAACAGGTGCAGGGGCGTCGATTCGAGATTTTCAATATGGTGCGGATACGCTTTGGGAATAAAGTAGATATCCCCCTTTTCCATCACATAGGTGTCTACTTGGCCGGAGGGGCTTTGAATGGACATGCGGCCTCTGCCCTCTGCCACATATCCCAGCTCGGCAGTTTCGGGGTGCCAATGCGGCTCGCGCATTCCCTGTCCTGTCAGGGTGAGGGAATAGAGGGCTTGGTTTTTTGCGATCGGCCAGGTATTTTGCCGAGCCATGCGGGCTGTGCCTCCTTCATTGATAACAAGGGGCTTTGACGCTTCGACAGCGTAGCGATAAGGCGTTGAGTAGCGCGCGTCCTCCGGAACCGATACGGGGTTTTTGCGCAGCGTGGCAAACACGCTGTTCAGGGATCGTTTCAGGGGCTGAAAGACCTGTTTATCGACATTCCATGTATTGCCTAAGACAGCATCCGTAAACATTCCGAGAGAGCTGGAGAGAGGAAAATCCTCTGTGTCTTCGCTTGAAAAGTTTAAAATCAGTTCAGCTCTCTCATCGCCGACGTTTTCGATATGATGCAAAGCCCCGGAGGGGATTAAAAATACCTCTCCTGGCTGCACCAGAAAGGTCGCTTTAGCATCGCCCGTGTGATAGAGCGTGATTAAAACTTTGCCTTTTAAGCAATATCCCAGCTCATCGGCATTGGCATGCCAGTGGGGTTCACGAATCCCGTTCACCTCCAGAATTAGCTTGTAGAGAGACATCCCGCGGAGTATTGGAAAATTACTCTTGCTGGCCTTGATACGCATGCCGCCTTCCGTATGCTCATCGGGTGGAATTTTACTGAATTTCAAGAGGTGTTCTGAACTCATGACGATCCTTCTTTCACGCTATACCAAACTGTCTCAAATTTGAGATTTTGAGACAGTTTCGGTGTGTCTCTTTACATTTGCTTAAAATCGTCCCATTTGTAAACCATTTTTAATTATCTTGGGGCGGCTTGTTGTTGAAATAATAGAAGGTGGTAATTCATTGTCTTCTTACTTTTAACGGTTTAAAAACTATGCCGGGAGTGAAAGTAATGAAAAATGCGTTGGCAGCCCAGTCGCTTGTTTTCTTTGCGATTATTCAATCCCGAGGCTTTCTTAAAGCTCTCATGCCAAATTTTGAGATACTGTCGGTATAACCAAGAGAAGATGATCGTCGACTGCGGCGAGGTCTATCTGGTCTCCGCATTTGAAAGTCGGGACGGGGTAAGTGTATATAACTTTAATGGTCAAAGGCTTTGGGAGGTTCGATTTTCAGCTAAGATCCATTCCATCAGTGTGTAGCCGGATGTCATTTTAGTTTTCTCGAAGGATCGGGGAGGGCACAGGACTTATCTGACATGTTTGCATAGAATCAACGGCGGGATTCTTTGGGAAAGTCCTTGAATTTAAGTCTATTATATCGAAAGTGTTTCAGATCACCAGTTTTGAGATGCTCTCGATATAACGTGCCTTAATCCAAAAGATGCACAGGAACTGAAAGGGGTATATAATGGAAAGTGAGAGATCCTAGAGACTGTCCGCAAACTCAAATCAGTATCCTCTGTTGTCGGTTTTGAACTCATTTCGACAAAGAGGAAGGAGGGGCTTTATGGGTGCTAGGGCGATCAATGTCCACGGTGAGCTCGCAGAAATTTCGGATGCGGCTCTCAATGAACTGCGCATGCAGCTCAAGGGAAAGGTGATTCTGCCGGTCGATCTAGACTATGATGAAGTGCGTAAAGTCTGGAATGGCATGATCGATCAAAAGCCGGCCTTGATCATCCGCTCGGCGGGAGTTGCCGATGTGATCTACGCTGTGCGGTTTGCCAAAAAATTTAATCTGTTGATATCCGTCCGGGGTGCAGGGCACAACATCGCAGGCAGGGCGCTGCATGATGACGCGCTGCTCATTGACTTGAGCGAAATGCGGGCGGTTTTCGTCGATCCGGTTTCCAAAACGCTCATCGCTTCCCCGGGCGCGACGCTGGCCGACATCGACCATGAAACACAAGTGTACGGCCTGGCTCTCCCTTTAGGAATTAATTCGACGACCGGTATTTCAGGACTGGCTCTCGGCGGGGGCTTTGGGTGGCTCAGCCGCTCTCTTGGTTTGACATCTGATAATCTTTTGTCGGCCGAGGTTGTCACTGTCGAGGGTGAACGCATCGTGTGCGATAGCGAGAATCATCCGGATCTTTTCTGGGGGCTTTCTGGAGGAGGAGGCAACTTCGGTATCGTCACCTCGTTCAAGTTCAGGCTGCACTCTGTCGGGCCTATGCTTTTTTGTGGACCCGTCGTCTTTAGCATGAAGGAGGGAAAAGAGGTCCTTCAAAAATATCGCGATTTTTGCAAAGAGTGTCCTGAAGAATTGACTGTGTGGGCAGTACTGAGGCATGCACCTCCCTTTCCTTTCATCGATGCAAAAAACCACGGAAATCCCGTCATTATCTTGGTGGGAGTCTACAATGGTCCTGTGGATCAGGGAGAGGAGTGCCTTGTCCGCTTAAAAAGTTTCGGAACTGCTCTTGGAGATGGTCTCGGGCCTGCTCCTTTTGAATTTTTTCAAAAAGCGTTCGACCCCATGCTGACACCCGGGGCTCGCAATTATTGGAAATCACACAATTTCATTGAGTTATCCGATGACTTGATCGATACCCTTCTGCAATACGCGGCAACACTTCCTTCTAAAGCTTCGGAAATCTTCATTGGCCAGATGGGCGGCAAAACGAATGCGGTTGAAAAAGACTCTACCGCCTATCCTCATCGTGATGTGAATTTTATCATGAACGTCCATACAAGGTGGATTGATAAGGTTGACGACGAGCCTTGCATCCAATGGGCGCGTCTTTTGTATGAGGAAGCCAAACCCTTCTCGTCAGGCGGGGTCTATGTCAATTTTGTCAGCGAGGGAGATGATAACGTGCAGGGAGCCTATCTCCAGAACGCCAGGAGGCTTCGCGAGCTGAAATTGGCTTATGACCCGGAAAACATTTTGAGGTTTAACCTCAATATCGTTCCCAGGTAGCAAGTTCAGCCGCGAATGATCGTGCAGAAGGTAGCGAGGGTAGTGGCGGCTTTTTCGAGATTTTCCTGTTTGACAAGGAGATAATCCGTATCAAACGTCGATAGGGCGAAAATGCTAATTTTTGCTTCAGCCAGAGGCTTTGTAAGAGAGGATAGAATCCCTGTCAGTCCAAAGTCGAGCGGGCCTTCCACCTTAAATCCCCGCCATCCTCTTTCCACCTTCACACCGTTAGGAACAAATTTGTCCTGACATACAATAGAGAGCTCATCCTCAGTTTTCGTGATCGCAAAAAAACTGCCTTGTAAGGACCAGGCAGGGATATTGTCTAACGGGTTGAGGCGCGCTATGGCAAACAGATCGGGCATACAAGAAAGAGTCAGCTTCGGCATGTTATTACCTCTTGGATGGTCGGTAGTACTCTTCTTTTAAGTGGTCGGGCTCATTGAGCAAGTTGTAATCGCACACAATTTCTTCCCCAGCCTTGATTTTCCTTAGGGTAAAGACCTTCCCTTCGGGAGTTTTGGCGACATTGGGGGTATTGGAGTGGTTGACAAACCAGTCGATCTCCATTCGGTCGAACTTCTCGGGGCAAAGGCACTCCTCGTCGTTAATATAGATGCAATATTGCCGAAGGGGGCCGGGGACATCCTCTAGCTTCATTTTTTTGGGAGAAAAAGTGCCGGTAAAAACCTCGGCTCCTTCGCTCAGGTCATGGGTTGCGAAGACTCCGACTCCTCCAATGGAAGAGGGCTTCAGCATAAAAGAGAATTCAGAACTTTTGTTCATTGCGCCTCAGCGGGTCAGGTGTTTGAAGTAACACGGAGTCAATATTATAGGTTAGCAGATTATTTATTTCCCAAGGGAAAGTAGTCTGAATTGAAAGGAGAGAGGATCTCATCTCTGCTCTCCAAAAGAAGAAGTTTCCTGAAGAGCTGTCGTGTTTGGCGTTTTCTCCGCTAGCGGATCGATCAGTTTCACCGACCATCCCTTCTGCACCCGCTCTTGTACCTCCGTCCAGGCTTTGTGCAGAAGAAAATCCGTTTCAAGCAGACGCACCTTTTTCCCATTTACGAGTACCCAGGGGTTGATCCCCCTGAATTTGGAGTTGAACTTCAAGTCGGCATCCGCCTCATCGGTTAGGATGAAGTAGCTTGGCACATCCAGGATTTTGCGCATTCTTGCCTGAATTTCAGGATCGGGGCTTTCGAAGAGAGTTAGCCAGATCGCCTCATCGACTCCAAAATGAATAGCGTCCCATGTCAGAATCCCGAGTTCGACAGCTCGTAGGATGGACTCGGCAAGCCATCGGGAGGCCAGGTAGTTGTTGACGCCGCCCCAGCAGTGTTCGGTCATGTAAAGGGAGAAGGAGACTAGTTTTTTCATGCGCTTAAGATCTGTCGCGATCCAGTCGCCGTCGATGTAGCGGAAATCGTCAAGGATTTCCGCCGCTTCTTCGCGGGTGATGAACCCCTGATGATAGGCTCCCTGGATGTTGTACTCAATGCGGTCGGCGCAGAGAGCAGGGCCCTTTTGCTCCAGCATTGGATAGAGCTCAGAGACAGGCTGCATTTCCTCAGCGGTGTATCCGTATTTACCCAAGATTGTCGCCAGCCCGGATCGTTCCAGATATTCTACGTGGATCGAATTTTGATAGTCCTTCTCTGCGCCAATCTTATCAAAGATCCAGTCGCCGACATGTGAAAAGGCAGTGTGGGATGCATCGTGGAGAAGCCCGGCGATCTGCTCTTTTAGGGACGCTCCTTTGACGCGCAGAATGTGAAACACACCCAACGAGTGATCATAGCGGGTGTACTCTTCGGGAAATTCGGTGTAGTAGACGACACCATATTGGCGGACTGATTTCAGCCTTGTAAAACTTGGACTTTCGATCAGCTCTAAAAGGACCGGTTCCTGCACGTCCAGGGCACCGTAAAAGGTGTTGACAATCTCAGAACTTAAGGTGTGATGGAATAGTAAAAAAGAGAGAGTTATCTGAGCTAGTTTGGCTTTCAAATGTGTCATATAAAAATTTCAGTAAAATGATTTGTTGTAAAATGTGATTTGCAGTGGAGCATTCTCTTCAAGGAGCCGTGTCAAAAAACCTCTTTGTTGATCTTTGAACAGATGAAGTCGACAAAACAGCGGATTTTTGGCGGGAGTATTCTGTGCGGTTGATAGCACAGGTAGATCGGCTGAACAGACTCGTCATACCCTTTCAACACCTCCACCAGTTTACCATTATCTAGATCATCTTTGACAATATAGCGGTGCAGCTTGACGATGCCCAGGCCTTGCAGGGCGCATTCGATCATCACTTTGCTGTCATTGATACGCATGAAGGGATCTAAAGTGATTTTCACATTGTTTTTAAAAGTGAGTATTTTTTCTTGCCGTCTTGCGGAATGGGTAATGTAACGATGCTTGAGGAGGTCAGAGGGCTTTTCAGGCGTTCCGAATTGTTTCAGGTAGGCAGGAGAAGCCAGGTAGGCGTACCTTGTTTCACCCAACTTGCGGTGGATATCATCGGGGCCGCCGACATAGGAGTGTCCCATGTTGATATCGACGCCTTCTTTGAAGAGGTCCAGGATGCGCTCGATCGTTAATATGTCCACAGTGACATTAGGGTAGAGGCGGAAAAATTCGGGAAGATGGGGAATTAGGAAGTAGTTTGAAAAGTAAGTCGAGCTACCTACCCGCAAGTGCCCTGAAGGGGCCTTTCTCATTCCGGAAAAAGCATTTTCAAGCTCACGCAACTCTTGTGCGATCTTTTTGGCGTGCTCGAGAAAAATCAGGCCGCTCTCCGTCAGGGAAATATGCCTTGTCGTTCTTTTCAATAACTCCGCCTTCAGGGTGCTCTCCAGTTTGGCGATCTGCTTGCTGACAGCGGCGTTGGTCAGACCCAGTTTCCTTCCTGCCTGGGTAAAGCCGTTTTCTTCCACAACCGTAATGAATGTCGTCAGTTGCTGGAGCGAGTGCATAAGAATTCCTGATTGATAACAAAAAGTTAATAATAGTTAACTTTTGGTGTTATTGTCAAAAGCTTTGCGCCTTGTTATTATTGGTGCATCATTAATTAAATTGGTGGACCATATGTCTTTTGAAATTTGTTTAAATAATACTTATGTTGATAATAGTTTTTTACTATCTCTTCCCCGCGAGCTTCTGTTAAACATCTGCGAAAACCTCGATATTGAGGATTTGCTGCAGTTGAAATCAGTCTCCAAAGAGTTTTACACACTTTCAACTGATAGGAGGGTGTGGCGAACCATCGCCGAGAAGAAGGGGGTTTGGATCGAAGAGGGGCTTGATCCTCAAGGGGAGTTGATGAGGATACGGCAAATCACTCTTCTAAGCCATCAAGCCCCCTTTGTCTTGAGCGTGGCCAAGCTTTTAGGTGCCGGGCACACTCTTGCCATACTGCAAGGAGAAGAGAGTTCTGCCAAATTCTACCGCAACCAGGCGCTTACGATTCAGTGCGTCGACGCAGTTTATCAGCAAGCGTTTACACTGAAGGTACTGGCGTCCAAAAACCACGAAGAGGTCGATATATGCTATGCGCGCCTGAACCCGATTTTGGATCGGCTAGGAAAGACAAAAGTGGGCAAGCACTCCACATTTCCAGCGAAGAATTTCGTGGCCGGCTATGTGAGATCCCTAATTCAGGGCAATTCAAGGGGAATTTTGCGCGAGGGCGGTGAAGATCTGGACGTGCAAATCTATCAACAACCCTCTGCTTTTGGCGCTTAATAGACAGTTCACAAACTTAAAATCATACGATTTTAAGTTTGAGAACAGTCTCAAATTCAAGTTTTCCTAAAGAACTTCCGTTGCGATGGCCGCAAGCTCTGATCTTTCGGTCTTGTTCATGAAGATGTTGCCGTAGATGGGTTGATCGGCGAAGCGGCCGATGACGTAGGTCAAAGCGTTGGAATCCTTGTCCAGATAGGGGTTGTCAATCTGGGTTGGATCCCCGGTCAAGATCACTTTGGTCCCTTCGCCGGCGCGGGAGACGATGGTTTTGACTTCATGGGGCGTCAAGTTCTGTGCTTCGTCGACAATGATATACATTTTCGGCAGCGATCTTCCCCGGATGTAGGTAACCGCTTCCATCTCGATTTTTTTGCTCTGGAGCACCCATTCGAGCGTTTCGCGCGGCTCGTTACCTGAGGAGGTGCAGAGAATTTCCAGGTTGTCATAAATCGGTTGCATCCAGTGGAAGAGCTTCTCTTCCTTGGTTCCGGGAAGGTATCCGATATCCCGACCGAGGGGAATGATCGGGCGGCTGATCAGAATTTTACTGTAGGTTCCCTCGTCAAATACTTTGCGGAGGCCGCAGGCAAGAGCTAGAAGGGTCTTTCCTGTACCGGCCGGACCGAGCATGGTAACAAGTTTGATGTCGTCGCGTAAAAGCAGATCGATAGCGCAGCGCTGTTCGACGTTGCGTGGGTGGATTCCCCAAATGTTTTGTGACCGGATGAGATGGCGAAGGCGATCCTCTCTCAGGTCATATTTTGCCACTGCCGAGGAGTTTTCCGGCGAGGTAAGGATGAAATATTCGTTGGGTCTGGCTTCCAATCCCTCTATTGTTACATGTCCGTCTTTAAAAAAGTGGTCTATATTGGTTTTGGTCGTGGGCAGATCCCTGATTCCTTTATAGAGTGTGTCATAGGAAAATTTCAGATTTTCGTAATCTTCCGTTTCGATCCCTAGCGCCTCGGCTTTGATTCTTGCGGCGAAGTCTTTGGATACAAACACCACCTTGACTCCATTATAGTGAAGCCGGAGAGCTGAAGCGATGATGCGGTTGTCGCTTGATGAACCGGGAAGTTTACTTACCAGATCGGAGGAGTCTTCCAGCTCGATGCGCAGTTGGGAATGATTATCCAGCTTGATCCCGGAGTGAAAAGTGCCTTGCCCTGTTTGACTTAAAGAGACGAGCAGCCGGAAGACGGCTCTTGAGTTTCGGCCGAGCTCATTTTGGAGCCTCTTCATCTTGTCAAGCTCTTCGATCACAGTGATTGGGATGGCAATGTGCGATTTGGGGAACTTGAGAATTGATTCGGGATCATGTAACAGAACGTTGGTGTCGAGAATGAATGTTTTGCTCACGTTAGGTCTCTGATTTTAATATGGTTGAGTATGTTTGCTAGTAGGAATGTGAAATCCCGGCATCCCGCCCTAATTTTTCTTTTCCGCTGGGTATACCGACAGAGTCTTAAAATTGGGTAGCGGGGCTGTAAGAGGCTGTCCACGAACTCAAATTTTGAGACACTTTCGGCATACTCAATAAACGGGATAATAAGGTATTTGGGCAAGGGGGAAAAATAGATGTGGAAGTAGCAGTCTAGTGATTCGAGTGCTAAATCAGTTGAAGGCTATTCCCTTTTTTAGTATAATAGGGATATCAGTCAAGCTAGCGGTTAGCTAAAGGCCAGGTTGACTATCATGTCTTTAGCTGTCTTGCATACAACCTCCCGGAGGTCTCGCGATGAAAATTAATGAAACAATTTTAAGCATCCCCCCTTATCTTTCCACAACCTGGGCGCACGTCAGGATGCTCCGCATGGACGGTGATCTCTTGATCGTCTCTCTTTCCGATGGCTTTCAGGCCAAGGTGCCCGGCCTTTCCAGAGAGCAGATCGAGATGATTTTCTCCTTTCATCAAAAAGCGCTCGATGCAAAAGAGCAAACAAAAGAGAAGGCGTCTTCCGCCCCTTTTCCGGAAGGGTTCGCCAAGGAAGCGGAACAGGCTATTCGCTTTGGCATGATGGGAATGGAGTCTTTAGGCAATGCGATGCAGCACAACTTTGCAATGAGAAACTCGCCCCTTCTCCCGCCTGAGATTCTCAGTAAAGTCGAGGCTGTCTCGAAAGCCATCGCCCCGGAGATGAAGGTGGATCTGCCTAAGGCGGAGCCGCATTGCAATTGTCCGCATTGCCAGATTGCGAGAGCCATTCAAAGAGGGCTTGGAGCGCAGCCCGATGTCACTCCGCATCAAGTTGAAGAAGAGGAAGTGGCCGCGGAAGAGCTTGTCTTCCAGGAGTGGCGCATTGAACAAACCGGAGAACAGCTCTACTCCGTGATCAACAGGATCGATGGCAATGAACGCTATAGCGTGTATCTCGGAGACCCTGTCGGCTGCACTTGCGGCAAGTCGGGTTGCGAACATGTACTTGCGGTGCTGAGAAGCTAACGCATCGAAAGCGCTCAATACCCAATTTTGAGGAGCCATCGGCACAGCTCCTCGTTTTGCCTGGTGGAAAGACACATGAATTTTTTTCCGCTAGCGGCAATCGGCGGCAAAGCCTGCTGACTTGGGTTTCTCAGCAGCCTCTCACCGAAAAGGTCCAAAAGCCACATCTTAAATTTTGAGATGCTTTCGGTGTATACCGAAAGTATCTCAAAAGTTGGGATTTTGGCTTTGAGAAAGCCTCGGGATTGAAAGATTACAAGTTACCTCATATTTCTAATATTAGGTAACTTGTAATCTTTCAATCGCGAGAGCTTTCTCTTTGCCAAAAACCAATTTATGAGAAACTTTCGGTATAGAGGCCGATTTAATCGATTTGGCATTGTCTTTGCTTCTCATTTCGTTAAACGTTTTTGAAGCAGCTCTCCAAAGATTGTCCTATTTAATGTAGGCACTGCTTATTAAGTTGTTTTGGTATAGTGTTGACCTTTAAACCGTTAAAGCGTTTACAGGAGGTCTAGAGAGGGGACTTTCAATCAGGGCCGAAATCTGGATAGTGCTTTAAATTAGGCATTCTGTATAATTAAAGTAATAACAAACTCAATAAATGCTCGCGCCTTTTAGGCCGTACGCGAGCGATATCAATTTAGGGGAGGCTTTAGTATGTCCTTTGAAAATGCCAAGCAAAATTTAAAAGAATTCGGCAAAGAACTGGGCCTCGAAGGGCTTGAGTTCGATGAAAACAATACCTGTATCCTTGGTATTGACGATGAGTTTTCGCTTCATATTACATATGAACCAAACTCAAAGAGGATGTATCTTTATTCTCCTCTCCTCGACGGGCTTCCCAGAGATGACAAAACCAAGCTCAAATTGTACGAGAAGCTTCTGGAAGGCTCCATGCTGGGCGGTCAGATGGCTGGCGGCGGATGCGGCGTAGCGACCAAGGAAGAACTGATCTTGATGCATTGCACTATCGATATGGAGCATGCTGTTTCTTCTGCCTTGAGAGCTTTTGCCCCTCTCTATGTTGAGACTGTTGAAAAATGGCGCAAGATCTGCCAAGACGTTTCTGAAGGCCGTGAACCCGGCGACACGAAGCCTGCGACAGCAGGAGCAGCCGGTGGTGCTGGCCCCTCGCTTAGACCAGGCAGCGGAAAACCCGGTGAAGGTTTTATCAAGATCTAAATTTCTCCTTTCATGGCGTGTTGGCGTTCTCAGGAGCGCCAGCACTATCTTTACTTTCAACTCACCCAACATTCACTCCCTTTTGATTTACTCCAGAGAGACATCCTAGCTAAAACAAATTTCAAAATATTGTTTTGAACGGGTGTGCCCGTAGCGAAGGTTTGCTCGAAATTTTTAAGCGTGATGGGGCCATATCAAGCGTTGTTATGCAGAAAAATTAATACTGAAAGGCTTTGAAATGGGGGATTTTAATTTAGCGAAAACCTCGAGATTGAAAAGTTGTAAGTTGCTTCATGTTTCTAGTCTTAGGTGACCTATACCGAAACAGCTTGGAGAGTTGGAAATTTGGCCAGAAGGGCCTTAAGAATTTTTGTCCGGAGCGAGCGACCATTGCCGAGAGGCAAGGCGCGAGTGAGAACGAAAATTCTTAAGTATACCGAAATTGTCTCAAAATTTGGATTTTGGCAAAGAGAAAGCTCTCGCGATTGAATGATCGCAAGCCACCTAATATTAGAAATATGAGGTGGCTTGCGATCATTCAATCCCGAGGCTTTCTCAAAGCCAAAATCCAAATTTTGAGACGCTTTCGCCATAGTTTCATTTAGTTTGCTTTATATCTGATTTGTTAGCCCTTGCTTCAAGGATTCTTTGATGCTGTCTTTTTTAGCCGTTGTATGGTAAAAATGACGGTAGTACAAAAAACAAACGTGGAGTTTGACATATGAATCTGTTGCATATCATGGGCTACCTCGGAGCCGATCCTGAGATGCGCTATACTCCTGGCGGACAAAAGGTAACGACCCTGCGTGTTGCGACCAAAGTGCGCAAAGGCGGCCAGGAAGAGACTATCTGGTGGCGAGTGACTGTATGGGGTGATCAGTTCGACAAGATGCTGACCTATTTCAAAAAAGGAAAAGCGATCTACATCGTCGCCGAAATGAACAAGCTTGAGATCTATCAGGACAAATCCGGTCAGCCCCAGATCTCCTATGAGGCTACTGCAAGAAGCCTTCACTTCCCACCCTTTAACGATCGTAATGACAATGAACAACAGGCTCAGGGGACGCAACAGCAGTCCGGACGCTATGGTTCATCCTCCTCATACGGTCAGGAAGCGCCTGCCTATCAGGCAAAGCCGCATCAGGGTCGAAGTGAAGAAATGGAAATCCATGACGAAGATCCCATCCCATTCTAAAGGATAAAGCAGATGATCAGGCACGTTACCTCTGAACCTTCTTTCGCTAAAAGAAAAGCCAGGGATCTCCTGCTTGTTCCCTTTTGGAATAAGGGCAGCGAGGCTCAAGCGGCTTTCCGCGATGTCAAAGGGGTTCGGTGGAACGACTGGGGAGTACTCCGGGATTTCAAGGCTAAAGAGGGAGAGGCTGTCCTCTACTATGACCATGGCTTCAAAGAAAAACGCCTGCTGCTGGTCGGCCTGGGTAAAGAGCAGGATGCCACTGCTGAAACTTTCAGGAGGGCTGCAGCTTCCGCCTATGAAAAGGTAAAAGGGCTAAAAATCCAAAGCCTCTCTCTTTTGCCTCCCGTACATCATAAGATTCCCCACAATCAAGTCGAAGAGGCCTTTTTAGAAGGGATGCTGCTTGCCGCATATCCTTTAAAGTCCCATAAAACGGGCCGGTCGCGCGGCGATGCCGATCAACTAAGTGAGATAGCCCTGATCAGGAGCGTTCTTGCAAAGCAGGAGATCGATGCTCTCCAGAAGCTGACGGGCGCGGTTTTTTATGCCCGCGATCTTGTGATCGGCAATGCCGACGATGTCACTCCATCTTACTTGGCAGCCAAAGCCCGCGAGACCGCCCGCGAATTCGCGTCCGTTACAGCGAAGGTCTTAGGCAGGAGTGCCCTCAAGCGCGAGAAGATGGACCTTCTTTTGGCGGTGTCTAGAGGGTCAAAGCTTGAGCCTAAACTCATCGTCTTGGAGTACCGGGGTAATCAAAAAAGTACTCATCGGACGGCTGTCATCGGCAAAGGAATCACTTTCGATACCGGCGGGCTGAATCTTAAACCGACCGGATCCATAGAAACCCAGAGAGGTGATATGGCCGGCGCCGCTGCCGCTTTGGCCCTCATCCGGGCATTGGCGTCGCTTAAGATCAAAACCAATGTCACAGTGGTCATTCCATCGGCGGAAAACGGCATCGACAGCGCCAGTTACAAGCCGGGAGATGTTTACCGGAGCCACAGCGGGAAAACAGTCGAGATCGCCAACACGGACGCCGAAGGCAGGCTCATCTTGGCGGACGCCATTTCCTATGCCATCGAGAAGTTTAAGCCGGCGCAGATCATCGATCTCGCTACCTTGACGGGAGCGATCATCGTAGCACTCGGTCATGAGCTCTCAGGACTTTTTTCCAACGATGACGCTCTTGCGGCAGCTTTGACCAATGCCGGCGAGAAGACCTATGAGAGGGTGTGGCGGATGCCGCTCCCAAAAGAGTATCGCTCAAGTCTCGATTCCGATATCGCCGATATCGCAAATTCGGGAGGAAGGCCTGGAGGATCGATCAAAGCGGCTCTCTTCCTTCAAGAGTTTATCGGTGACACACCCTGGGCACATCTGGATATTGCCGGAACGGCCTATCTGCCTTCAAAGCAGAAATACCTTCCCAAACAGGGAACAGGAGTGATGGTGAGACTCTTGACCCGCTTTTTTCAAGATGAGGCGGACTCCGGTTCCAGGTAGCGATGGTTTTCGGTTTTTAACCGAAAAGCTCCCGAGGCTTGCATCGAAAGTGTCTTAAAATCCGAAATTTTGAGACACTTTCGGTGTACTGTAGTTTGTGGACAGTCTCCTATTACAAGCCCCAATCACTCTGGATTCAAAGGTATTTTATGCAGAAAGGTAAGATTCAGGTTGGCATCCTCGGTGCAACCGGCGGAGTCGGTCAGCGGCTTGCGCTGATGCTTGCAAACCATCCTCAGTTTGAAGTGGTTTCTCTAGTGGCATCGGATCGATCCCAGGGAAAGAAATATTCAGAAGCGGCCGAGTGGTGCGAAAGAAAGCCGATGCCTGAAAACCTTGCCGGGAAAGTGATCGATCCGGTTCGTTTCGATCTCCCATGCCGAGTCCTTTTCTCTGCTTTGGATGCGGAGGCTGCCGCCTCGTGTGAAAGTAAGTTTCGGGATAAGGGCTATCATGTCATCTCCAATGCCAGGACGCATAGGTTCGATGCCGATGTGCCGCTCTTAATCCCTGAAGTGAACAGCGACCATCTCTCCTTGCTGAAAGGGAGAAAAGAAGGCGGTTCCATCGTCACGAACCCCAACTGTGTGGTGGCGGGATTGGCCCTTGCCCTAAAACCTATTCACGACCTGTTTTTCTTGGAAGAAGTGCATGTTGTCACCATGCAGGCAATATCCGGCGCAGGCATTCAGGCAAAAAAAACGATGAATATCGATGATAACCTGATCCCCTTTATCTCTGGTGAAGAGGAAAAGATTGAGACAGAACCTAAAAAAATCTTGGGAACGCTTCAGAGTGGAAAAATTATCCCACTGGAGGTCAAAATTGCCGCTCAAGCCAACCGGGTTGCAGTATCCGATGGCCATACGGCATGCGTTTCAATCAAAATTAGAAAAAAAGTTTATCAACAGGAATTGATCGGGGCGTGGCGTACTTTTCGGTCCAAAGAAACCGAAGGGTTGCCGTCCGCGCCCCAATACCCCATCCACTATCATGAAGAGCCCTTTTTTCCTCAGCCTAAGCTGCATAGAGATTTGGATGGCGGGATGGCTGTCAGCATCGGGAGGCTGCGCTCCTGCAGCCTCTTTGATTTCCGGTTCGTCGTCTTGTCGCACAACATGAGTCGCGGAGCTGCCGGAGCGGCAGTTTTAAACGGTGAAATGATGCTGAAACAGGGGTATTTCAATTAACATTCGTCTGTAACGCTCTGCAGAATGCGTCTCCAAATTCCGAATTTTGGCAAAGCGAATGCCCCCGAGATTGAGAGATTGCAAGCCCTCTAATATTAGAAATATGAGGTGGTTTGCACTCTCTCAATCTCGGGGGCTTTTCTTTTGAGCCTTAGAATAAGTTGGGTTGCCACCAGCCGTCGTTTAAGCGGTCGAAAGTGATTCCGATCAGCCGGATGGGGGGGTATCCGGGATAGGTGCTTTCAAAAAGCGTTTTTGCCCGGGTGGAGAGGATTTCAAGATCGTTGGTGTAGAATGGGATGTTTGTCGAGCGCGCGATGGTCTTAAAGTCGAAGTAGCGAATTTTAAGCGTCATCCCGCGGGTTTTTAAGTTCCTCTTCATGAGTCTTCTGTGTGCCTTTTCCAGCAGGGAAGCTAAGTTGGATTCGATCAGGGTGATATCGTAGAGGTCCTCGTCAAAGGTGGTCTCGGCACCGATGGACTTAGGCGATGAGCGTCCTTCGACTTTTCTGTTATCCACTCCGCGTGCCTGGTTGTAGAAGAGGAAACCGCGCGCGCCAAACTCGTGGATCAGCTCCTGCAAAGATCTCTCTTTCAAGTCTTTGATCGTCTTGATGCCCAGCCTGGCCATCTCTTGTTCGGTGACTTTGCCGATGCCGGGTATGACGGCAGCGTCCAGCGGCTCTAAAAATGTGTCCAGCTCAGTTTCTGTCACCATGCACAGGGCATTTGGCTTTTTGAGGGAGGAGGCGATTTTGGCGACCATTTTGTTCGGTCCGATTCCAACAGAGGACGGTAGACCCGTGGAGTGCCAAATCGCCTGTTTAAGCTTCCTGCCTATGTCGAGTGGAGAAGGGAAGTGAAGCGACTCTTCGGTGATGTCCATGTATCCCTCGTCGATACTGGTCTCCTCAACTTGAGAGGAAAATTGATGGAAGAGAGTGAAGATGGTGTCGGAGATTTCCCGGTACAGAGCGTAGTCGCCCGGAATGAAAATAGCATCGGGACAGAGCCGTTTGGCAGTCATGAGAGGCATGGCGGATCTGACTCCATAAACTCTTGCTTCATAAGAGCATGTGGATACAACTCCTCTCTTTTCGATCGGACCTCCGATAACCACCGGTTTTCCCTTAAGGGCCGGATTTTTATGGATTTCCACCGAAGCGAAGAAGGCATCCATGTCAAGATGTAGGACAATCCTTTTTTCCATGAACCCAAGCAAGTGACTTGCAATCTTTCAATCTTGAGGACTTTCTCAAATTCCCCATTCCAAATTCCGAGACAGATTCGGTCCCTCAATTGTAACTGCTCGCTCAGGTCAAAACCATTAAAATCTTAATGATTGGCACGGCATTTGCTTTATCTTTGCAAGCGGGCAAAACACTGACTTGAATTGCCGGCTTTTTGAACTTCCAAAGGAGGTAATCCATGGTGGTAAAAAAGAAAGCCACAACGGCTAAGACGAAAGTAGTGAAGAAAGTAGTGAAAAAAGTGGTGAAGAAAGCACCTGCTGCGAAAAGTGTGAAGAAAGTAGTGAAAAAAGTGGTGAAGAAAGCACCTGCTGCGAAAAGTGTGAAGAAGCCTGTAAAAAAGGCGGTAGCGCCAAAAAAGAAAGTAGCGGCGAAAAAAAAGTAATCGCCGCTAAACCGGCTGCAAAAAGCATTCAGAAGAGTGAAAGCACACTCTTTGCAAGAAAGGCTCCCTCTGCAAGGAAGCTGACAAGCGAAGGCTGGAAGCGCAAAATGATGAGGGAACTCGGAAAAGCGCGTCCAAAAAAGGGCTGACACTTTTCGCTTCTTTCCTTGAGTAAGTCTTGCTAGAGGCGGTTTATACCGAAAGTGCCTCGGAATTTGGTATTTGGTAAAGAGAAGGCTCTCCGAGATTGAAAGACCGCAAGCCACCCGGCACTAAAAATATGGGTTCATTGACAATCTTTCAATTCACAGCCTTTCCTGGCCAAATTTCGTGACGCTTTCGGTATAACGACCCTCCTGAAGAGAAGACTTGCTCGAGGAAAGTTTTTTCTTGATTTTTACCTGTCGCAGAGTCTTTGATGAAGGGCATGACGCCATATCAAAGCCATCTTTCTATCTCTGCGATTATCCAAGCCCGGATGGGTTCTACGAGGCTGCCCGGAAAAGTTTTAAAACAAGTCTTGGGGAAACCGCTCCTGCAGTGGATCATCGAAAGACTGCAGAGGTGCAAGTACCTCAATTCGATCGTTGTCGCAACAACGACTCTTCCTGAGGATAATCCTATCGAAGCCCTTGCGCTTTCAGAGTCCGTGGAGTGTTTTCGCGGAGACTCAGAAGATGTGCTGTCCAGGTACATAGGCGCCATGCGCCGCTTTGGAACGGATATAGGAGTGCGCATCACAGGAGACTGTCCCCTGATCGACCCCTCGATTGTGGATGAGGCGATCCAGCTCTTTTTAGATCCCTCTTCCCACTTTGATTATGTATCGAACTGCGTCAAAAGAACATACCCTAGAGGTCTTGATGTCGAAGTGTTCTCCTTCGAGGCATTAGAGCAGGCCAACCGATCTGCAAATACCAAAGAGGAGAGGGAGCATGTCACCTACTACATCGTGACGCATCCCACTCTATTTAACATGGGCTCGATGGAGCAGAAAGAAGATCTTTCTTCGCTCAGGCTGACAGTCGATACCGAAGAGGATTTTCTGCTCGTGTCAAAAATCATCGAGGGACTTGCGGAAAAGCATCCCCATTTCGGTCTTCCCGAGATTGTCACCCTTTTGTCCAATCACCCTGAGTGGCTTGCCATCAACGCCCACATTCAGCAAAAAAAGGTTTAAGGAATGGAGATAGGTTTTGAGCTGATTCTTCCTGTCAAAGAACATGCAATGCAGCTGCTTCCGTGGATAAACGACCATGAGACTCTCAAAAATTCGTTTCATCAAAACAGGCGGCATCCGGACGAGTTTTTTGGCGAGTTTGTCGGAAGATACTTCACCTCCCCGCAATTTCCTCCGGTATTCATCCTCCACGAGGGAAAGCGTGCCGGGTACCTGCGGTTTAATGAGACAGAGCACATCAAAAGACCCGGAACTCCCTGTCTTGAGGTTTCCATCTGTATAGCACCCGAGTTCAGGTCAAAAAAAGTGGCGACAGGAGCGCTGAGGGCTCTAGATGATCTTTTGCGAGGCAGGGGTGTTTCTGGGCTTTTGGCAGAGGCTAAAACAGGAAACGATGCCTCCGTGAAAGCTTTCGTCAACGCGGGCTTTAAAGAAGAGGGAAGGCATTTTAAGACAGTCCACGACACCGGAGAAACACTGGAAGTGGTTCTCCTGTTTAAGGAACTGGAACAAGAGGTAAAGCAGGGGAGTGTCTATATCATAGCGGAGGCTGGCTCGAACTGGCGGATGGGATCTAAAAAGCGTGACAAGGCGATGGCGAAAGCGCTGATCGATGTCGCCAAAGATGCCGGAGCGAACGCAGTCAAGTTCCAGACCTATCGTCCGGAGACGGTCTATGTCGAGAACGCGGGCAAATCAGGGTATCTGGCCGATGCGGGAATTTTAGAAGACGTCAGTACGATATTTTCCGATTTGGCGATGCCCTATGAAATGATTGAGGATCTTGCGGCCTACTGCAGGCAGTCCGGGATAGATTTTATGTCGACTCCTTTCTCTGAGAAGGATTTTGAAGAAGTTGATCCTTGGGTTGCCCGTCACAAGATTGCCTCGTATGAAAATGGTCATGTCCATCTCCTGGAGCTTGCAGCCAAAGCGAAAAAGCCGCTCATTCTTTCAACAGGGGCATCAACGGTCGATGAGATCGCCTGGGCCGTGTCGACTTTCAGACAAGCTGGTGGAAGTGATATCACCCTGCTTCAGTGTACCGCCAGGTATCCTGCAGAACCTGTCAGCATGAATCTTTCGGCGATGGCATTTTTGAGGGCGAGATTTCGCTGTCCGGTTGGCCTTTCCGATCATAGCCGCGATCCGATAATTGCTCCCGTCATGGCGACAGCTCTTGGCGGCGTGGTCATAGAAAAGCATTTCACCTTAAGCAACCATCTTCCTGGGCCGGACCACAGCTTCGCCGTGCTTCCGTCGGAGTTGAAAGAGATGGTTCGATCTGTCCGCGAGGCAGAGATGATGAGGGGAGGAGGATTTAAAGGAATCCATCAAAACGAAGAAGAGCTTCGCCGTTTCGCAAGGCGCGGCCTGCAGGCCACCCGGCACATCGAAGCGGGAGAAATATTTGCGGAGGGGGTCAACTTTGCCATTTTAAGACCCGGCAATCAAACGATTGGAGTGCACCCGCGATTTATCGGAGAGATCGAAGGCAAGACGGCAAAGAGGGAGATCGAGGCGGGCAGCGGTATTCTTTTCGGGGATTGGTGATGCCCTATCTCGACAAGCTGAAGGCGGTTTTAATCGATTTTGACGGGACTTTGATTGACAGCATGCCCTTCCTCTTCCAGGCCTACAGCGTGATGCTTCTGAAACGGGGAGTGACTCCGACCGAGAGTGAATTCAGGGAGCTGACCGGACCGACTATCGAGGAGGGAGTCTTGCTGCTTCAGCGAAGATACGGCTTCAATGAAAGTGTTGAGGAGATGCTTAAGGAGTGGAGAGCCTCATTAGCCCCATTGTACGAAGAGGAAATGGTGCCCCTGCCGGGAGCAATGGATTGCGTAGGCTTTTTAAAAAAACGCTTTAAAGTAGCCCTTGTGACATCAGCTGAAAAAGGACTCATCGAACCGTTTCTAAAAAAGAGCGGTCTCTCTTTTGATCTGATCGTTTCAAAAGAAGATGAACTGCCATCAAAACCAAGCCCTATGCCCTATCAGGAGGCATTAAGAAAGCTTCAGGTCGTAAGTGGAGAAGCCATTGCCATCGAAGACTCCGAAAATGGTGCACGCGCCGCGTTGAGCGCTGGAGTTTTTACTCTGATGCTCTCACGAGAAAGAACAACACTTGAGAGCGAGAATGTGCGCTTTGTCGCCGATTGGAAGCAAATTAAGGAATACATTGAGAGTCGTTATGGATGAGTTTGTCGAAGTCTCCTGCAGAAAAGATTTCAAAGGGACTTTAGTTGAGAACGTACGTCATTTAAGCGATGAGTCGCTCAGAAGAATCGACGAGATATGGGACAAGGAGTTTCAGATTAGGCAGGGTAGTCTTTACAACGGCGACGTTTTAGGGATTGTCTCCGCAAGCGATGAGGAGCTGCTTGTTGAAAAAGTGGAGTATAAGCTGGTTTTAGCCCTTCTTCGGGATCCCAGGCTCTCTGCCGAAATTTCCTTCAAACCTCTTTCGACATCTGGGATGACGATCTCTTCAGGGGCTGTGCTGATCGGACAACGTTCCCAATATGTCTCTTCTTACCCTAACTTTTATGAAATGGTGCCTTCCGGCAGCATAGACTGCTCAACTTGCCATGAGGGGATTATCGATTTAAGGGAGCAGCTTGTTAAGGAGTTGACAGAGGAGGCCGATATTCACCCATCTTATATCGAATCGACGGAGGGGTGGTCGCTGATCTATGACGTTGCGGGGAGAGGCTATGAGGTAGTTGCGCGCCTGCGCGTTAAGGAATTTATCTCGTCGAGTCCCAAGCACATGTCTGAAGGGGAGTATCGATCCCTGATCTGGTTGCCCAAGGAGGAGTTTGAAAAGCATCTAATGCAGCATATCGATCACTATGTTCCTTTGACAAAACATCTTTATTACAGTTGGAAAGAACTGATTTAGTGAAATATCCCGAAAGTGTCTCAAAATAGAAATTTTGAGACACTTTTGGTGTTGTCTGTCAGAAAGAGTGCTTTAAGCGAATAGGGGCAAGCGGATCAGGCTCTCACCAAAAATAGAGGGCAGTTTAATGTTCATCTGCTTGGCAAAGCGGGAAAACTCTCCTTGCATTTTCTTGAAAAACAGCGAAGCCAAAGCTTCTTGCTTGGTCAAGCGTGGGCTGTAGGGTTTTTTCACTTGCAGATCTTTCGCGACAAGATTACTTAGAGCGCCTCTCCAGCCAACAGGCCTGAATGCGATCCCGCTCTCTTTTCTTTGCATCAGATCCTTGAGCTGATGAACAAACGACTCGTCATTTTCCAGCTTGGCGGCCAGTCCATGTCTTTCCAGATAGGCTTGGTTGGGCATTTCCCAGGGGTGTGGATCGACAGACAGCATCGGAACGCCCATCTCGGCGGCTTCGGCGGAAGTGGCTCCTCCCGGCTTGGTGATGATCGCGTCGGCGATCTTAAAGTAATCGGCCATGTTTTTTTCATCCACAAACCCTTCGGCCTTCACCGTCACAAAGGGAGATTTTTGATCTGCAGGCAGGCTTTTGAAAAATTCGTCGACCTCACTTTTAAGCTTCTCATTTTTGCCGCAGATTACGACAATTTTTGTCGGCTGATCGATTCCTGACTTCGGATCAAGCGCCATCTTCAGGTATTTCAGGATGTGATCGCGTATTCCCTGTCTTCCCATCGATAGAAGGACGCATTTTTCCCCTCTTTCGATTCCTTTCTCTTTGCGGATAGCGTCCAGTTTGGCCGGATTGTTCTCCTTTACGAAGGCTCCACGCACGGGATAGCCTGCCACAAAGATATTTTTACCCATTAAGGGCAGCAGGGAGACTTCCCAGTCGCCGATTTTTTTGCCTTTCAAGATCTCGGGATCCGGAGCATTGATCCAGAAGTTGACAAGGTCAGGTTTTACCTTATCGGCAATCGGCAGAAGCGCGTTGTTGAAGTCAAAGTCGGTGTGCAGATAGTTCAATTTGGTCCCTGTCATATTGGCCAAAGAGGCGTGTTCCTGATGATGGGTGGCAACGGAAAAGAGGGCGGCGGGTTTTATGTGGCGGATTTTGTCGGCTACTTTTCGCATTTGTTCGTTTGGAATAAAAGCCTTCAACCTGTTGCCGATCGCCCAAAGCTCATTGGCGGCATTCAAGTCGTTGTCTTGCTGAAAGACGCGGTTGTACACTTCGGCCATTGTGATCTCTTCGCCTTTATACTTCACACCGGCCCGGTAAAGAGGGTCGTTTTGCTTGTCGAGCTCATCCTGGTTGAGGATAATCGCTTCATATCCTTTTTTTTCGATCATCTCTTTGATGGCGTTGGCCGTGGTGACGTGGCCGCCCCCTGATGAAGAAGTCAGAACCACAACTTTTTTACTGCGGGTGCTAAGATCTGAGTTTAAGTAGCCTTCCCTCTTGGCAATCGCGTTGAAAAACTTCTCGGCGGTTTCTGGATTGTTCTGAATGAAACTCCGCACCTCCTGGTGCGCAAAGGAGTCGAACACGCGGTACATGTCTTTAGCGTCAGATCCAAGCAGGGAACCGTAGTATTTCAGCGCCTCCTTCCACTCATGCATTGCGGCGTTAGGATTGTCGCATTTAAGGCAGCTAGGCGCTAAAATCTCATCAAAACAGCGGGCGATGTAGTCGGCGCGCTCCGAATCCATCAGAACGTGGGCTAAATCCTTGGCAAAATTGGAACTGTAAGCCTTTTCTTTGATCACCTCGCCCTGGGCTGTAAGCAGATAGCGGTCATGACCGGCCTGAATTTCATGAAATGGGGTTGTGATTGGGTAGCTGCTCATACAAAACTCCTTTTTTGTATTTATCTAGGTGTTGAATATCTTATCTTTTGTAAATTAATTAAATCGTAAGTTGGTGTTAATTTATCAATAAACGATTAATTAAATATTAATTTACATTGTATTGTGGAAAAGATGTGCGTGCCTTAAGAGGACGGATCGTGTACAATCTGCAGGGATGATTTCAGGGGGAATAGTCGATGAAGTACGACAGTTTGAGAGCATTTCAAAAACACCTGCAGAGCGCCTCGCCATCGCACTTCTCTTCGACCTATCTTTTGCTTTCCAAAGAGCCGTTTGATCTCAAAGAAGCTGTCACCCTCCTTTCTTCGGCCTTGGGTTCCGGTGTCACAGTCATCCGCCTGAATCCGGAAAAAGAGGGGGTAGCCCCCCTGCTCAATGAGCTGTTGACCCTTTCTCTCTTTCAGGGGATGAAATTGGTAGTGGTGGAAGAGGCCGACAAGATCGCCAAAAAGGAACAGGAGCGTCTGAACGATTGGATCAAAGGCAGCGCAAAAGGGGCGTGCCTGGCGCTTGTCTCCTCTTCGCTGCGGAAAAACTCCGCCCTTTTCCAATTGGTTGAAAAATATGGTGTTATCCTCGATGTGCCGGAAGTTAAGCCCTGGGCAAAAGAGAAACAGGCCGTTGAGTGGATCCTGTCCAAAGCGGAAGAGAGAAAAGCCTCTCTTGACCCGGCGGCGGCAGCTTTGCTTGTCGAATGGATTGGCAGCGATAAGGACACGCTTCTCATGGAGCTTGAGAAGCTGACGCTCTACACCGACGGAAAGAGGAAAATATCCTGTAAAGACGTGTCGGCATTATCTGAAGCAGTTTCCAAAGAAAGTGTATTTAAACTGGCGGAAGCGCTTTTTAACAGGGACGCCAGAAAGGCAATTTCGATACAGTCGGCCCTTAAGCGAGAAGGCATCCAGGCCATCGCGGAGATCAAAATGCTGCGCCAGCAGTTTGAAGTGGAGCTGCAAGTGGCTATTTTAGCCAGCGAGGGCCATGATGAGGCGATCGCTGCTCTCTTTCCCTATATGAAGGGATTTATTTTACAGCAGCACAAAAAACAGGCGCTCACCTACGGTGCAGCCTCACTGAGAAAAGGACTCATCGCGATTGACAAGGCGGAGCTGATGCTGAAGAGCGTTCCTGCCGACCCCGAGATGATTGTCGATAAACTTATAGCAGAACTTTGTTAATTGAATAAGGAAGTGAATAAATGGCATTGAAACGAGGGGCATTGGTGATTTTGCCCAACCTGATCGGAGAAGCGGCAGTAAAAGAAAATTTACCAGACGCTGTGGAAAAAGAGGTAGCCTCCTTAGACGGGCTGATTGCAGAGAGTGAAACAGCAGGACGGCGCTTCCTGGGCCATTTTATCAAGGACAGAGCCGCGCAAGTGCCTATCGCTGTATTCACAAAAAAAACAAAGGATGAAGACATCGATTTTTATCTTGAGCCCATCCAGAAGGGAGAGAAATGGGGACTTGTATCCGATGCGGGCCTTCCGTGTATCGCAGATCCCGGCAGCAAGCTGGTCATGCGCGCAAGGAAAGTGGGAGTTAAGGTAAAAGCTTTGCCGGGACCCTCATCCATTATGCTCTCCCTGCAGCTTTCAGGACTTTCTGGTCAGCACTTCACCTTTCATGGATATTTGCCGAAGGAGCACCCTCCGCTGATCAAGAAGATTCGGGAGATGGAAAAAACGATGAAAGCAACCGGTGCAACCCAGATCATGATTGAAGCCCCTTACCGCAACGGCTCGCTCTTGAATTTGCTCCTGGAGAACCTCGCCGACGACACTCTTTTATCGGTGATGTGGGACTTAACGCTTCCTTCCGAAGGCGGGATGACAGAGTCGGTAGCCACCTGGAAGAAGCTCGCTAAACCTCAACTCGATAAACGGCCCTCGGTCTTTTTGATTGGAAAGGAATAGTGAAAGATGACCTCTATTGGATATGTAGCGACAACAACAACTAGTACGCTCTTTACAAAAGAGGCGGACGATTATAAGGAAATCGTCAGCGCGATTGGCATCACCACAACGAATGAAGCCTTCGATATTCTGGTTGCCGATGTGGTTGATTTCGATCCCAAAATAGGCGGCGCTTTCGGTATCACCGTCCTTGCTAAAAGTGCGCTTATGGGCAATGTCGAGTTGGTTGCGCATATCATCGCCAAGTATGGCAAGGAGATCGTCAACCATGGCGATATGTTCGGAATGCCCCCTATTGCGTATGCAGCCCACTGCATGGTGGTCGATAACGGGCTCCGGGTGGCCAAGGTGCTTGCCATGAATGGCGCCGATATCAACCTTGCCGTCAAACAGGGTTTTTTCATCCCCGAACTGATGCCCGTTCCTGATGGGGCGACAGCCCTTTGGATTGCCGTCCACAAAACATTCAACACTCCGATGGTGCGGTTTCTTCTAAGGCGGGGAGGGACTCTTAGCCCGGGGGCGGATTTGCCAGAGCCTAAGCTTGTTCTCAAAGCGCGGAAAATACTGCAGATCCAGAGGCTGCTCTTGACGGGCCACTTCAAACGGGCGGGCACGGAAAACGACAGTTGTCTGGCGTCCCTTCCGTTGGAGATGTTTCAGAAAATTTATAACGAGGTTTCCTCTTATTAGGTGCTAGTGCTTTGTCTGAAAAGGCTCCGATGGGCAAAACTTGTCAGACAGAGCGCTAGATTAACTCGGATGCGACGTCGTTGAAAAAAAGGCGCCCTTTTTCGGTAAGGGAGATTCTTGCGCCATCTGTGCGAAGAAATTCCTTCTTCTCCAGATTAGCCACCTCTTCCATGAGTTTTTGGGAAAGTGGCATAAACCTCTCCTCAAATTCTTTGATGGCGACACCTTGAGAGAGCCGAAGGCTGATTGTGAAAAGCTCCCTGAGCTTGCCCTCTCTTTCGAGCTCTTCTTCGAAGTCGATCGGGCTGTCTCCCTCTTTGCAGAGCTTAAGATATGTTTTGAGATTTTCCGTATTGCGCAGTCTCTTGCCGCCCAGATAACTGAAGGCGGACGGGCCGAATCCAAAAAATTCTCTTCCAAGCCAGTAGCCGGTGTTGTGGCGGGAGTAAAAGCCGGTCTTGGCAAAAGCGGAGATCTCATAGCGGTGAAGGTTTTCCCGCTCAAAATGATCGACAGCATGCAAAAGCATATCTTTGGCCTCCTCATCGGAAGGAAGGAGTAGGCTCAATGCGCTTTTTTTTCGATAAAAGGAAGTGCCTTCCTCAAAGGTGAGGTTGTAGAGTGAAAGATGGGTGATCGGCAGGTCGGTTGCTGTCTGAAGAGTGTTGTCCCATGACTTCTTCGTCTGTCCCGGAATTTCATACATCAGATCAATCGTGATATTGTCGATTCCCGCTTCGGCCGAGGCCAAGACGGCGTCACGCCCTTTTTGGGCGCTATGCTCCCGTGTCAGAGACAGAAGCAGGGCGTCGTCAAAGCTTTGGATGCCGATGCTGGCTCTGTTGATGCCGGCAGATTTGAAATGGTGAAAAGTCTCTTTGGAACACGATTCCGGGTTGAACTCCATCGTGATTTCCGTATCAGAGGGCGAAAAGGCGATAGCCCTAGTGACCTCGTTGAGTACGGTCTCGATATGCATTGCAGAGAGAAGGGAGGGGGTGCCGCCGCCAAAATAAATTGAGACCAGTTTTCTCTTTTTTAAGATGGGGGCGGCTCTTTTAATCTCTTGGATAAACCCCTGTACTAAGCTCTCATGGAGCTCTTTGTCATCCTTTACGACAAAAAAATGGCAATATCCGCACTTTTTTTTGCAGAAAGGAACATGAAAATACAGGCTGATTTCCTCAGGCTGGGGAAGAGGTATTACCATTCATTTGCGTCAGGGTCGACGATGTTTTTAGCTCCGCGGCGCCATCTGTTTTTCTCGGAAAAGAAGGATTCGTCTTCTTCGTCCGTTGCAGTGTGGTGCTCTCCTTCCTCTTCATCATCATCTGAGCGCTCCTCGCCCTCACCGCTTTCTGTATCGTGGGTTTCGGTGTCAAAGTCAACGCTTGTGTCATGGACTCCGGCGCTCGTGTCACCGATGTCGATGTCAGGAATAGTGGGGATTTCTTGGTAACCGCCTCTTTGCTGCTGTCTTTTGGGCGCAGCAAATTCTTCTTCTTCGCCGCTCATTTTCAGGAAGTGGAGGCGCTCTTTTTCCTCTTCAATCTTGGTTTTTACCTGCTCGATTTCTTCCTTATGACGCTCTTGGTCTTTCTTAGGAACTAGTCCCATCTTTAGCCACTGCTCTAAATCGGCAAGCTCTTGCTCGAGTTTTTTTAGCCTTTCGCTTTTAACATGTCTCATCGCACACTCTCTAAACAAGATTTATTGATATACGCATTATTGCATTTCTTGAATGCTATCCACCGGTAGGATTTGTCTTTTAACTCTCGCAGGAGAGTGATCCTTCCAACTTTCCAATCCATCAGCAAGTTGGTCGAAATCCAAATCTGTTAACAGGTCCTTATAATCACTAAAAAGTCAGAAACCTGACCTGTGGATATCCTCACGTAAATGATGATGGGTTTTCATTTCGCGAGGCAGATAAACACTTTTTTGCGGTAGCAATAAAAAAAGTGCACCGCAGGATAACACCCCACACATAAATAGTCTAGCATTTTTTTGATTTATAGAGGAACATATAGCCGCATTTAATTTTATTTTCCTGCGGCAAGTCGTTGGATTGGATGAGTATACCGAAAGGATCTCAAAATTTGGGATTTTGGCTTTGAGAAAGCTCCCCAAGATTGAAAGATCACAAGTCACCTCGTATTGCTAATGCCGGGGGTATCTCGGCCGGGCGGCCAAAAGACGGGAGTGTCTCCCATCTTCTAAGAGACTGGCCGCACGATCAGGCGGCGACTCTCTTTCTGATACTGACAAGGCCGATAAAAAGCAGTTCGGCAAGGCAGAAGGCGACAAACCACTCAGAGCCTCCCGATCCAAAGCCGTAGCTGTGCAATCCGGTTCCTAACAGGTAGTTCACACCATACCAGGTAAATCCAATCAACAGCGCACCTACAATGGCCCCCATGGATAGTCCGGCTTCTTTAATCATTCCAAACCGATAGAGATGGATCAGGATCAGGTAGAGGCAGCTTGAGATGAAAGCCCAACTCTCTTTTGGATCCCAGTCCCAAAATCTGCCCCAGCTCTGCTGCGCCCAAACCCCTCCAAGAATCGTCCCCGAAATTAGCAAAAAAGTGCCGGTATATAGAATAATGAGGATCAGTGACGACAGTGATGAGGCCAAGTCGCTCTTTACCTTGTTTGAGTTAAGCCAAAGATGCACATGCGCCACAGCAGAGGCGACGATGAAGAAAGCGTAGCTTGAAACGACCATCAAGACGTGGATGATCAACCAAAAGCGAGAGTTTAGCACTGCCGGGGCATTCTCCAAATTGCTATCAGGGAAGGCAACACGCGTCAGGAATAAAAGGGCTGAAGCTGTGAGAGCGCCTCCAATGAGCGGTAGCTTTGACGGGAAGGTTCTGAGGAAGAGCAGGGAGATGACTGCCGCCACAAAAGGTACAAAGAGCAAAGATTCCAGCATGTTGGAGACGGGGGGCCGCTCGAGAATATAAATTCGTAGCGCAAGGAGGCAGGCGTTCATCAGCAGGGCCAGGGAATAGGCGAAAAGTCCGTAAGATCTGGCCCCGGTCCACTTCAGGGAAAGGGCTATCAGGACGGCTGCCGTCAGATAGAGAAAAGCTGTTAGACCGACGAGGTCATACCGGATGTAAAAAAGTTCCGCTTTGAGCTGAAGGGCCGTCGGGAAGCTGCCCTGGGTTGTTAGCAGAAAATCTTGGTACCTCTGATGTAAAACGAGTCCCAGTGCGTTTTGATTCTCCTGGAAAGCTGCCGTGCCAAAGCTGTCCACCAGGGCGACCGCTGCTTTTTGGATCTCAGGGTGGAAGTCGGCTGTTCCGAAGGATGGATCATGGCTGAGGGAGGCGCTGAGAGGTAGCCAGCGGTCGGAAGGCCTTTTGCCCGGAATCATCCGCATACCCAGCTCGGCAGAAGAGTTAAGTCTTGCATCAGCTGAAAGTTGGTTGCTTTTTGCGGAAAATAACTGATAGAGGCGGTAGAGTCTCTCCGCCTCTTGCTGGGATCGAAGGTCTTCGAAAAGCGAAGACGCCTCGATCTTCTCACCTCGCCCCAGCAGATTCCAGCTGTTTGCTTTTGAAGTTTTGTGAATGAACAAAGCAGGGGAGGGGCCCTCTCTTCTGAGCTTGACCGATAGCCCCGGTGCTAAGTTATTCAAATTGACAGTTTCCCCTTGCTGGTAGGGTAGTTTTTCCTGCTGGATGAAGCGGGCGATGAGCGGCGGCAGCGTCTTTTTTACAAAACCGGCATCGCTCTCGAACAGTCTTAGTAGTTCAGCAGCAGTCAGGTTTGTTTCGCTTCTTTCGGGCAGATTCACATCGATGAATTTTAAGACTTGAAGCTGCCGCCAATTCATTAGCTCCAGCATTAGAACCCGCGTGGGGTCGGAAGAGGTCTTTCCCAAGAGGCGCTCTTCAGTATTTTTAACGAAGGCTTCAAAAGGGCGATAGCGTCCCTGGTAGAGAACGGGTGCTGATGCCAGAGGGTCGGCGTTGATCGTCTGAAAGAGCCAGATTCCCAGAGGAATGAGGAATAAGAGACCGAAAATAAAACTGACTTTCAGGGTGTTTAAAGGGTTGTGTCTATTGTGCATGATGACACCATACTAAAACCTCTTTTCCATTTCTAGCCCCATTTAAAAGACTGTTAACGGATGCGGGTTTTGTTGAACCGACCTTGTGATTATTTTTTGGTTCACTATCCGATACTGCGTCTTGACCCCAAAAAGCGAATCAAAAGTTGGTCAAAATCATCCCCAAAATCAAGAGAAACCAAATCTTCTGCAGCCTTCAAGGGGTCTATCCGCCTAATTCGCTAAATTGTGTAATATTAAAGAACTATTAAGATTGATTGTTTTTGTCTTTATAACAACTTAATTATTTGCGGTTAGTATTAATGCTTATTCAACAGATGTTAATTATTTTTTAAGTAAAAGGTTGTGTATGGGCATGATGCCAGTGAATTATTCTCCGGATGTTGTCTTTGTCAATGGTTTGAAAGAGTGGACCTGCTCTGACAAAAAAACAGTCGCTCAAGGATTGACGCGTCTTGTTTCCGCCGTGGCCTTTCCTATCATCACTCTTCTGGGGGCTCTTTACAATGCAGTTGCTTTCGCGATCAAGGTCCCTCTGACCTTAATTCGATACACCATCGGCTTCATCCCCACTAAAGAGGGAAGGGTCGCCGATCTGCTTCCTGAAGATACGACGATGAAGCACATGATGTGGCACGTCTACAGGATAGTTTTCACTTCCGCTAATATCGTTGTTTTCCACCCTCTTCTGCTCCTGAATCCAGAGGTCGGCATCGCTTACCATGAAGTGCTGGGACTTGTCCCCCGAGAGGATTCTTTTGTTCGGCAAAGAAAGAGAGAGGATGGCGAAGCTTCCGTTGTTTCTCCGCAATCGAACTCGATCCCTCCGCAGCAATCGCACTCGATCCCCCCACCGCCGAACCCTGAAAACTTCAAAACCTTCAAGTTGAAAACATGGAAGGAAAAGCAGGCAGAAGCAGCTAACGGCCGCGCCTCTCCGGTTCAAGAGAAAAAAACCGAAGTAAAACCGAAGAAAGATCATCCGAAGGGCTTTGGGGGATTTGACCCAACAGCAAGTCCTCTCTTCGCCAAGGCGAAAGCCAACTTAGTTTAGGAGTTAGAAAGATGGAACTATTACCAGTAAGAAATTCAGTCGACAGCCTCTTCTATAGAGGTATTGAGCATCTAAACCACTCCGAAAGCGGCTTTGTGAAGCAAGCTGTGACAAGAGCCGTCCAGATGGTAGCGATCCCTCCTATCATGATCTTGTCCGTTCTTTACAACGCTTTTGCGATTGCTTTAAAAGCCCCGGTGACGCTCATGCGCTACACGATCGGATTCATTCCCACGGAAAAGGGGAAGTTGGCCGACATGTTTCCCGAGGATTCAACTGCCTCGCACATGGCTTGGCACGCTTATAAAATTCTCCTTTTCTGGGTCGACATCGTCCCTCTTTACCTGGTGGGCATTATCCACCCGGGCGCGAACGTGTTTATCCACAAAAAAATGGCTCTGATCCCATCCATCAAGATTGATATCGAAGTGGATAAAACGAGCCCCGAAAGCCCCAAAGTGAACATCGAAGTGACTGTTTCCGCACCATCTGTGCTTCCGCCCCCCGTGCCATCATTTTCGCCCCCACTACCACCCCCATTACCGCCACCCAATTGGAAGGTTGCTGAGAAAGCGGTCACTACCCCCTCAACGAATGCAACAGGAAAAAAGACAAGGCCTCTCCCTAAAATCCCGATGGAGGCCTTGCTGAAAAAAGCGATTGGAGACCACCAAAAAAAGGCGCAGAAGCTTGCAGAATCGGGACAAACCATCGAATCCCTTATCCCCAAAAAGGATAAGATGATGGGGATGTTCAACATGACCATCATCAATCAGAAATTGGCGTTCATCGAAGCCAAACAAGAGGACGATTCGATAGACGAAACCCCTACGTTAGATAGCGAGTGGGAAACCGACGATTTGCCCCCGTTCGATCCATCTCCTATTCTCGATGATACGTTGAGCGCCATTATGAACGCTCCTAAAGTGACGTATCAACTTGAAGAGGTTACTGACAAAACACCTGTGCATGTAGTGCCGACAGATATTGCCAACAGCGATCACTACAAAAAGATGGCCTTCCTGCATAAGATGCAGGAGGAGGATGATTCGGACTGGGAGATTGACTAGATTTTAGCCTTTTTCCTGATAGTGAACAGGTAGAGCAAAACAATTCCCAGAGCCACCAAAATTGACCCCGCAAAGACGAGAAGCCTCTTTGAGGGGTCATAGTTAAGCGCGAGGCGTACCTCAGGTACGTCGCTCTCATCCGAGGGTGTGATGCTCGACAGAAAAAAACGATATCCCTCGTCGGTCTCGAAGACGCGGTTTAAGCCGATCTCTTTCCTCTCAACTCTCCCTGTCTTCTTGTCTTGCAGGTAGAGAACA
This sequence comes from Estrella lausannensis, assembly GCF_900000175.1. Classification (NCBI taxonomy): domain Bacteria; kingdom Pseudomonadati; phylum Chlamydiota; class Chlamydiia; order Parachlamydiales; family Candidatus Criblamydiaceae; genus Estrella; species Estrella lausannensis. The sequence goes on from NZ_CWGJ01000026.1 coordinate 132,354, forward strand.
CTCTCATAAGCCTCTGCCTGAGAACTGCCCGGATAGGCGATCTCCCGTGCATCCTGCACGCGGACGAGATAGGGGATGTCCTGCTCTTTGGGAGCGATACCGAGCTTTAAGCGGCCTTCAAAGAAGGGGAGAAGCAGGTTTCCGCCGCGGCTTGCCGAAAGCAAAAGACGCTCGCTTGTCCCTTTCCAGGTGATATCCAGAAGAAATAGCGGCGCTCTTTCCTCGCCCTTCACTTGCCCAGCCGGTTTTTCCTCGAAACGGAACGTCACAGTGGACTCAAGGTAAGGAGGGGCCGATTGCAGGACGTTCCTGATTCTGTCCGCCTCTTCAATATCAAGAACCCGAAGCAGCTCTTTGGAGAAAAAGGGTGTGCGCTCGGCCTCGCTTAAAAGCCCTCGCATAACAGGGCTTGCACTCTCACTTGCAGCCGCTATGTTAAATGCCTGCATCGCCTCTTCTCGTGGCAGATCAGTGAAAAACGGGAAATGAAACGCTATCTGGCTATAGAGCGCTTCTCTGTTGATGAAATCCTGAACATTGAAAGAGCCTTCGGGAACAATCTCATGGTAGGTGAGGCCATAAAGGCGAAGTAGCAGGCTGAGAAACTTGGCCTTGGTAGCTGTGTCCAAAGGGAACTGGACAGGCGCCGGAAGGGATTCTTTCATCTCCTTGTCCAGCACAAGGGCAAGCTCTGAGAGCTTCCCTAAAAAGAGAGTGTTATCCTCTTCATCAATTAAATGAGGCAGCGGGATTTCGGAGCGAGAAAAAGCTTCCTTCAGCGATTTTGCGTCGTTGGCTTTTTCCAAGGCGTTCTCAGTCAAAAGAGTCGTCAAGGCAAGGGCCCGGGTCAATTCCTTTCTTTGGTCAAAAAAGGAGCTCCTTTCAAGAGCTCTTCGCACCTTTTCCGGAAGAGGAGCAGCAGCCCTGTAGAAGTAGAATCCCTCCTCGGTAAAAGTTTTTTGAAAAAGCGCCAAAAGCTCGGAAGCCTCTTCTCTTTTTGTGGAAAAAACCAGCAGCGGCAAGAGGTGGTCAGGCATGGCAGAGAGCCTTTCCGCAGCAAAAAAAAGAGCCGCCCTTTCAGGAGAGAAGCTTTTGTTGTCGATTAATGAGCAGGTGAGAGGTAACTCGACAGAATAGCCCATGAAGCCATCGTCATAGGAGAGAAAGCGTGCGCCTTCACAATCGGGCCCCATCGCGGTTTGGGTCAACTTCCCATCACTGTCTAAAGAGACAATCTGTATGGCGCCCCTCATGTCTTTGATGAAGAGCAGTTTTGGCTCCATCGTGAGATGAGGTCTCCTCAACTTACCAAAACACTCGAGCGGCATCTTCTCGGAACGAGTCACTTGCAGTGTTGGTAGATCCAACGAGAGCGATTCCTCACCTTTCCCGCAGTCGTAGTCAATATTAAGAGTGGTGGTGTCCTCTGAGAGCTCGAGGGTTGCTTTGATACCCCTCTCGTCGATTCCTTGGCCGATAGCTTCCCTTAAAGATCCGGAAAAAATGGGGGTGGGTCTGCCAAAAACGTTCAGTGTCAGGTGTGCGTCAAGTAGCGCTTCACGAATGACCGCTTCCGGTTCTTCCGCCTTTACGGCAATCACTTCGATCACCCCGCCCTCTCCCTGATGCATCTTAATTTTCCCTGAGGGAGAAAGGGGGACTCCCTCTTCAAATATTGTCACGGGCATCGGTCGAAGACCTCGCAGATGAAGGAACCCCCCTTTGAAAAAGCTGTCCATATGAAGTGAGGAGTGCTCCCGGCTGCCAACGATGCGGACAGTAAAAGGAGAATTGGAATTATCTGCAGTCCAGCGGCCCAGGTAATCTTTATGGAAGGGAATGCGGTAGCGAGAGACACTTTCACCTTCTTTGAATTCCGCTATAAGCTCAATCTCTTCCGGGATGATTGCCACCCCGGTTTGCGAGCCGGCACGCACAGAAATCATCCCCTGGAGGCCAAAGAAACTTTTCACGATCAGCCCGCTAATGATCACCAGCAGGCCTAGGTGTGTGACAAGAAAGGGAATGTGGCGGGAGCGGAACGGATAGCGCCGGAGGGCCGAGATGAGAATGTTAAGAAAAAAGCCCCCTAAGAGTAATCTGAAGGGAAGGCTTGAGTAGACGCTTTCCATTGCCAGCTGATGCGAGCCTGTTTTCGACTCGACAATTGTCCCGTAAGCGACAAAAACCGCCGTGGCAAACAGTAAAAAAACAGCGAACAGAGCGCCGCCGAGGAAATGGTATGTTTTGGCTATCAGCTTTTTCATCATGGAATGGGATCGATCAGTTCAAAAGACCTTGCAAAAGAGCGGATCTCATTTTCTCTTTTGTCGATAGCTTCCTCTTTGCCTACCACCTTGATTGTGATGTCGCCTCGCATTTCAGCAATCTCGCTGGACTTCTTCCCTTTTAGTGCCGAAAGGGCAGCATAGCTTCTTTCCGGTAGGCTCATCGCAAAGCCGAGAACCCGGACGCTGCTGCCTTTGATCGTGCCCCGCCCGTCCAGTAGGTATCCCGAATATCCGGAAAAGGCTTGCCTTGTCAGCTCGAGATCGGGCGGGGGGGAGGACTGGAATTGCTTTTGCCAGCGCGTTATCTGTGCCATTGGTGGAATCCTCGCCTCCAACGTTTCTGCCGGGAAGCTGTGGATTTGTACCCTGATCAGATCATCGCCCTCACCGATGGTCCACTCCTGCACCGGCAAAGTCGTGTCATGTTCAGGACCTGTCCTTTTGACCTCTTCCCAGTTGGACGGCCGCCTGACCCGCCAGATGGGCGCATCCAAGTCGCCCGAGCGACCAACAATTTCCTGAACGACGGCATCGTCTTGCTCCTCCGAAGAGCAGCCGGAGAAAAAAGCAAGAAGGATCGGGAGAAAAAGCGCCTGCCAGGGCAGGTGGTGTATCCTCCGGAGAGGTTGCGTCAGAATACAGGGCATCATAGGACAGTGGTTAAAAATTGGCCGGACGTGTTTCGGCAGATACCGAAAGTGTCTCAAAATTTGCTTTTTGGCAAAGAGAAGGCTTCCTAAGATTGAAAGATTACAAGTCACTTAATATTAGAAAGATGAGGTGATTTGCAATCTTTCAATCCCGAGGCTTTCTCAAAGCTAAAACCCGATATTTTCAAAATTTTCGGGATAACAAGAACGTAACAGGCGTAGCATTAATTGACTACCTTGAAACAACGGGTTAAGACCCTTGATTCTCGACTCGAAGGGGGCTATTTCCTCGACTATGGAATATTACCGGCAGAGCCTCAGCATTTGGGGTTTGGGGTTTAGTAGTGTGGTATCTGAAAGGCTACGATTTACCTCATCTTTCTAATATTAGGTGGTTTGTAACCTTCCAATTGCGGGGTGTCCTCGTTGCCAAAAATCACATTTTGAGGCACTTTCGACATAATCTTCCTTTTAAGAAAATTTTTTTCTTTGTACATCTGAATACAAAAGATACCAAGGATCAGCATGGATCGGCCCGCCCGCGATCAATTTTTTCTATCTCCTTTAAACTTAAGCTATCTCGATCCTCTTTATCAAGAGTATAAAGAGAAGGGGGAGGCCGCGTCCGTTAATTTGCGTGAGCTATTTGAATCCATCGACAGGGAGGAGGTTTCTCAAGGCGAAACGTCCGCTCAGTCCGAACCCGCTACCTCTCTCCATCAAGAGCTCAGGATCATGAGGCTCATCAATGCCTATCGCACCTTCGGTCACCTCGAAGCGAAAATCAACCCTATCAACCTCAAAGGGATGGAGCCTGTAAAACCTCTTAACCTTAATTATCTGGGTTTTGCCGACGACGAGATGCACCTTTCGTTTCCCACCTGCGGGCTGATGCCTCAGGAGACAGCGCCTCTCAAGGAGATTGTCGCTTGGCTGCGAGACACCTACTGCGGCCAGATCGGCATCGAGTACATGGGGACAGAAAACTTAGAGCTCGAAGAGTGGATTCAGCAAAGGATAGAGCCCAGCCGCTTTAAGGTGCAGCTGCCGCTGGAAACTAAAAAGCGTATATTGGAACTTTTGAACCACTCCGAACTCTTTGAGAAATTTCTCCACACTAAATTCGTCGGTCAGAAGCGCTTTTCTTTAGAGGGAGGTGAAACCCTCATACCCATCATCGCTACGCTGATTGAGTCGCTTGCGAAAGCCGGAGGCGAAGAGTTCGTGATCGGAATGGCCCATAGGGGTCGCTTGAACGTTCTCGCTAATATCTTGAGAAAGTTGCGCAGCGACATCTTCAACGAATTCGAAGACAGGTGGCTTCCCAACTCTTTCCAAGGTTCCGGCGACGTCAAATACCACAAGGGGTTTTACGCCTCCGTCAAAACAGAAGAGGGGAAGGAAATTGCAATCACCCTGACTCCCAACCCCAGCCATCTCGAGTCCGTCAACGCGGTCGTCGAAGGTCAGGTGCGCGCCAGGCAGGACGCTCTCGGGAAGAGCAGCGAGGATAAAGTGGTGCCCATCCTAGTCCATGGAGATGCCGCCCTCTCAGGGCAGGGGATTGTCTACGAGACGCTGCAGATGTGCGGGTTGGAAGGCTACAAGACAGGCGGCACAGTCCACGTCGTGATCAACAACCAGATCGGTTTCACCACCTTACCGAAAGACAGCAGATCCACCATCTACTGCACCGACATCGCCAAAACATTCGGTGCGCCCGTCTTCCACGTCAATGCTGAAGATCCCGAGGCGTGCATTTTCGCCACGGAGCTTGCCTCGCTCATCCGCCAGACCTTCCACATCGACGTCTTTATCGACATCAACTGCTACAGGAAATACGGGCACAACGAATCGGATGAACCGGCCTACACCCAGCCCCTGGAATACCAGCTTATCCGTTCTAAAAAGTCGATCCGCGAGCTCTTTCGCGACCAGCTCATCAGCCACGGATTTGTGGAAAAAGAGGTTGCTCTCAAGTTGGAAGAGGAATTTCATCATCTGCTGCAGGAGGAGATGGACCTGCGTAGCGAAGCAATCCACAGGCCGAGACACGGCAGCCTTAACGAGCCGACGTTCGATGAGGCAAGGGAAGAGATGCTAAAGCCAGTTAAAACAGACGTGAGCCTCGAGGTGATCCGCAAGGTCGCCGAAAAAATCGGTAGAGTTCCTCCAAATGTCAATATCCACCCCAAGCTTGCCACGCTGCTTGAGGAAAGAATGAGCATGGCCGGCATTGGTAAAGAGGTTCGCCCCATCGACTGGGGGTGCGCCGAGACGCTGGCGTTTGCGACGCTTCTTAATGAAGGGCGCTCGATCCGCATTGTCGGCCAAGACAGTTGCCGCGGAACATTCAGCCATCGCCACGGTGTACTCGTCGACCAAAAAGAGCATGGTGCTTCCTACACTCCCCTGAAGAATATCCACACGGAGCAGGGAGCCTTTCACATCTACAACTCATTCCTCTCTGAATATGCCGCCCTTGGATTTGAATACGGCTACAGTCTGGCGGCAAAAGACACCCTTGTGATCTGGGAGGCGCAGTTCGGCGACTTTGCCAACGGCGGACAGGTGGTTACCGATCAGTATATTGCCTCCTCCGAGCAAAAATGGGGGCAGCAGTCGGCACTCACCCTCTTTTTGCCGCATGGCTACGAAGGCCAGGGTCCCGAGCACTCTTCCGCGAGACTCGAGCGCTTCCTCCAGCTGTCAGCCGAGAACAATATGTACGTCGTCAATCCCACAACGCCCGCCCAGATGTTCCATCTGCTGCGCCGTCAGGCACTCAGAAAAACACCTAAGCCCCTCATCGTCATGACCCCAAAAGGTCTTTTAAGGCATCCTCAGGCTGTAAGCACACTAGAGGATCTCTCGAAAGGAATGTTTCAAGAGGTGCTTGACGACATGAACCCTCCCGAGAAAGCCGATCAGATCGTCTTCGTATCAGGTAGGTTCTACTACGATCTGGCAGAAGAGAGAAAAAAAGCCGGCTCATCGCACATGGCGATCATCCGCATCGAACAGCTCTACCCCCTTCACGCCGAGAAAGTCGCCGCCATCGTCGAGAGATACAAAGGCTTTAAAGAGGCCTTCTTCGTTCAGGAAGAGCCAAGCAACATGGGGCCGGCCGACTACATCATCCCTCGCTTGCAGAGCCTGCTTCCGGAGGGGATGCCGCTTCGCCTCATCGCAAGGGAGCGCAGCGCCGCCACGGCGACAGGCTCCCACACCCTGCACAAAAAGCAGCATCAGCATATAGTCAACGCCCTCTTTAAAGAGGCCAAACCCAACCTGTTTGACATCGCTAGGTCATCCGGAAAAGAACCCTTGTCCCACAAATAGAGGAACGTCATGAAGATCGAAATAAAAATTCCTGCGATGGGCGAATCCATTTCTCAGGCCGTCATCGGAGAAATATTTAAGAAGACAGGCACTATCGTCGCTCAAGACGAAGAGATACTCGAGCTTGAAACAGACAAAGTCAACCAACCCCTCTACGCGCCAAAATCCGGAGAGATAACCCTCACTGTAAAGACAGGGGACACCGTCTCCATCGGCACTGTCATCGGTACGGTCGACACTTCAAAAGCCGCGAAAGAGCCTCCCAAAGAAGAGGCAAAGGAAAAAGCTCCTCCACAGGCGGAAATCACGCCTCCAGCCCCCAAAGAAGAAAAGGTGCCGGAGAAAAAAGAGCCCGTACCCCAATACGACGCTCCCTTGCGCCATTTCAAAGAGGACTTTTTGCAAGAGACGGCAAAAAGTGCTCCACCACAGCCTCAAAAGGCGCCTGCCCCTACGGAAAAGGTCACCAGAAAGCCCATGAGCAAGATACGCCGCGTCATCGCTAAGCGTCTGCTCGAAGTCAAGCAAGAGACCGCCATGCTCACCACCTTCAACGAGGTGGATATGACGGCCGTCAGTCAAATACGCGAAAAGCACAAAGATGCCTTCTTGAAGAAAACGGGGGTCAAGCTCGGCTTCATGTCCTTCTTTGCCAAAGCGGCTGCGAAGGCCTTGAGAGCTTTTCCGGAAGTGAACGCCTCCATCGACGGCACTGATATCCTCTACCGCAACACCATCGACATATCCATTGCCGTATCGACAGAGAAAGGCCTCATTGTTCCGGTAGTGCGGAACGTCGATCAACTCAGCTTTGCCGAGGTCGAGCAGGCCATCGCCCTCCTTGCCAAGAAAGCAAGAGACAGCACCCTGACTATAGAGGACCTTCAAGGCGGCGGATTCACCATCACCAACGGTGGTGTATTCGGCTCCCTTCTCTCAACACCCATATTAAATCCACCCCAAAGTGCCATATTAGGGATGCACACCATCCAGAAGCGGCCCGTTGTCATCGACGACGCCATCGTCATCCGTCCCATGATGTATCTGGCCTTAAGCTATGACCACCGCCTCATCGACGGTAAAGAGGCCGTCTCCTTCCTGGTCGCCATCAAAGCTGCCCTGGAAGACCCATCGCTCCTCTTAATAGACCTATAGCAAGGAGAATACTCATGGCCTCAACCTATGATGTGTGTGTGATCGGCGCCGGACCCGGAGGCTACGTAGCCGCCTTGAGAGCTGCCCAAAATGGACTTAAGACCGCCCTCGTCGAAAAAGACGAGGAGCTCGGCGGCACCTGCCTCCGCGTCGGTTGCATCCCTTCCAAAACGCTCCTTGCCTCGACGCACCTCTATCACACCATCAATCACCACCTCAAAGATCACGCCATTCAGGTAAAAGAGCCTTCTCTCGATTTTACTGCCCTCATGAAGAAGAAAGAAGAGGTCGTCAAAGGCCTTACCTCTTCCGTCCGCTCCCTTCTGAAAAAAAATGGAGTCGATATATTCACCGCTCTAGCCTCCTTCTCGTCCAAAGATACCATCACTCTCTCCGGCAAAGACTCGCTTAAGGCCGGGCACTTCATCATCGCCACAGGCTCTAAGCCGATCACGTTGCCGTTTCTTCCCCTGGACGAGGACATTGTCCTCTCATCGACCGGTCTTTTAGCCCTAAAGCGCCCGCCCAAATCGCTCCTCGTCGTCGGCGCCGGCGTCATCGGCGTAGAGCTCGCCTCCGTCATGGCCCGGCTCGGCACCAGCGTCACCCTAATCGAAATGCTGGATCGCCCCGTACCCACGTTCGATCGCGACATCTCCACACACCTCTTGACCTCTCTTAAAAAGCAGGGCCTCATCTTCCACCTCTCCTCCGCCGTCCAAGACGCCCGGATATCCAAGGAAAAGGTCGACCTTACGGTAAAACTCCCTGAAGAAACCAAGCTTTTCTCGGCAGAGAAAGTTTTGGTGGCCATCGGCAGAAAGCCCTGCACCGATTCGCTCAACCTTAAAGCGGCTGGTGTCGAAGTCAACTCACGAGGCCAGGTGGCGGTCAGCTCTTCTTTCCGCACGACAAACCCCTTTGTGTCGGCCATCGGTGATGTTATCGACGGTCCTATGCTCGCTCACAAAGCTTCCGATGAGGGCATCGCCGTTGCCGACCTCATTAGTGGCACGCCCCGGCCGGTCCACTACCTTGCCATCCCCAACATCGTCTACACAAATCCAGAAGCTGCCGCCGTCGGCCTTACAGAAGACGAAGTGAAAGAGCTCAAAATACCCTACACCAAAGGCGTCTCCTATCTCCGCGGCAACCCTCGCGCAAGAAGCTCCTCCGAGACCGAAGGATTGGTCAAAGTTCTCTCCCACAAAGAGACAAAACAGCTCCTCGGTGTCCACATACTCGCTGAACGAGCCTCGGAAATGATCGGCGAAGCAGCCCTCGCCATCGAGAAAAAGGAATCGACGGATACAATAGCTTATCTCTCTCACGGCCATCCTACCCTCTCGGAAGCGGTAAAAGAAGCTGCCCTCACCGCCATCGGCAGGACATTGCACGGGTAGAGGAAGAGGGGAGAAAGGGAAGAAGGGGCGCCGCCCCTTGGACCCCGCCAAAGGGCCGGCCCTTTGGAATCCGAAAAATAGGAATGAAAAAGGGCAAAAAAAATGCCAGAAAGCAAGCTTTCTGGCATCAGCCTTGACTTGGCTCACGCCAAGTCAAACGGAGATGAATTAATAGCCGTGGGAAGAGCCGCAGCCGCAGGAGGAGCGTACATTCGGGTTGGAGATCTTAAAGCCCGAGCCTTGTAGGCCGTCGATGTAGTCGATCTCTGTCCCGATCAGACGCGGAACCATCTTCTTGTTCACGTGGATCTCGATGCCTTGTGAAAGAAACGCCTGGTCATCGGCTTGCGCTTTCTCAGAATAATCCAACGCGTACTCAAAACCGCTGCATCCGGCCATTCTCTCGGCAAGGCGAAGGCCATAGCCTTGCTTACCATCTTCTTCCAGAATTTCCAGATATTTCGAAGCAGCGCGCTTAGTCAGCGTGATGCTGTTCGGATCGCTCTCTTCCTGAATTACCTTGTTCAGGCGGTGGACTAAAGCGTCGATCGAGCTCTCGCTCATGCCGTGTCCGAGCATGCCTGCTTCCAAGGTCTCCCAAGTTGCTGCCTGGCAGCCTACGCAATGAAGGCCGGCCTGCGTTAGCTCTTGCGCCAGCTTCTGTGCTTTGCTTGGGTAGGAGCCTAAAATCTCTTCGATCGTCATCTCGCGGTGGATGATCGGTTTTTCAATCACTTTGTCGCTCGATTGTGTCGAGCAGGAGCTTGTCTGCCTGGAGGTCGAGCAAGAACCCATCTCTTTTTTGTTTGAACATGACATATAAAAAACCTTTAATTTGTGTGGTTAAAACGTGACTCTAACGCATCCGCCCTTAATTTTGCACTGGCAAGCGAGGCGTTCCTTTGAAGTGCCGTCTCCTAAAAAATCCTCTTCTTCTTGCGTGGGAGCGGAGAGGTTTTCCATCCCTTCTTTCACTTCGATGACACAAGTGCCGCAAACGCCTTCTGTACAGGCAAAAGGCACTCCTGCCTCTTCGCAAGCTTCGGCAATAGGACAGCCGTCCGGCAAATCAGTTTCATCGCCGTTATGTTCAAAAATTAACTTCGCCATTGTGGGTATTCCATCTTGTTTCTTTAAAGAAAAGAGCTATTATACCCTAAATTTGAAATAGGAGCAATAGAATCAGCTAAATGAATTATCTGATGATAAACAGACTATTTTGATGTTTGCCATCTTTTCCAAATTTCTGCATCGGCCAACTGTTGAGGAGTTGGTTCAAGCCATGTTTGATCGGAAGTGAAAACCGAGTCGGGAAGAATTTTTCCTGGGTGATCCGGATGACTAGTTTTGACAATCATAGGAATGGGTTTACCCATGTCTTTTTGGATTTGTTTCAGCGCATCTTTATTTTGTTGAACAATTTCAGGTGGGTATTTTTTTACGAACTCATCAATTTTATTCATTAAATCGGGCAATTTTTCGGTGTTTGATCCAGCAGCCTCAAATAGATCATTGATTTCCTTTCTATCTTGTACGTAACTGCCCAAATTCAGTTTATCCAGTTTTGAATTGAGTTCTGCGTTCCAGTTCGCGTAGATGGCGAAACCCGGTGAGTTTTCAGACACCCATTTAGCTGCTGGTTGGTAGCTTTTTCCGATATTATTATCGCAGTATTTATCGAACATTTTTCTCATCCCTTCCACGGCCGATTGATTAAAAGCTTGAGATACTGCTGTTGGTGCAAACAGAAGTTCAGCAAGACTGTTTGCATCGGGATCTTTCCACTTATTTATTGCTGACTCAGCTTTTCCCTTGAGGTCTTTGTATTTTGTTTCATCTATTTCGCCATTAGCGAATTTTGTATCTAATTCTTTTAGTTTTGCTTCTGCTTCTGCCAATTTCCCTTGTCGCAATTTCTCTGCAGTTCCGGTCATATCTATAAGATTAGCCTCAGTTTTAGCAACAGCGTCATTTGCGATCTCACCCAAAAAATTGTTGCTCTTTTTGATTCCAAATAACTCAGCAGCTGGTAGGGATGTTCCTATTGTGTCTGATGCTCCCTCAATTTTCCAATCATCGGGCATTTCTGAAATCTTCCAAAGAGTTGTCAATATGCCTTTGTTCTCTTCAAATACTTTTGCATTGTCTCTGGCTACACCAAGGTTTTGGCCAGCCATAACGCTAGCTAGTACTTTAAGACTCTGATTTTTGTCTAATTTATAAGATCCTTCCATCCACTGCGGAATCGTACTCAGGCCAAAGTTTCTTCCTCCACCAATCGGGGTGAAATTTTGCGCAGCAGCCACTTTTCCATCAGATGCAAACTCTTCAGCTTTGTTTTTGATAGCATTTACTACTAGTTCTGTTACTTTTGCAGGATCAGTGATGGCGTCTGCAGGTACTTTTTTGCTTTTAGGAAGTATTTTGAATTCGTTCGTCTCCGATAAAAATACCAAATGTGAATTTTGGTATTTTTCAGTGTTCGCAGGTCTGAAGAAATCGGCAATTGTAAGAATGTTTTTATCGCTTTGACTCAAACCATCGGGTTTATCATTGACCAGTGCGGCAAGTGCCTGGAAGGGTTTTGCGATGGCTTTTCCGATATCGCTGGCAAGGCCGCTGAGGGTTTCAGCGCTGGGAAGGCCTGCTTTTATGGCGCTGCCCAGATCGGAGACATGGCCAATAAGTCCTTTACTGATCCGGGCCCCTTCTTCGCCCTCTCCCTTCTTGCCGACTACCAGGTCACGGATACCCCTGCCCAGAGCTTCAAAGCCATTTTTCGCCCCTTTGGCAACTTTTCCGGCAGCTTCTGTTAAGTCGCCAAGCGCAGTTGAAACCCGGCCTTTCAAATCGGATTTTTTGACACTTTCAAATTTCTCGGATAACTTAAGTTCTTTGTTAGCCTCTGTAGCAAACTTCTCTACCCTTCCCTTCAGAGCTTGGCCTTTGGCTTTCAGGTATTCCGTGGCGCCCATATCCTTCATGGAGTCGAGTTCTTTTTTCGCTCCTTCTTTGATGCTCTCAAATTTTTTGCTCACAGCGCCTGATATTTTCTCTTGAAGTTTGGCGTTTTCACTCTGGTATCCACTTAGTCTTCCAAGCTGCCCTTCGAGGTGCTCCACTTGAGCTTCCAAATCCTTTACCTTGCCAGAGGTCTGTGCACGAGCAGTTTCTCCATGGGGGCCCTGTATTTGCGACGCGTTGGCATGAAAAGTTCTGGCCTCTGCTAACTGCTCTTTAACGCCTGCCAACTCTTGTTTTACAGCTTTAGCCTTTGCATCAACTCCCTTTCTCTCTTGAGCGGCCCGGCCAATACCAGCAGAGAATTTAATTTCCCTTTTAGCGTCGGCAGCGAAGTTTTTTATGGATTTCATAGCGTTTCCCGCAGCGCTAGAGGCCCTCTCCTGAAGCTTCGGGTTTTGCTTTTGAGAATTAGTCAGTTCTTCAAGCCTTGCGTTAAGTTTTGAAATCTCCGGCTCCAGTTTTGCTTCTAATTGATCAAATTGCAGTTTGCCCAAATCACGAAATTGCTTACCTCCTTGATCATTGGGAACTTGTGATAAGTCGGCATGTTTCATTCTCGCTTCATGTAACTGACCTTGAAACCCCGCAAGCTTCTGTTTAATTTCCTTTATTTCTCGGTCAATCTGCTTTCTCTCTTGCGTATTGCCTATCGAAGAATTTATTCGCTGTTTGGCGTCATTGAGTCTTTTACCGGCGTAGCGAAGCGCTCCTCCCACGGCATTGCCGGCTTTTGTGGCAGATGCCCCTTTCTCTTCGTCCGGTATTTGTGCTTTTTCTCCCTTCATCGCCGCGCTAGTGGTCGAAAAGAAGGTAGAGGTTCCTGCTTTTAGCTCCTGCATTGCCTTGTGAATACCGCCCGTCAGCTTGGAGAGGAAAGAACTCGATTTTTCCTGTGTGTCTTTTTGGTCATCGCTTGGAGCGGAGACGTGATTCGTATTGCCCTGCACACGAGAGGCAACGCCGCTCTTTGAGGAACCTTCTGGATTGAGAGTTTGGGTTGCTGCTTGGGAGGCTCCTTGAGTCACACCCTCAGCTTGGCCTCCAATCTTGGCGCCCTGCTGCTGGGGCTGCCCACTTACTTGTCCTTGACCATAAGCAACCTGTGTGTGACCAAGGCCTTGGAGCCCATCGCCCATAAACCACCTCTAAAATAAAAATGACGGTATATTTTTATTATAACAAATAATTATTTAAAAAAGTCAATGCTTCAATTATTTGTTGTTTTTAAATTCAAGTGGTCTTGGAATATTCTGAATCTTTGTAAAGAAGTTATTGTCCTTGGAGTAGGTGTTTCCAGGAGAGCGCTTTGTTGATGGCTTCCTCGGAGGGCGTTTTCCAGGCTACCGAGCCGGAGGGGTCAAGCTTAAAGCCCTTACTTTCTACGAAGGCTTTGAGAGCCTCCTTGTCGTCCGATTTGATGCCCTCCTTAGCTGCCTCGTCTTTGAGGCCGGCTAAATTGGCCTGCGCTGCGTCCTGGTCAAAGATCAGCCCCGGATAGTCGGGGTGATTGTTGACGAAGAAGCGGGGCAGGGGAGGACCCATTTCTTCCCGCACCTTCGCAAGAGCCGCCTGATTTTCGGCAGAGGACATTCCTTCCCATTTCTTGATGAACGCCCCGACCTCTGCCAGGAGTCCTTTAAGAAGGGGGGCGTCGAGATTGGAACCTTGTTTTCGCAAGATGGTGGTGATCTGTTGATTGATATGGAGGCGTTCTTGAACCCAGGTTTCGTGGCCGAGAGCTGTCAGCTTCTCTTGCACCTTCTTGTTCCAGGCCGCTTGCTCCGGCCTCAGCTCATCACCGGCCTCTACATCAAACAGGGCAAGTGCTACCATTTTATCATTCATCGCCTGAGTCAGCATCTTATCGATCAACTTGCACGCTTCTTGGTTGAAAGCCTGTGCAGAAAGGAAGAGGGCGCCAAAGGCTTTTGTCAGATCCATGTCAGAGGCTGTTTTTCCCTCTTTGGCGTATTTGGTCCTGTACTCTTCGATAACGCTCATCGGGTCCGTCTCCACCCTCTTGGCCTGATCCACAGCCGACTGGATTTTTTGTCCGACAAAATCGGCGCCTTGACCTGCGATAAAATCTTTCAGTGGAACCGGAATCTCTTTGCCTCCGATAGAAAGACTGACGGTGGCATCTGGCGTAGATCCCGAAAGCGCATGCAGTTTGGCGAGCATCTCCCGACTATCGTTCCACGGGCCGACGAAGCTCGCGAACTTTCCGCCTGCCTGTTCATTGATCTGCTTCATGAGATCGGCGACCCCGCTAAGTTCGGGAGGCACCTTTTTCGGTTTGACAGGTTTAGCCGCTTTGGACTTGGTCGGTTTGACAGCGCCTTCTGTTTTGCCTTTTTTGAGTCCGGGAAGCAGCGCTTTGGCTTTTTTCGTGAGGGAGACTGCCGGCTCTTGGCCTTTAGGTTCTTTCTCTAAGGAGAGGTGGTAGGTGTAGTCGTCAAAACCGCCTTTTTTACTGGCTTTGACAGCGGCATCCCTCTCTGCGGGAAACCCATCTAACATCGCACCGAGTCCTCCTATGTTCAGGCTGGAAGGCACCTTGCTCTTTTTGGCTTCCTCGAAAACAGAAAGAATCTCTCCTCCCTTTTTTGCCTTGCTCTGGTTGATCTGGCCGGGAGCTGTTTTGCTCATATCGGGTCGCGACCCTAAAAATGTGATCATCGTCAGAGAGGTGCCAAGGTAGGGGATTACCGGCTGCCCGGCATTGATGCGCTGGCGGATGGCATCGTTGTAGTTCTTACTGTTTTTCTCAGGGCTAAATAGAGTATCTAGCTCGCGGTATTTCTCCATTGCGCTGTCGCTGACGAGAGAAAATGTCTTTTTCTGGCGTAGTACAGCGGTTGACTTGATCGCCCCGCCCATGATTGCCTGTGCGCTGTCATAGTCTCCCTTCTGTACCAGTTGGTAGGCAACTTCGATAAAGAATTCAAGAGTGTTGGCACGTTCTTTGGCTTTATTGCCTTTTAAAATCTCAAGTGTCGCGAAATGAGACAGGTTGGTTGACTCGGCTATCATCTTGCCGACAGAGCCCACCCAGAAAGGGTTTTCACCCACTTTGATCTGCCACAAATCGGAGAAGTCCATGTCGTGGATCATCTCCTGCCGCCTTGCCCTAAGCGCTTCGGCAAAGTGTTCGGCCTGTTCCTTGCGCTTGCTGTCAAGGCCCTTCTTTCGCACTTTATCAAGAACTTCAGAGGCACCGGGAGATTCAGCTTTCACTTCTGGAGCGCCCTTATTCTCGGTAGGGGTTGCCTCGCGCAGGGCGGCGTTTTCGATCCTATTGCCGAGGTGCACAAGCTCGCTGTCGCCGTTAGCCTTGGCGTATTCGGCCATATAAAGGACAGCGGCCGTCACCTGAGGGTCTTGGATGGCCTTGGAATAGAGGCCGCCATCGTAAAACTTCAAAACGAAGCGGAACAGATCCTTTCTGCCTTCATCGGTCATCGTCCCTAAAACCGCCGCATCTTTGATCGCTTCAAAAAGAAGATGCGGTTTCTTTTTAAGCCCGTCATAGTTCATCAGGCCAAGATGCATTGAATCGAAAGTGGCGAACTCCTCTTGGCCTTGTCCAATAGCTGTTTTAGGATTGAGTGAGAGGCTCAGCATCAAATGATGGAAGCTCTCCGCCTTGGGCTTGCCAGCCATGTAGGCCTCGTTCAGACCTTTCTCAAGCAGGGCTTTGATCGCCGTGATCTCCTCCTGATCTTTAGCGGGAAGAGAGGAGTATGCCTTTTTCATCAACGGGTCTCTCTCTGTCATCCTCTTGATTATCAGGAGCGCAGCGGAGAGGTCTAAAGCATTCACATCGCCCCTGACATGGAGTTCTCCGTCGGAAGAGGAGAAGTTTGCCGCCCGGCACTCCTTTATCTTATCGATAGACTCTTGGACTCTTCTCTCAGCCAGACGTCCAAGCGCCCGGTCGACTTCCGTGGAAAGCTCCCGAAATGCTTGCTTGAGTTCCTCCACCGCTTCGGGATGCTTGGCGCCGACGTGGCCGATCCACTCAAGGCTCTCGATTTTAGGTAGAAGCCCTTGGATCCGTTGGAGATCCGCTTCTTCAAAAGCGCTTAAGCCGACAGGGGAGTCGGAAGAGTAGCCTTCATCAGAAAACTCTTTGGGTGTGGCGCACTTTTTAGCTATCTCTTCAAATACTTTCAGGTGTTTTTTAAGGGCGTAAACGCCGCTTAGTCCCTCTTTTTTGTCGACAATCAACTGCCCCGCCTTCTCTGTCATTACCAACTTGGGGTCATCGATCAGCCGCTGGATCTGTCGCTCAAGGATAATTACGTTCCTGCCGCCTGTTGTTTTCTTGTCGGCAATCCTTCGTCCCTCTTTTCCCATCGTCTTGGCCGCATCGGTATAGCACTCATTATCTCCTTGAGGAGGTCGCAGGGAATTCAGTCGGTGCAGGGCGGCTTTTGCATTGCCGAGCTCCTCTTCCAGGCTGCATTTTTTTTGAGACTCCTCCGCACTGAGTGAAAGCCCATGCTTATTCATCTCCTCTTCCAGCCCTTTAAGCGCTGCCACGCCACCCTCAAGCTGTGGAATGAGCACCCCAAGATCATGCATCAACTCCTCGACAGATTCCTTTTGGAGAAAGGAAAACTTCTCCTGTTCACTGAAGGGCATATCAGCAGTCTTAGCAAGAGAGCTCCGAGCGTCATTGACAAGTTTCAGGCCCTTTTGAAAGAGGGGATCGGACTCAATGCTCCGCACTGCCCCATGGAAGAGTGCCGAAGACTCTACACGAAAAGCCTCCGCTCTTAACATCTTCGCCTCATCGATCATGAACGTCAAGCTGGCAAGCGCAGGAGTAAAATCATCGATCACCTCTCTTTTCGCTGACAAATCTTTGATCAAGAGAGCATAAGAGGCGCTCCTCTCTTCAGCCTTCTTAATCCAAACATCGAAAGCGATCATCTTTTCTCGTGCCGAATCAAAAGAGGCTGCTTTTAGCTTGGAGAATCCGACGGAGCTATCGAGGATCTCAAACATTCCCTTTTTCAATTGGCCATGGACAACCTCGCCTGCGATCAAATCCATTTTACCCTGCAACGCATCGCTCTTCTCAGTAAGGAGAGCGCTCTCTTTCGCGAGAGGGTGGCTGGCATCAAAAATACCCTCCAAAGTGTTGTTGACCTCCTCGAAGAAGAGAGACGCCCCGCGCAGTTTTTCAACGCACTTTTCCAGTTTTTCGACATCGCCGGCGGTGTACTCTTCGATCGAGGAAGCGGCCAGCAAGGAATCGGCTTCTCGGAGAATCGCTTGATTCATCGATTTAACGACGACTTCGGCCAAGGAAATGAATTTTGATTCCGTTGTCTCCAAGTGGGTGAGAAACTCTGAAGTCATCGCCCCTTCTTGTAAGGTTTTGTTGAAGCCTTCGGCCTTTTCTTTGAAAGTGCGCCAGGCAAGGAAGGTCTGTTTGATATCCCGTGATGAAAGCTCTTTTCCCTTTAGCACTTGTGCCGCTGCCTCCTGATGCTGAATCATCTCTTTAGTCATCGAGTCCAGCTCGATAGCGTTCTTGACGTCCTGAAGGTCAGAAACGATGGCGTGGAACGCCTCCCGGATAGAGGCTACGTCGTCATTGACATCGGCATTGATGGGTTCATGGGCAGATTCCTTGGCATCAATCGCTCCTTCAAGAGCTGTGAGGTCTTTTTCAAGGCGCTCTTTGATGTCTGTCAGCTGGGTTTTCAGCCGTCCAAGGGCCTCTGCATCGAGTCCTTTCAGGTTCATATCAATCGCGCTATACTCACTCAAAACACCGGAGTGGATTTTTCCGCTATAAAGCGCGATGTCGAGATCCAGCTTCGAGGGTTCCTCGTTTTGGAAAAGCTCGGCAATCCACTCATGGGCGATATCGCTCAAGCGATAACTCTCGATTTCTTTTAGGGCGCTTTGCATAGAGTCTTTCATGTCAGCAATCTCGCCTAAGACCGGATCATTCTCCACTGCCTTGGGGTTCATCAAGGTGAGCGCGCTTAGCTTGGCATCCATTTTCTTTACGAACCCCTGGATGGAGGCTTCCAACTTGTCGACATGGGAGGGAGTTAAGCTGTAGAGATGACCGATATCTTCCTGCAACCCTTCAAAAAAAGGCTTGATGCTACCCTCAAAACTCTCCAGCAGCTCACCTGCCCCGATGGCATAATGCTCCTCCTGGATGCTCTTCAAGTGATCTTTCGCCTCCTTTCTCATTGATTGCAGCTCTTGCATTGCTGGGCTATACCCTGGAAAATGCTGCTCTCCCTTCTCAATTAAACTCTCCGCCTTATCGATGAAGATCTTAAGCTCCATCGCTTGCCCCATCAGCTCCTTTTGCCTGTTTTCGTCTGTCTGTTCCTTCTGCCCGGACGCTCCTTTAACCCATTTTTCAAGGACTTTTTTGTGCTCGGA
Organism: Estrella lausannensis; assembly: GCF_900000175.1. Classification (NCBI taxonomy): domain Bacteria; kingdom Pseudomonadati; phylum Chlamydiota; class Chlamydiia; order Parachlamydiales; family Candidatus Criblamydiaceae; genus Estrella; species Estrella lausannensis. The sequence goes on from NZ_CWGJ01000026.1 coordinate 150,639, forward strand.
CTGCTTCCATTCAGCTCCAAGCATCTTCGTTTCTATCGTAAATACTTTGCCTCTTAGCTCTTGCAGCGCCTCTTTTAAACCATCGAGCCGGGAGCGAATTTCCGCGTCTTCCAAGCCGCCTCTGATCGTGTCATAGGAGGCGCTGATCTCCATGACATGCGCCGAGGCGAGGTGGACTCCTTCAGAGAGCCTTTGCCTCAATTCGCCAAGCTCTGCCGGCGACAGGTTTTCGAGCGGTATGGATGTTAGCTTCTGTAGCGAAGTAAGTTCCTTATTTGCCGCATCCAGATTATTCCTCGCCTTTAGCAGCTCGACACCCTTTTTTACCCTGTAATTGCCCCAGTTGTCCTTTTCAAGGGAATTGATGAATTTCAAGTCACCTTCAATGGTCTCCGCCATCGTTTTGAAGAGTGCCTCTTCCAGAGGATTGCCCGAGCTCTTCGCCTCCTTTGCGAGTGTAGTCAAGTAGGTAATGCCAAGCTCGAGATCCTCTCGAATCCCGTCGATCTTCGCCTCTCCGACAAGAGGAATGTTTCCGCTTTTCAAAAGGTGCATATCAGTGACGTGGCTTTGGAATTTGCCTTTGATGAACTCCATCTTGGTGGAGAACTGCTCTTTTTCTGCGCTTATAAGTTGGATGGAGTTGCTTAAACGGTTCGCTTTTTCTGCCTGCAGGGCGACTTTGAAATATTCTTTAAATCCAGTGTCGGAGCTTTTGTGAAGAGCGAAATAGTTTTTGACGGCCTTGATTAAGCTTGTCCCATAAATTTTGACATGGGCGGCAGCCTGGCCGCCTTTTTTGATGAGCTTGCCTCCGGCTTTCTCCAAAGTTGTTCCCACCCTAGAGAAAAACCCCTTTTCGACAGTAGCGACCTTTTCGATTGCGGCATTGGCGCTAGACTGTGGGGACTTCACCGTGTATGTGCGCTTTGATTCCTCTATGTTTGTTTTGCCCTGGGGAATTTGGTAATCCGTCGGCAGTTCGCCGTGGTCACGTGGAGAGAGATGGGGGTCCATACGCTAACCTCCAAAAAATTAGAGTATCACCATAGTTAGATTATATAGTTGATATTGTAAAATGTAAAACAAAGTAGTATTAACTATCTGTAAAGATGTGGTTTGAGGGGCGTTTGCGGGGATGAGGCTCAACAGTCTCTGGCATGATAAAGGGAAGCATACCGAAAGAGTCTCAAGGTCGATATTTTTGCTTTGAGTGCCTTTCGGTATCGCTGAATTTGCGGGACTCGCAGGGGGAGTGCATTAGATTTTCATCTCCCACCTGCATAAATACTTATGGAGTTCTTCTTCACTGGTGCACTTTGTCAATTCCAGAATTGTCGAAATCTCGTCAATCCTCGTCCCATTTCTGAACGCTCCCAAGGTCAGATAAAAGTCAAAGTCGGCTTCTTTTCCCGGTTTAAACTCGAATTTAATTTTCACCGCATTGCTCTTTAACGCCGGCCTGATCAAGGTTGATGGAGCGATGACAAGCACATCCTTCATCACCGTACTGATTCTCCACAGCAGAGAGCTTTTTTCATGGGAATCCATGCAGTCATAAATTTCACAGCCGGCCAAGAACACAATCGGAGTGGAGTGTTCTGTGTCGAGATGCTTTTTTAAGCATTTGAAGAAAAGTAGTGACTGATCAAATTTTTTTAACGAGATCTCCATCCTTGGATTATCGCTCGATTGCATTCCCGAACCCACGCTGATTTCATCTTTTGCTCCGTGACCGGCGATTGTTATAAGCTGATACTTCCTGCCGTCCTTTAAAGCTTTAATGATGTCGCCCTTTTTATGAACCACGGTGGCGCTTGGTATTCTGGAGTAGTTGTTCACGCAGTCGATCACAGGCGAGTTCAAGTTACATCCGTCAAAAAAAAGAGTGCGGTGGAAAGACATAATTAACCTATTAAATTTAAAATTAGGTCAATTATGATGATGATTTGTTTGATTATTTTAAATGTTATATTAAGAATGTGTGAATTTTTTTACAAAAGAACGTCTTGCGCAGCGATTACTCGGTCTTTGCCGGAGCCGCTTCCCGACGCAGCAACAGATAGAGCGACAGAGCGATAAATGGCAGGCTCAAAAGCTGGCCTGCAAGCAGAGAGTGTTCATTGATGACGAGACTTTGCGGCTCTTTAAAAAACTCCAAAACGAAGCGTGAGCCAAATACGAGGAGGAAGAAAAGGCCCGCCAGCCGCCCCACCTTCAGGCGGTTTGCCAGCAATAGCAGCAGAACATAGGTAAAAAGATAGAAGAGCGCTTCGTAAAGTTGCACCGGATGGCGGGCCACAGCTCCCCCTCCTTCAACCGGGTGGCCGAAGACTACTCCCCAAGGCATATCCGTAGGATGACCCAGAATCTCCTGGTTAATGAAATTGCCGATGCGGATAAAAAATGCGACAAGCGCGGTCGGCACCACGACGACATCCAGCAATTTTAAAAACGAGATTTCGGAAAAGCGGCTGCGGTACAAAGCAGTATAAGCATAAAGACCCAGCATGACCCCCACCGCGCCTCCATGGCTGGCAAGGCCGCCTGCCCTCAGGTTAAAAATTTGAGCCGGGTGCGCCAGGTAGTAGTGCAGGTCGTAAAAAAGAACATGTCCCAGCCGTGCGCCAATAATGCAGCCGGCAATGATAAACCACAGCAGCCGATCCGTAAAAAGGGAAGCTAGCTCCTTTGTCGGCAAGACAGCTCCCGGAAATAGCTTCACAATGTCCGATCTGGTCTTCAGTCCCGGCATTGAAGCGAGCGAGCGGTTGACAAGTCCCAGATAGGCCTTGTCTTCCCGTACCTTAGTCTCACCTTCGACACCACGCATCTTTTCCACCGCTTTCTTCAAAGCATCCATCGATGCGATGTCGCGAGGAAGGATCTCCCGTGTCCCGTCTATCATGCGGAAGAATACGCGTTCTACAAAGAAATATCCCAAGATAAATCCCAAAGCGAACAAAATCCCATACCAGCGGACTTCAAAATCAAAATAGGGAACTGTGAAAGCGATTGGATCCGGATCGAAATAGAAGGAAAGAAGAGTGTTTTGCACGGGTACTCCTTAAAAAAAAAGCTCCTATCCGGAGATAGGAGCTTAAGCTCGGAGTAGAGGGATTCGAACCCCCGACCTACTGCTCCCAAAGCAGCCGCGCTAGCCAAGCTGCGCTATACTCCGAGAGGAATTCAAAACGAAAAATAAATCTAACACACCGGCATGATTTTAGGAAAGCGCCAACTGAACATTTTGCATCTTCTAGGCAATTCCATTGTCTTGGCAGTGAGGAGAAGTCCCTAATCGCCGTCTCTAAATGGTGACGAGGACTTGCGGCCTTATCTTTGTCATACTACGTCTTAAAAGGACCCTCGATCGAAACCCCGAGATATTCCGCCTGCTTCCTGGTCAGTGTTGTCAGCTTCGCACCGAGCGGCTTCAAATGCAGGCGCGCGATCTTTTCATCGAGCAAGCGGGGCAGCTTGTGAACACCGGGAGAGTATCCCCCTTTCCAAAGCTCCAGCATTGCCAAAATCTGCCCACAGAAGGAGTTGGACATGACAAATGACGGATGGCCGCTTGCCAGACTCAAATTCACAAGGCGTCCCTCGCCAAGCAGTAAAAGACACTTATCCCGTCCCCTCCAGGCAAACTTGTCTACGAGAGGCTTGATATTAACTCTCTCTATATCAGGGTTTTTCATTAAGTATGAGACGTCAATTTCCCAGTCGAAATGTCCGATATTGGCCAAAAGCGCCCCATCTTTCATCATCTCGAGATGGCGCCCTTCGATCACACTCACGCACCCCGTAGCCGTAATGAAAAGGTCGCCGATTAAGGCGGCCTCATCCATCGTCATCACCTCAAAACCCTCCATCACGGCACGGTATGCAGCAATCGGGTCGATCTCCGTCACCACCACGCGTGCGCCAAGGCCCGATAGTGCCTCCACGCATCCCCGGCCCACATCCCCATACCCCGCGACAACCGCCACCTTGCCGCCAATCATCATTCCGCTTCCCTGCATCAAGCCTGCCAGGAGGGACTCGCGGCATCCATAACGGTTGTCAAACTGTGACTTTGTGATCAGGTCGTTGACAGCGATCGCCGGAAATGGAAGGGATTCCCTCTGCTTCAAAAGCCGCACTCCCGTTGTCGTCTCTTCGGCGACACCCTTAACCGCAATCCCTTGGTCCAGCACATACTTCGTCATGTCGCCGCCATCATCGATGATCAGATCAGGACTTATCGACACCGTGTCCGCAATGCATTCCCAATACTCTTTCTCACTCATACCCTTCCAGGCAAACACCGGAAAGCCTTCGGAAGCAAGATACGCTGCAGCATGGTCTTCCGTCGAAAATACATTGCAAGAACACCAGCGAACACTCGCTCCCAGGCTCCGAAGAGCGGTCACAAGCACCGCCGTTTCTACAGTCAGGTGTAAACACCCCGCAATCCTCGCCCCGAGGAGAGGCTTCTTTTCGCCATACTCAGCGACGAGCTCCGCTATCCCGGGCATCTCCTTCCTCGCAAGGGCCGTCTCAAGCCGCCCCCGTTCCGCTAGCTCTCGACCTCTTTCTGAATCAACAGGGAGCCCATCCCTTATCTTATAACCAACAGCAACCACTGACGTTTTCCTTTGCTCTGTTCCTAAAATGGCAATGTGCTCAATAGCCCATTTCACGTCAATAGAAGGAGAGAGGGGAAAGGGGATGCTGTCCTTTGGAACTTTGTCATATGGGCGTTCGTCCTTTTGAATCTCTGGGAACGAGCTTCGAGACTTTTAATAGTCTATGAAACGCTACTCTGCTTTCTTGCGTCTGAGGTCTTTCATCCCTTTCGCCTTAAGGAGAGTACAATCCGGTGATTCCGACGAATCGTCGATTCAGAAGCATGGATCTGCATTATCTTTTTGCAGGCGATCATGGGTTTTAAAAGGGTGCAGGCCCTTTTACAGGGGAGAGGGGGCCACGTCCCGCATCCTCTTATCCGATGCGTTTGTCTAAGAAAGATACGATAGGGGCGATATTGGGGTCGGAGGAGTCGATGCCTTTTTGGATGAGCTTGAAGCTGGACATGATGGTGGAGTGGTCGCGGCCGAAGAGATCGCCGATTTTCATGTAGGGCATGGAGAGTTTGGTGCGGCAGAGATAGATGGCTATTTGGCGGGGGAGGGCACACTCTCTCGTTTGGGATTTGCCGGTGATGTCGTCTTTGCGGATGCCGAAGTGCTCGGCAACAGTTTTAAGAATGTGTTCCGGTGTGAGAGTTTTTTCTTCTTCGTCTTTGATCAGATCGGAGAGGAGTTTTGCGGCTTCGGGTAGGCTTAGATTGACTTGAGCCATCTGGGTGCGGATGCCTTCGATATGGCTTCTTAGCGCTAAAGCTTCCAGGGCGCGGACGGAGGCGGTTGGGGAGGAGGGGAAGGTGTCTGTCAGGAAGTCGACGATGCGCGGTTTGATGCTGAAGTTGAGCATTTGAGCCCTTTCGGCGAGGATTTTCTTCAGCGAGTCTTTGCTTGGCGGCGTGAGGGGGATGGAGAGGCCCCACTCGAATCTGCTGACAAGGCGCGGTTCGATGTGCTGGAGGTCTTTCGGGGGGCACGAAGAGGCGAGGATGATCTGCTTACCCTGGACGTGAAGGGTATTGAAAGTGTGGAATAGCTCTTCTTGTGTTGCCGACTTGCGTCCGAGTTGGTCGATGTCGTCGATGAGCAGGGCGTCGGCGGTTCTGTAGGCTTCTCTGAACCGGCTCATTTCTCCCATGCGGATGGCGGAGACGACGTGTTCGGTGAAAGTTTCGAGACGGCAGTAGATGGGTCTTAGCCCGCGGTCTTGCAGGGCTTTTGCTGCGGCTTTGAGGAGGTGCGTTTTTCCGGATCCTACCTTTCCGTAGAGGAAAAGAGGGTTGAAGACGGGGTGGGCATCTTTTGCTGTGGAGATCGCTTCTTTCAGAGCTTCCTGTGCGAAGCGGTTTTCATCGGTGGGCAGGAAGGTGTTGAAGGTGGAGTGGGTGTCCAGCTCATCGAACGTTAGGGCAAAAGGCTTCTCTTCGGGTTTTTTGGGAGACTTTTTGCTCTTTTTTAAGAGGGGCTTGGCAACTTTGGCGAGGCTTAAGTGGACTTTGATTTCGCGGTTGTTGTTGTTGAATAGCCCTTCTTTAACTTTCTTCCTCATGTGCTCTTCGAACCACATGATTTGAAAGGGGTCGGAGGCTTCCAGGAAGAGGTTGCCGGCGTCGAAATGGAGCACTTTCAAGGATCTTAGCCATTTATCCGTCGCGGCTTTGCCCAAGCTCTCTTCGTGGAGGTCAATGAACTGTTCCCATGCTTTCATGCAACTTTATCCTTGTCCCGGCAAAAGTGTCGCTTTTGCCGGGAAAACAGTGGACTACTTTTTCTTCTTCGGTGCGTTTTCGACAAAGGCTACCGGCTTCATGGTCTTTTGCGTCCAGATCTGCTGCGCCATGCCGAGGAGCATGGAGGAGATCCAGTAGATGTTAAGGCCAGAGGGGAAGTTGTAGAACATCCAGGTAAAGAGGACGGCCATCATCGTTCCCATCGCTTTCTGTTGACGCTGCTGCTCTGTCCAGAGCTTCTTGTCTTTAGGCAGGTTGGACGTCACCATCGGCTGAATAAGCATGATAGCTCCCAGAATGACCGGAAGGAGGTGAAACTCGTTGCCGATCAGGGGGATTGGGAAAGACCAGCTGAAGAGCACGTCGGGAGATGTCAGGTTGTCGATCCATCCAGGGATAAAGGAGGCTCCCCGCAGCTGGAACGATGACTTCAGAAGGTCGAACATACCGATCAGAAACGGCATCTGGACGAGGAGGGGGAGGCATCCTGAGAAGGGATTAGCTCCGCTCTCTTTGTAGAGCTCCATGATCTCTATCTGCGCTTTTTTCTGATCATTTTTGTATTTTTGCTGGATCTCCTGCACTTTAGGGGCAATCTGCTGCATCTTCAGCATGGATTTTGTCGACCATGCGTTCAGGGGGTAGAGCATGATGCGGAGCGCCACTGTGAGCAAGACGATCGAGATGGCCCAGGATCCTGTGAAGGAGTGGAAGGCGTTCATCAGGAAAAAGAGGAATTTGGCGAAGGGTTCGGAAATGAAGGCAAACCATCCGTGGAATGTCTGGCAGGCCAGGTAATCGGGGTTGTAGCCGGTTGTAGGGTCGCTGAAAGCCGCGTCAACTTCTTTTAAGACTGGTGTGGAGTAGGGTCCGGTGAAAAAACGGAACTCCATGGAGCCGCCCTGTTGATTTAAAGGCAGCAGGGTCATGTATCCGGGGAGGTCGGCGGATTTGAAGCGTTCCCAGTCCTCACCGATGAGCGTCAGGCGGGAGGGAGCGTCTTTGCCGGAAACGTAGAGGGCTTTGAAGCCTGACTCGTTCGATTTCAGCGGGTCAAGGATGATGCCGAAAAAAGCATTGGAATTGGATACCCAGTCCGGCGCTACGGTGGAGATGTTTATCGCGTCTTTCGGCAGGTCGATCTGATTCACTTCGGGCTTGCCGGCTTTTGTCAGACGGTACTGCAGGGAGGGTGCCGGGGAGCCGCTGACCAGTTCCGCTTCAGGCACTCCGGATGTCAGCCACAATCCCCTTGCATCGCCCTGGACATCGATTTTCAAGGTAAAACAGTAAGGGGCGTCTTTTTTCGCAAGAGCGAACGTTTTGGTGATTTTGCGTCTGTCCTGCTTGCTTTCTAAAACGAGCGTCTCGCCATCATAGTGTTTCACTGTGTAGGGCAGCTCGGCGATTTCCGGATATTCGGAGACTAAGTTGAAAGCATAGTACTTATGGGCGATCTGATGGATTTTTCTTCCTTTTTGGATCAGGTCGCGTCGGAGCAGGGGGTAGTAGCCACCTGTCTGGCCCTCTTCCAGCACAGCTTTCCCGTCTTTGTAGGAGTAAGCAGGCTTTAAGGGGAAGCGGGCGTTGGCGGTGTGGTCTTTCAGGATGTCGCGGTCAAACTCGATGGGCATGACGACGCTTCGGGTATTGGTCTCGCTTTGGAAAGGGAGGTTGATCTCTGTCGCCGCGCCGCCGATAGTCGATATGACCAGCTGCACTGTTTCGTTTTCCAGTGTGTAAAACGATTGAACTGCAGATCCTGTGGATTCGACGTTCCTTTCTTTGACGACGTCTTTGGCGAACTCTTCAGCGTCTTCGAAGAAGTCAAGAGGTTGATTTGTTCCTCTGAAGTAGGCGAGGGGCAGAAGACGATTGTCTGTTTTGGCCAGAACAATGCCGGGTCCTTCTTTAAATTTGGGAGTGTATTCGTCCCCTTCCGTCTCTTTAGAGAGGGTGTCCAGTTTTTGGAGGGGAACGCTGAAGGAGCCGTCGTTCATTTCGGCGTTGTAGATGGCAAAGCCCGAGCCTTCTTTGTCGGGAATTAGAAGCACTAAGTCATAGTGGCCAAACTCGTTATATTCTGCGACTTTGAGGGGGGACGAGGGTTTTTTGGAGAAAACGGTAGGGTGAGAGACTTTTTCCGGAACAAAGAGGGGCGAGTAGTGTGTTTTCACGCCGTCTTTTTCTGTGTAGATGTCTTTGGCTTCAAATCCTTCCGGCTTTAAGAAGATGACGTTGGATCCCTCTTCTAAGGCCGTCAGTTTTTCTGTGCCCTCTTGTGTGACGTAGTGCAGGTCGACGATGGGAAGGGCCGGCATCGCTTTTTTGCTGGCGGCAATATCGGTTTTCAGTTTTTCTATCGTTTTAGTTTTAATGGCTTTTTGTTGCTGAAGCCAGGCTTCTCTCTGCTCTTGGCCTTGCCAGTCAAAAAACATATTGACGACGAAGAGGGTCAAGCTCAGGGAGACAGCAAAGATCAGAGTTCGTTTGTCCATGGATAGCCTTATCAAAACATTTGAAAAACGGTCAGTTTAGCAGACAGGATTAAAAGGTGCAAGGAAGGCATCCTTAGTCTTGCGAAAAATTAAAAGCGATCTCTATTCTGTTGGCAAGAACCTCTAGCTGCTGAATTTTGGTCTTTGGTAACGCTTTTTGATGATAGGCTTTTTGTCCACACGGAGAGTTTATTGAATTAGACCGAAAATGTTTCAAAATTCGGAACTTTGGCTTTCTCTAACCCAAAATTCCAAATTTTGAGACGTTTTCGGTATATTCAGGGTTTTCAAGGATTGCCCATGGGACTTCGGGATAGAGGAAATAAGTAGGTGTTCCCGTTTGCCGCGGGCCAGCCGACTGCATCATTAGGGAGATCGCATGACTGAGGCCAACATCCTGGGCGACTACACGATCATCAAACAGATAGGGCATGGCCCGCTGGGGTCTGTGCTACTAGCTGAACACCGTTTCATGAAAAAGCAGTATTGCCTGAAGGTTCTTCCGATGGAACTCTCTCAAGATCGGGCATTTATCCAGCGTTTTGAAGAAGAGGTGGGCAGGCTTGTCTGCCTGAGTCATCCAAACATTGTCAAAGTGCATAATGTCTCTTACGCCTCAGGTCGCTATTTTGTTGTGACGGACTGCGTAGTTGACGAGATGGGTGAGACAACCAACCTTTCCCAGCATATGCTCTCTCTGGAGGAGCATCTCGGAGACGATGAGCTCTTTTCCCTGCTTGAGCAAGTAGCCGATGCGCTCGACTATGCGCACGGCCTGCAAGTCGGAGGTAAGCCGCTTGTCCATCGCGAGCTTAAACTGAACAATATCTTGGTGTCGAAAGAGGAAGCAGGGCCGAAATTGCTCTTAACAGATTTCGGGCTGGCGAAGATTGTGGGTGAGGGACCCATTTTGACGAGGACTTATAAAAGTGTTGCCGAGGCTCTTGGCATTCATGACGAGATTGCCCCTCCTCCCGGAAGCGACAGGACATATTCTTCGCGTCCTCTCGACGATCACGAGCTCAAGCCTCTGCACGCCTCCTTTTTGCAAAACTTTCTATTCTTGGCCCCCGAGCAGAAACGTCTCGGCGCTAAAGATGCCGGCGTCAAGGCGGACATCTTTGCGTTCGGGGTTTTGGCCTATTTTCTTCTCACGGGGCAGTTCCCTGAGGGATGCTTCGACCCGCCTTCCGAGCTGTCACCCCACCTTAGCTGGAATTGGAACGCGTTGATTACCGGATGCCTGGCCCAAAATCCCGATAAGAGGCCGGAGCAGATCATGCCTCTTCTTAAAGCTGTGCGAGCAAGTAAGAAGAGCTCTGTGGCAAGTCGTTTTTTTGCTGTCCAGGAAGCACCGGTAGAAATGGAGCTTGCGACGGCGGCACGGGGGGAGTCTGTGCAGGTCTCGACGCATATGATGCAGCAGAGGGTGATTTCGACTTTCGGGGATGGGCAGGAGACGTTAAGGCCTCATCTCAACGAGGGTTTTATCGAGCGGCCTGAGATCGATCCCGATCCGGCAGCGCAGTTTCTTGTTGACCAGACGGTGAAGCACTATGAGCCTAAGAAGAAAGAGAACAGGCTGATCGAGCCGATCCTGACCGATATGGCGATTATCAAAGGAAGCACCTATACAAGGGGTAGCAACGAAGGGAGCCGCGATGAGATGCCGCGCCATGAGATCCATGTCGAGAGCTTCGCCATCGACATCCACCCCGTCACCAACGAGCAGTTTGTGCGTTTTCTCGAAGCTCTCGGGGGCGAGAAAGATTCCAATCACAACGACGTAATCCGGTTGAAAGACTCCAGAATCAAGCGCAGCGCTGGCAAGCTCACGATTGAATCGGGGTACGCCAAGCATCCCGTAGTCGGGGTCACCTGGTATGGAGCTGCGGCCTACGCCAAGTGGATCGGAAAGAGGTTGCCGACGGAGGCGGAATGGGAGCTTGCCGCTAAGGGGGGGGCTGAATACCCCACATTCCCTTCCGGTGATGAGATCGATAAATCGAAGGCCAACTACTTCAGCTCCGATACGACTCCGGTGATGAGCTATCCCACGAATCCTTTTGGTCTTTACGATATGGCCGGTAATGTGTATGAGTGGTGCTATGACTGGTACGGCTACAACTACTATGAGACCTCTGTCCAGGAGCCTGATAATCCAAAGGGGCCTCTCCAGGGTGTGTACCGTGTTCTCAGGGGAGGATGCTGGAAGAGCTTAAAGGAAGATCTCCGTTGTTCCAAACGCCACCGCAACAACCCCGGTACAGTCAACGGCACCTATGGCTTCCGCTGTGCTGCCGATGTACATGACAGCTAGGATTTATGATGGCGCGCTCCGTATTATTTGTTTGCCTCGGCAATATATGCCGCTCTCCTGCGGGAGAAGAGATCTTAAGGCATTTTGCCCGCGATCGAGGTCTTGATATCAGGGTCGAAAGCTGCGGTATTGGCGATTGGCATGCAGGGCAGCTTCCGGATTCGAGGATGCGGGCGGCAGCGTCCGACAGGGGGTTTACCCTCTCCAGTAGGGCTAAGCAGTTTCAACCACGGTACTTCGATGAGTTCGACCTCATCTTGGCAATGGACAGGGAGGTTTTAAAAGATCTCTACAAGTTTGCCAAAACCGTTGAGCACAAAGCCAAGGTTCATCTTGCAACGGCCTTCAGCACTTCATATAAAGATCAGGATGTGCCCGATCCATACTACGGGGGCAGGGCCGACTTTGAGCTTGTTCTGGACATGATGGAAGATGTGTGCGAAGAGCTGATCGTTAAAAAGATGGGTAGCTGAAGCTATTTTTTGATCAACTTCTGAATATGTGCTCTTATGAGGGGCGACCGCTCCATCGCATCTTGCAGGTATTTGTCAGATGACTTGTCAAACAAAGAGCCCTCCGGCGGCAGCCACTCTTCTTTGATTCCCCCCACCGCATCAAGATAGTTAAAGAAGATCGTTCCGATATTTTCAAAGAGGGAGACTTGCCACGCTTCGTCTTCTTTGCCGGCTTCAAACTCCTTCTTCAGGTCGGTGATAAAACGGGTGTAATACGAGGAGGGGATGCGGGGGAGAGTACAGCGGATGATCCTCAGTAATTCGGAGAAGACTGTCGTTAGGAAAAGAAACTCTTCCCGCCTCTTGACGAGCTCTTGACGGCTTGAATCCAATTTATTCATGAATAGTGTTACTGCATCGTGGTACTGCTCGCGGCTGTGATACGGGACTTCCACTAAAATGCCGCTCAGAGGGCGGTCTTTCTGGCACTCTTTGATGGTTTCGGCTATGTCGATGATAATGTGGCAAGGATCCGGATGCGGGAAGTTTTTTTTGTATTCGTCGTCGGTTAGCGTCTTCCTAGCTTCGAGGCAGGCGGAAAAGTTGGTGATGAAGTGCTCTTTGGCAACACGGGTGAATCCACCGAGGCATTGCGGGTAGATGATGCCGGTGCGGACACCCAGAAGGTATTCCGTGTCGTAGTCCTCGATGATGAAGACCGGTTTTTTGATGAACAGCGCTTCGATGAAGGCAGTCGTGGAGATGCCCAGGAGAAAGTCTGCCTCCTTGATCAGTTCGACTGCCGAAGCGTAGCCATCTAGCACATGGACGTTTTGCATCTTTTCGATCTTCAGCACTTCAAGTTCGTAGTGGTTGGCCATATCCCGGCTTAGAAATCGCTCTTTGATGAGCAGGTTGACGTTGGAGTTGGTTTCGGCGAAGCGGGCAAGGAAACGGGTGAACTGATCTTTCAGAGTCTTTTCGAAGGGAGGGCCGTTGAGATAGAGTCCTTTGAGCGGGGTGCCCCTCTCTTTCTTCTTTGGGGAGTAGTCGGTGTAGTTGCTGAGTGAGGGCATGCCGCTGATGGGAAAGATGCCGTCAAATCCTTGCAGCCTGCGGCTTTCCACTTCGAATTGATGGTGCATTACCCAGACGTTATGCCGGCAGAGTGCCGGGAGGTTGTCTCCTGTCGTTAGCCAATGGCCGCAGCCGCCCGGAAAGAATCCAAGTGTGAAGCCCTTTGCGGCAAGGGCGTGAGTGGAAAGCAGCTCATCGCTTTCGATGATGACATCGTAGGGAGCGGCCATGAGAGCTTCCCGATCGGCAGTTTCAAGGGGTTCCCACGGGATGTTTTCGATGTTGAAGGGAATGTAGCTGGAGGTGTTTGTCAGGGAGGCGAAGACATCCGCCGAGTGCCCTCTTTTCACGATTTCCTTATACAAGGGGACTATTTGCCAGGCCTGGTTGATGTTGATGGCCGACAGGCCAAAGCGGAGTGGAGTTTTCATTCAATAGTCCTTTCGGTGAAGTAGTCTTTCTGCGCCCGTCTCCATGGAGGTATGGCGAAAGTTCCTCAAAATTGGGGTTTAGCAAAAAGAGAGCTTTCCACGACCGAAAGATAGCAAGTGTTCTTATGCTTCTAATATTAGGTGACTTGAAATCTTTTAGTCTAGGAACTTCCCTAGCGCCGGGATCCCCAAAATAGAGGCGCTTCCGGTAGCGGTTCTCGAGGGGCTTCCTTGAGTGATTTCTATCAAGTTATTTTTTTTAAATCAATGGGTTTAAAATATTGAATCGGGGAGAACTGGAAAATTAAAGGTAAAAACTTTACACTCTTCCTTTTTAAACTAAAGAAAGGATTGTTATGTCGGAGTTTTATACACTTTCGCTCGATCTTCACCGCCACACCTCGGGCAAATGGGAGATCAAATCCAAGTTTCCGCTAGAGACACAGAAGGATCTTTCAGTGGCTTACACGCCCGGAGTTGCTGCTGTTTCTAAAAAAATTGCCGGAGAGCGTAATGAAGCGTGGCAGTTGACGATGAAGGGCAACACGGTTGCGGTTGTTTCCGACGGGTCGGCTGTGCTTGGCCTCGGTGATATTGGCCCTTATGCTGCATTGCCCGTGATGGAAGGAAAGGCTATTATTTTGAAAACATTCGCCGGGGTTGATGGGGTGCCTATCGTCCTGGACGCCACGGAGCCTGAGGATATTATCCGTGTGGTCAAGGCGATCGCGCCCACGTTCGGCGGGATTAACCTCGAAGACATCAAGGCTCCGAAGTGCTTTGAGATCGAAGACGCTCTTCAGAATATCGGCATTCCCGTATTTCATGACGACCAGCACGGCACAGCGATAGTCTTGATGGCCGGCTTGCTCAACGCGTTGACACTGACAGGAAAAAAACTCTCCGAGATGACGGTCGTGATTAATGGCGCGGGAGCAGCAGGCGCTGCGGTCGCAAAGCTATTGCTCGGCATCGGCATTCACAATTTTCCGATCGACAGACCGAAAGACATCATCATGCTGGATACGAAAGGGGTGATTTCTGAAGATCGGAACGATTTGCATCCTTACAAGAGAGAGCTTTTGAAATACACTAACCGCAGCGGTGTTAGAGGGGGCTTGAAAGAGGCTCTTACCGGAGCGGACGTTTTCATCGGTCTTTCGGCCGGCGGCATCTTGAACCGTCACGACATAGCCCACATGGCTAAGGATCCTATCATCTTCGCGCTGGCTAATCCTGTGCCCGAAATTATGCCGGAAGAGGCGTATCTTGGGGGAGCGAGTGTCGTTGGAACAGGTCGCAGCGACTTCCCGAACCAAGTTAACAACGCGCTGGCATTCCCGGGCATTTTCCGCGGAGCGCTCGACGCCAAAGCTTCCACTATCACTCCCGGTATGAAGCTGGCGGCTGCCTTTGCCCTTTCCAGCTTGGTGCCTTCGCCGATGCCTGAACGCATCCTTCCCCGGCCGCTAGAGGAAGGTGTCGCGGAAATCGTGGCAAAAGCCGTCTATCAGGCTGCATTCGACGACGGAGTCGCGGGCAAGGCGCTTCTGTTCTAACCGAAGTGTCTCCAGTTCTGGATCTAGCACTCGATAACGCCGAGTGCTAGATTTTTAAATCCTCCTTGCCGTATAACAAGGGTTGAGTCCAATAGATGGTTCAAACCAAGGAGGAATCCTATGTCTAATCAATCGAAATTAGCTCTGATGAAATCTCCCCTGATGCGCAACGCATTCCTGCCGTCGCTGATGCGTCAGTTTTCTCTCTTCGATGAAGAGATGAATGAAGATTTCGAGTCAATGGGTGCATCCAACATCAGTCTGAGCGAAGATGACAAGCACGTCTATGTAGAAGCCAACATGCCCGGGCTGAGAGACAGTGAGATCGAGATCACATTTGATAAAGGCATTCTGTGGATCAAAGGCGAACACAAGGAGAGCGAGGAGAATAAGAAGCGGAAGTTTTACTACAAAACTCATCGCTCCTTCTCTTACCGCATTGCTGTGCCAGGAGATATCGATCCGAAGACTGATCCTGCGGCTAAATATGAAAATGGCGTGATCCATGTCATGTTCAGCAAGAGCCAAAAGGAAATGCCCCGAAAAATCGAGCTGAAAAAGAGCTGATCTTCCTCAAATCTTGGGCGGAGGGGCTTTAAAGCCCTTCCGCCTTGTCTTAGAGCCTCTAGTAAAAACAGTCTGAGAACTCACTTCCTGCATCCAAGTCTTAATTAAAATCTCAAAAAAAATTTAAATGCGCTTCACGACCCTCCTGTAAAATCTTCTTGTTATTCAATAGCTCGGGAGCGTCAGGTGAGGTCTTTGTTTTTGATATTATTCCTTTTTTTGCTGATGAATGTTCCTCTGTTTTCGGAAGAGAAGGGGGGAGATGGCATTGCCTCTTTGATAGGAGAGGAATTGAGCGTTGAAGAGAAGCGGGCGTTGATTCGCGCTTCGGCGATCACCTGGCAGGGAAGGCCTCCTTCCTTGCACCGTTTCTTTGGTATGGAGATTCCAGAGCGGGAGGTTCAGCCTTTGGTTCAAGCTCTTCTGGAGCTCGGACTGGATCCTAATGAAGAAGATGATAAGGGGGACAGTGCCGCAGTCGCATTGCTTAAGAGCTCTTTGAAGCCGGAAACGAAGGTGGTTCTGTTTCAGCAGATGCTTTCTCATCAGCTCAAACTGGGCGAGGGAGTGAAGTTGCGTTCGTTGACCGATGCGCTAGTGGATGCTTTTGAAGGCGATAAACTCCAATTTGTCCTCTATGTTTTTTTTCAGTGGCTGCAATCGGCTGAATTTCCTGCCATGAAACACGCTTTTGAGCAAACGTTGACGCTAAAGAAAGAGAAGTGTCCCGATGGAGTGCGTTTGATGATGCTGCTTGCCCGGATGGAAGAGCTTGCCTGGAGAAGAGAGCTGGCCAGTGTTTTTTCACTCGGGGGCAATACCGAGCTTCCCAAAGGATTTTTACCGCTCGAGGGGATGACTCCGAGCCAGAGCCACCGCTTTTTGCAGGGGCTTGATCGCTTAGTCGAAGAAAAAATTGTCGCATTCTTGTTCGAGAGAAACTCTCAAGAGAAGCGGTACGCCGAGAACACGCTATCCGATGGGGCGCTGAGGCAGCTGTATCTCGATCAAGAAGAATCAAAGCGCAAAATCATGCAGTCAGTCCGTAGGGTGAACCGGGTCATGGAGGATAGTCTTGCCTATCTGAAAGATCCGGTTCCGGAGCTGGTCCGTCGCATTGAAAGGGGGGAGATGGTGGCCTTCAAGGTCACCGGCAGCCATCACCTCTATGGTGTCATCTTCTACAAGGGTAATATCTATATTTGCAATAAGGGCTTGGCGTATATCGACGAGCCGGGAATTTATCGCGCCAAGATCGGAGATGGGGGCGGGCTTGCCGAATTGATTATGCGGTTTAAAGAAGGGCGGCCCCTGCAGGAAACTTTAGGGCTGACAAAAGAAGACAGACCAATCTTTACCCTGCTAAAAGCGGAGGAGGGAACTGTGTTTGTGCGCGGAAAACCGCAGAAAGTGGGTAACTGTACAGTCGCCTCGTCAACCCTAATGTTTCAGACAGCTCTAACTCTTCTGCTGGAGGAGGAAAAGGTGGAGGGCGCCAGGGAGATTGCCGCGGTTATCAAATCAATGCAGCGTAAGTGGAGAAGGGAAATTGTGCTGAGAAAGTATTTAACTCACCATGTCAAGAAAGGAGGGATTGATCCCATTTCTGTCGATCCCGTGATTCTCACCAAAATTTTGCTCCAGGAGCAAAAGGAGGGAAAAGGAGCTGATGCCAAGGCCATGATCCTTCACTGGATTTTGCATGAATCGGTTGATCAAAAGATAAAAGAAATGCTCATTGGTAGTTTAAAGTAGTTTTCTTGTTCTAAGCATTAGTTGTTAAATAATTGCGTAAAAGTTATATTGTCACGGTAATCGATATAATAAGGGATTGCCATGACACCTTCTCCTTCCATTGTGGAAATACTGCCTTTTGAAGCGCAGCTATTAATCTTGGAGCGGCTGGATGGGCCGTCCCTGCTTGCCGCCCGCACTTCTTGCCGTCTGTGGAGAAGTCTCTCCGATAAAGCGATGGAAGCCTTTTATAAGGAGGTGTGCGGATCGGAGAACTATGCTCAATTTGGAGGCGGTAATCTATCCTTGAGCGCTTGCTGCCGACTCAATATCCGGATCGTTCTAGCCGCCAAAGAGGCCTGGAATTCCGCATTAAAGCCCATTCAATATAAGAAGCTGCGGCCTCTGCTTGCCCATGAGATGGGGCAGCCAAGACAGGAGGCGCCGGTGAGGATTTATTTGAAGGGGGCGAGCAGCCCGCTTCTTTTCTCTGATGAGGGCTGCCGCCTGCAAAAGTGCCCTCTCCTCCTCAAAAATGATTCTCCTCTGACGGTCGAAGTAGCGAGCGGAGGGGTTGCCTTCAAAGAATTCTCCAGGGAGGAGTATGGCGCTGTCAAAGAGGTGCTTCAAGGAGAAAGCGGACTTTTCCTGCTCTCGAAGCTTGACTCCTCGCTCGTCTTATTTCATTTAGACAGTTCGACGTTAACACCTCTCAATCGGACAGACCTGGGAATAGAAAACTGCACGGCCCAGTGCCTCACGGAGGGTAGGGTGATTGTCGGCACCGATTGCGGCGAAGTTTTTGACTTCCGCATAGGGCACGATGGCGGGCTTGTCTTGGCAAAGTCTTCGTTGTACTCGCACCCTGTCAAATGGGTGCAGGCCTTGCCTGGCGAGGGGGTGGTTTGCCTGTCCGGCGATACTCTCTACTTTAGCCGGCCGGGACATGATGCGAGCGAATATTGCCTGCAAGAGGGAGAGGGATTTCCGGCGTTATTCAATGGAGGGATTGTCTATTTAAAAACGGGGGGAGACCTTGTCTTCGTCAGTCCGTCTTCCCTGCCAATTCCCTCGGTCATGCGGACGAATGTATCCAGTTGGACATCTCTCGGCGGAAGTGCCCTGTTGCTGACGACCTTGGAGGGTACTCTGGAGGTGATCTCTTCCAATCGGCGCCTTGTGAGCACAGAATTCAGAGACAATGCAATACTACTTTCTGCCTGTAGGCTAGAAGGGCTGGTCGCGGCGGCTTTTAGCTCGGGGGAGGTGGCAGTTTTTGAAGAGAGGGGCAACTCGTTGGTGAAGATCTATTCGACCGACTGTTTCAAAGTAAAAGCTCCGGTGCACTCCATGATGTTCAGCAAAACTCTGGAATTGACCGTGACAACAAGGGATGGGGGGATTTTTTCCATTCGTCCGTTCCCAAATGAAACTGTCGGAGAGAAGGAGCCTGAAACCCTTTTTGAGACTCTCAGGCGCCTTTTTTCATTTGTTAAATAAGCTCGTCCGCAGTCAGATAGACCTCTCTGCCGGTGCGCCTGTCCATGTGGTCAAGGTTTGGCAGAGATGCGAAAAACTTGGATGGGTCAAACTCAATTGGAAGTATCGCTAAATTGCCAGCTTCTTGCATGAAAGCAGTCATGTAGGCAATGCCATATAGCTTGGCTGCTTTCTCAGGCTCCCCGGCAAATCCTCTTGCCGTCATTTTCTGGTTGATCTCCGAAAGGTTGACATGATCTAGGTTCCTGACTTGGGCGATGAACTCTCTGACGGTTGCAGCAGGAACTCTTTCTTTTGCCATTTCGGGCAGGTCGTCGCTTCCGGGCAAGAACGCTTTGTTGTACTGAGCGATTGCCAGTTCCGCACCGTGCATGGCAAAGTCGTAGCCGTACGCGGTCGTCATGAAGGGAGAGAAGTCTTCCAGCTTGATGAAGAGAATTTTTTCTTTAGCCGAACTGCTTGCGTCACCATGCAATGGAGGTGTGTTGGCGTCCACCTGCGCGAAGAGGAGATGGCGTTTATCGGCGGGTAGCTTGCCGCTGACAACGTCGATTCCTTTATGCCTGGAGCTTTTCATGACAAGAGTGGATATGCCTGTGGTGGCTTCGCTTCTGCCGACATAGTGGCTCGACTCCCTGTCGCCGCACCCTTCCGCTTTCAGCAGGAATTGATAGAGGCGGCCCTGAGGATCTTCAATTCCAAACGAGCCTTGGTCATGTCCTTGTTTTTTGTCGATGGCCAGCTTCATCAAATACCACATCAGTGACGTGACCGCCTTTTCGCTTCCCATAGGGGTTTCGGCCGGATTCGTGACCACTCCCTTCAGGATGTATCCCATAAGTTCCTGGCCTTGATCGATCATTTCTCTCGCTTCGGTGGGATCGATGTGATGCGACCATGTCGCTAAAAATGCGTCGAGTCGACCAGTCGCCTCCTGCTTGGAGAATTGCTGAAAAGCTTTGGGGGAGATGACGGAAGCGGAGAGATCAAAGCTGCCGCTTTGCGCCTCTTGCTGCTCTTTATAATATTGGACGAGTTGTGAAAATTCTTCGCCATGCTGGGCGATCACCGATCCCCATTTATGCGCGGTGTCGTCCAGAAGGTGCAGGCCTTCTTGTTTTTTTGAAGCATCGACTTGAAACAGGGAGCTGTAGACGCTGCTCGCTAAGGTTTTGCTCTCGGCGCTTTCTTTGGGCAGATCGTAGCGCTGGTGATAGACGTTGCAGATATTTTTAAGCCCCTCAATCATGCTGAGCTCTTTTTGGAAGCAGTCTTTGAGGGCAGTAATGGTTTTTGTCGTAGGGCCCTCCCTGCGCAGGTTTTCGAAATTCTGTTTGTACTCATCGATGACTGCATTGAAAGTCTCGTCAATTGCCTGGACGGTCCCGGGAAGTTCTGTGGCATAACCTGCTTTGGTGCTTACCCAGTTAACTGCCCAGTTGCCTTTCTTGCCGTCCGCTCTGCCCAGTACACCTTGGGAACTTGCCTTGATCTGGGCGTTATTGTCGTCCGCCGGAAAGTTGATGATCTCTTGGATGTTGTTGCTGAGGCGGTCGCCTGCCGAATATGAAAAATATGAACCTAAACTGTGCATGTATCACCTCTTGTTGTTCTACATTTATGATTATAACAACTAATGATAATGCAAAATAATTAATATATATTAAATTCTACGTTAGTTATATATAAATTAATAAAAAATTAACGTTTTGTTTGAGTGCGAAAGGGGGCGCGGGCTGGCCCGGGGATCGGCGCAGCAATCTGCGATTGACGGGGGGAGCTAGAGTGTAAATGACAGGTTCGAAGAGCCTATACTATACCGCAAGTATCTCGAAATTTGGCACGGGAGCTGTCTCGTTGCCAAAAAACAAATTTTGAGATGTTTTCGGGATATGGCCAAGAGAAAGCGCTCGATGTCAAGGCCTTCTTAAGATAACACGGAAGTCGTCAGTTGAGTTTGCGGGCAGTCTCTCAAGGAAACAATTCCTTAGGATAGGTAGGGTAGTGCTTCGTCGCCAAGAGTCATGATGACAGCCTGCCTCAGTAGCGACTCTAAGTCCACTCTTTTGTGTTCAAGGCAGCGGATCCGCTTGGCTGCGTAGCGGGCGATATTGATCCCGTCGCGCACGGTGTAGTTTTCGTTTTTTGCGTGCGCCCGTTGCAGGAAGGTAACGACGTATTCAAGGATGTGCTCGGGCACAAAAGGCAGATTTTCCTTTAAGATGCGTTTTTCCTCTTCTGCCTCAGGGAAATCGAGATAGATCTGCGGCTGAAGCCGGCTGTGGATGTATTCGGGGATCTCATAGGTCGAGGCGTCGTCGTTCATGGTGACGGCAATCCTAAAATCTTCGTGAGCGGTCACTTTAAGCCCGGCGATAATCGATTCGATATAACGCCTTGTGTCCAGGAGCGCCGCTAAGGATGCCCACGATTTTTCGCTCATGCGGTTCGCCTCATCCAGGATGCACACCCCCCCTCTGATCATGGCGGTGACAAGGCTTGAGGCTACATACCGGATACTCCCTTCTTTACCGATGACCGGAGTGATCAAAAGGTCTTCCGGCCTTGTATCCATCGTGCACTGGTAGATGTAGACGTCCCGTCCCAGTTTTTTTGCGGCAGCATAGGCGAGAGTTGTTTTTCCGACACCCGGTTTACCGATCAGACGTGGATTGAGGGGGATATCGCTTTTATCGACCACGTACCATGCCGCGAGCAGCTGATCGAGCACATCCTGCTGCCCGATCCACTCGAATTGAAACACGTCAGGGAACCCGAGCGCGATCTGCACTCCCTGGATCTCGACGATGCTTTCGTGTTCGGAGGGCAGGGAGGTGGTCATGATGGGGGCTCCATTTTCTTTAAGGTTCTAAAGCAGCCTGGGATCCTTGCCTCAGCACAGCCAGCTCGATATTGCTCTCTGCTTGAGGGAAGATTTCTTTAATTTCGCCGATCAGGTCTTTTGTCTTTTTGCGGACGCTTGTCTGGCCTACCGGACAGCGGCAGGTGATTCTCAAGAACCCTTGCTGCCTCGCAAATTCGATAATCGCCTTTTCATGGGCAAATATCAAGGGTCTTATGATGGTGACGCCGTATTTTTTCATGGGCACTCTGGGCAGCATTCCTGCGAAGTCCCCTTTGACAAAAAGATTCATCAGCGTGGTCTCCACCAGGTCATCGCGGTGGTGGCCGAAGGCGATCGCGTCGATATCGAGCGATTTGGCCATTTTAAACATCAGGCTGCGCCTCTCTCTTGAGCAGCTGTAGCACTCCAGTGTTTCGAGAGTTTGGGTGGAGTTCAAGACATGCAGGGGAACAGAGAGCTCTTGACACCACGCCTCGAGCTGTTGTCTTTGCACGCCGGCGCCGCATGTGTAGGGGCCGTCCACAAAGAGAGCGTGTAGCTTGAAGGATGGGAACGTTGACAGCCGCCAGCATAGCCAAAAGGGTCAGGCTGTCTTTTCCGCCGCTCAATGCGACGGCGATGCTTTGGACCCCCTCCAACATGTTGAAGTGATGGAGAGCTTTACGGACGCTTTTCTCGATGTCCTTGCCCACTCCTTTCCAAGGTGGAGAGAGTGATGGGGTGCGGCGAGCTTCTGTATATACCGGAAGGTGTTCAGTCATAAATTGATCTAAAAAGTTAGAAAAAAATAAAGGATCTATTATAATAGGTTGGTTGCAAAAAAACAAGTTTATAAAAAATCATTTGTAAAGGTAAGCGCGCGGGTTCCAAGGTTCACGGCATAGCGCTTTGCTTAAAGGAGTCAGATGAATCAGAAAGTCGGTAGAAACGACCCCTGTCCCTGCGGGTCAGGAAAAAAATATAAGCAATGCTGCTTTAAGCTTGCCCATCAGAAGAAAAAGATTAAAGCGGTTGTGATTCGCAGCGGGCAGAAACCTGGCGCCGCACCCGATCTTCTGGAGCGAACTTTCGGGGATACTATCTCCAAACTCAAAGGGGAGGAGCCTCCTAAACCGATCACCACACACAACATCGAAGAAAAGCACGATTAATTAAAACAGCTCTAAATTATACCGAAAGTGTTTCAAAATTTTTGTTTTTGACAAAGAGAATGCTCTTGCTTTCGAGGATTCCTCGAGGTGAAAAAACAAATTTTGAGACACTTTCGGTATAAAGGGCAGAGGGAGGATATTTATGGGGACTAAAGGGCATATCAAAATCTGTCCTTCGATCCTGGCCGGAGATTTCGGCAAGATCTATGACGAGGCAAAAAGGATTGAGGATTCAGGCGCTGACAGGCTGCATGTGGATGTCATGGATGGGCATTTCGTCCCTAACCTTACAATCGGGCCTCAAGTCGTCGCTGCAATCAACCGCGGCACGAACATGTTCCTTGATGTGCATCTCATGATGTACAACGCGTTTGACTATGTCGAACGCTTTGTCGAGGCGGGCGCAGACAGGATCACTTTTCATTTCGAATCGACCGAAGATGTGGAAGATACGCTAAGCTTTATCCGCAAATGCAACGTCGAGGCCGGTTTGGCATTTTGTCCAGAAACCTCAGAAACATTTGTTCCTAAATATTTGAACAAGTGTGACATGATCCTGTTGATGACCGTGCATCCCGGCTTTGGCGGGCAAAAATTCATGCCAGAGGTGCTTGATAAGATTCGTTTTGTCCGCGACGCGCTGACAAAACTGGATATTCGCCAGGGAGGCGTTACAGCCGACAAAAACAATCCCGCTACTTTAAAACTTCCTCCGTTCCCCATCCAAGTTGATGGAGGAATTAACCGGGAGACGGCTAAGGAGTGCCTGCTTGCGGGTGCTACGGAATTTGTCGCGGGCACCTACCTGATGGGGGCGAAGGATATGGCTTCGGAAATAGCTTTCCTTAAAAGTTTGTAAAAAACTTCGAATCCGTTAGCAGTCTCGTAAAAACGCATCATTTTTATACCGAAAGTGTCCTAATCATCCCCGATTCAGAGACTCTTTCGGTATAGTTCTTTTAAGAGCTCCTTTGACAAAAGTGCTGGCATAGGCTAATCTACAAGATAAAATCTAAGGACACGTATGGTTTTAAGTAATCAAGTAACGCCGGGGATGATCATTTCGATCAATCACAAGCTTTATCGCGTCGAGACGAGCGTTAAAGTGACCGTCCCTAAAGGAACTCCGTTCATCAAAACGAAGTTACGCGATCTCTCCTCCAACAAGACGCTGGAAAAGAATTTTAAAATCAATCAGCACATCGACGACGTGGCGCTCATCGAGCGTCCTATCTCCTACCTCTATATGGAAGGTAAGGATTATCTTTTCCTGGACACCAAAAATTTAGACCAGGTGCTCGTGCCGGCGCAGATCGTGGGTGATGCGATCCATTTTCTTAAAGAAGGGGTCGAGCTTAAGGCCTCCTACTTTGGAGACACAGTGTTCGCTGTCGAGCTGCCGCAGTTTTTGGAGATCATGGTCTCTAAAATTGAGGGGGATGAGGAAAATCCGGTCATTTCGGGCGGCGGCAAAGTCGCTATCTTGGAGACCGGCGCAAAAATCGATGTTCCACCCTTTATTGAAGTAGGGGACATCATAAAAGTTGATACAAAGACAGGCGAATACGTACAAAGGGTATAACGCAGCACTTATACCGAAAGCGTCTCAAAATTTGGTTTTGGGCAACAAGAAAGCTCTCTCGGAGACTGCAAGTCACCTACTATTAGAGAGAGGAGACTTGCATTCCTTCAGTACCGAGGCTTTCTCAAAGCCCCATGCCAAATTTTGAGGCGCTTTCGGTATAGAGCCTGTACTAAAACTCCAATCGGTAGGGTTTGCTGCTGCATTGGGCTATGAGTGTCGAGAAATTATCAGAATAGGGCGTGTTACGCCGATAATTTTCTCGAAGTTTATATCCCATGGAGCGGACAAAATACACGATTTCAGTTTGTGGGCAGTCTCGTACAGCGTTGGCAATATATAAGCGGAGTTTAGCGAGTGGATTTAAAACAGATCAAAGAGTTGATGAGCGCGATGGAGAAAACCGGAACTCAGCGCCTGCGCATCAAGGAAGAGGGATATGAGCTGATGCTGGAGAGGCATGACATGCGAGCCAAAGAGGAGAGCGCTTCCATCCCTGAATATTTCAAGCCCGAATATCGTGACGATCGCTTTTTTCAAAGGACAGATGCGGCCTTCTTCAAGGCGGGAGGAGCCCCGATTCATCAGAGCGTAGCGCACAGCAGAGCGGAAATGAGCAATAATCAAGACGGGGGAACTATTGTGAGCGAAGAGATGAAGGCGAAAAAAGGAGAGGTGATCAAATCGCCGATGGTTGGAACGTTTTACATGGCTCCATCACCGGACGATCCTCCTTTCGTGAAAATTGGCGATATCGTCAGCGCGGATACAGTTCTTTGCATTATTGAAGCGATGAAAGTCATGAATGAGATCAAAGCCGGAGTGAAGGGCAGGCTCGTGGAAGTGTTGGTAGAAAATAACCAGCCGGTGGAGTTTGGCACCCCTCTTTTCCGTGTCGAAAGCAAAGAGTAGTAGCGGGGCTATTTCAATTTTATGCAAAAGGTACTTATTGCCAATCGCGGCGAGATCGCTGTCAGGGTCATCAGGGCCTGCCATGATCTTGGGCTGCAGACCATCGCGGTATACTCTGAGGCTGACAGTGAGGCATTGCATGTGCTGCACGCTGACGAGGCAATCTGCATCGGAGAACCTCCCTCGCAGAAATCCTATCTGAAAATTCCCAATATCCTCTCCGCCTGCGAGATTACGGGAGCCGACGCAATCCATCCCGGTTATGGATTTTTAAGCGAAAATCACAGCTTTGCGTCCATTTGCGAAAGTTGCGGACTTGAGTTCATCGGTCCTTCGGCCAAGGCAATCCAGCTTCTGGGTGATAAGGCACGAGCCAAAGAGACGGCTGCGAAGGCCAATTGTCCAATCATCCCCGGTTCTGACGGCGTTGTGGAGGATATGGAAAAGGCGATCAGAGAGGTCGAAAAGATCGGATTTCCCGTTTTCATCAAAGCGACCGCCGGTGGCGGTGGCAAGGGGATCCGCATTTCGCACTCGATGGAAGAGTTTAAGAAGCATTTTGCCGCTGCCAGGGCGGAGGCTGAAGTCAGCTTTGGCAATCCCAATGTCTACCTGGAAAAAATGATTGTAAACCCTCGCCACATCGAAGTGCAGGTTTTAGGCGACAAGTTCGGCAACGTCGTTCATATCGGGATTCGAGACTGCACCATCCAGAGGCGCAGACAGAAACTCATTGAAGAAACTCCATGCCCTATTCTCAGTAAGGAAAAAATTGAAGAGATCGGCGAGGCAGCTGTACGGGTTGTCAGAGAGGCCGGTTACTACTCTGCCGGCACTGTTGAGTTTTTATTAGACAGCGAGGGCCGCTACTACTTCATGGAGGTGAACACCAGGATCCAGGTGGAGCACACGGTTTCCGAGGAGCTTGCCGATATCGATCTTATCGAGCAGCAGATCCGGGTAGCCAGGGGCGAGCCGCTTCCTTTCACGCAAAAGGATATCACCTTCTCGGGCCATGTGATCCAGTTCCGCATCAACGCGGAAGATCCATCCCACCACTTCATGCCATCTCCAGGAAAGCTGGAGTATTACCTCCCGCCGGGCGGACCCCATGTCAGGGTGGACAGCGCCTGTTACTCGGGTTATGTGATACCGCCCAACTACGACTCTATGGTCGCCAAGCTAATCGTCAAGGGACGTACCCGGGAGGAGGCGATCGCGAGGGCCAAAAGGGCGCTCCGCGAGTTCCACGTCGGAGGCATCAAGACGACTATCCCTTTTCATCTCTACATGCTGGAAGACCCCAATTTCTTGCGGATGAACTACGATCTCAACTATATCGATAAACTGATCGCCGACGGGTGCCGGTTCACCCTCGACTAGCGATTATACCAAAAATGTCTCAAAATTTGGTTTGGGGTAAAGCGAAAGCCCCAAACGATCGATAAACTGCAAGTCACCTTACATTTCTACTCGTGGGTGACTTGCACTCGGGGCACTTTCGGAGAGCTAAAGGCCCCATTTCTCTGAAATTTTTTCTGTTCATTTCCTCCTCCTGAAAAATCAACGGCATCCGGCATTATACCGAAAGTCTGTCAAATTTGGCATGAAGGCTTTGAGAAAGCTGGATGCCGCTCTTTTGTTTATACCGAAAGTGTCTCAAAATTTGGCTTTTGGCAAAGAGAACGCTCTCGCGATTGAAAGATACAAAGTCATCTAATATTAGAAATATGAGGTGACTTGAGATCATTCAATCGCGAGAGTTTTCTCAAAGCCCACATGCCAAGTTTTGAGATACTTTCGGTATAATGCAGCACTCTTTAGAGACTGTCAGCGGATTCGGATTGCGTCGATTTTGGGGGCTATCTGTAAGAGCTGGTGTTGACCTCCAAAAAACGAATCGAAAGAGATTGAAAACCCAATATCAACAGGAATCGAATCCGTCAACAGTCTCTTAGCGATCTCTTGGCGGGAAATTTATGCAGTACGAGATGAACTTGTTACCAGAATATTCAATTGTGAAGTCTAAAATTAAAAAAAATTAAATATTTGAAAAACAGTAGTTAAAGTTTTAGAATGACAGCGTTTTGGAGAAGATTAATGTAATCTTTATGTCATCTTAATGAGACAAATCCAAAATCTGGCTCAGTTTGCTAACATTTTCGTTTAGCCCGCTGTAACGGATAAAAATAAACTAGGGGACGTTCACCAGCTCAAATCACACTGTTGCTGTTTGTGGATAGTCTGTAAACCAAAAGGGAAATCAGATATGAAAAGCTTGACATGGCACATCGCTTATTGCGCAGCTTTAATGACAACGTTTGCCGGACAAATCAAAGCTGAAGAAACCGAATCGACAAAAGAAGAAGTTGCTGAGACTGGTCGCGAAGAAAGAAAGACGAAAGCACTTTCATTCCTCGGCTCTCTGAAGATCAGAGGGGCAGAAGGCGAAGAGAAACAGGAAGCGGAACACGTTGAAGTGGGTAACCGTTCTTTAAGCCATGCCGAATGGGTAAAGGGCCAGGAAGCGAAAGAGAAAATTGCGACAGCGAGAAAAAATCGCGCTGAGGGCAAAGAGGGTGTTGAAAAACGTTCGCTCGAATCGGTAGAGCCAAGCGAAGAAGCTGTGGAAGATGTCACAAATGCAGAGATCATCGCTAAGCCCACTTATTACACATCCCACCAAGGTGCTATGCACCGCCCCATCGCTGTCACAGTTCTTGGCGACATCGTGACTCTGGAAGACGGCTCAGAGTGGATCGTGAAGTACAGCCACCGCTATAAGACGCTGGACTGGCTCGCCTCCGACTCGATCCTGGTGCTTCCTAACCATGCCTGGTTCTCCAGCTACTACTTCCGTTTGGTTAACCAAATGACAGGCGCTGACATCGAAGTTAACTTGTTGAAAGGTCCTATCTACAACGGTGTTTACACCCACTGGATCATTGCAATCGACTACCTTAACTGTGAACTTTGCCTTGAAGATGGTTCGATCTGGAGAATCTCTTCCGGTGATTACAGCACCATGAAAAAATGGCTGGTCAACGATACTATCATCTTGGGTATCAATGATTCTTGGCTCTCCAGCAAGCCCAATATCTTACTGAACGTCAACATGCTGAACTATGTCAGCGGTATTTGTGAAAACGGATTCTAATCCAATAGGAGGATTGACCATGGCCTTTGATCCTAACGCAGCAAGACAGATACCGGGCTCCGGTAGAAATGAAGGAATAAGAAACTACGCGCAAGACCTACAGCAGAGAGGAGTCACTGTGGTGTCCGGGCAAGGCCCCGTCGTGCACGGTGGCAGAGGGTTCGTCCAAGGCGGCCAGCCCCTTCCGGTGCAGGTAGTGCCAGTTCAGCCTGTTCAGCAAGGGGTTCCCCTGGCTGCTCAAGGCAGAGGGGTGCAATATGTGCAAAGACGCGATGTTCCTCTTTCGCAGCAGAATTTGAATCCCTACCGTAAATAATTAATGATAGATCATAATAAATCTTCATCTTAAAAGAGCTCAAGGAGCCGGGATATCCCGGCCCCTTGAGTGCATCTTCTCACCAAATCCTTATCAAAAGTTACGTTGGCCCTTGCTGGTCTTGTAGTGTTGATCGATACCGATCGCCACCTCTTCCGGATCGTTCGTGATTTTGAATAGATTCAGATCTTTAGGAGCGATGCAGCCATCACGTAGGGCACGCTCTTTTAGCCAGTCGATCAGGCCAAGCCAATAGGAAGTTCCCATTAGGTAGATTGGAAAACGATTGATCTTCTCCGTCTGGATTAAGGTTAGCGCTTCAAAGAGTTCATCGAGAGTGCCAAACCCCCCGGGTAGGAAAACATACCCTTGCGCGTAGCGGATAAACATCACCTTGCGGATGAAAAAATAGCGGAACTGCAGCTGATAGCGCCTGTCGATAAAGTGGTTGGGCTCGGCTTCATTCGGCAGGTCGATACTTAGGCCGCAGGAGTTGCCGCCGGCAGCCTGGGCACCTTTGTTGGCCGCCTCCATGAGACCGGGGCCGCCGCCGGTAATCACTGCAAACCCTTTTCTGGAAATATGCTCGGCCACGTCAATGGCCATGTTGTAGTAGGGGCTGGCCGGCGGCAGGCGCGCTGATCCGAATATGGAAACGGAAGGCCCAAGGGCGGTCATCGTCTCAAAGCCATCAACGAATTCGGAAATGATACGAAATACGCGCCACGAATCGATCGCGAGCAGCCGTTTAGATCTTTGCTTTTCATCATCGAACATAAGGGGGTATCGCTCTTAAGGTTAAAGGAATGTTTGAGTCAAGCCAAACAGCCATTAGAAGATTCTGTTCGGACAACCCCTCGGTTTATATCTAAAAAATTTTAAAGAGGATAGGAAATTTCCCGGGAAATGGAAATGATAGTATGAAAAATTAATATATATTAAAGGTAATTGTTGATTTATAAATTCTTAATTTATTAAAATAGTTGTTTGTTTGTGTAAAAAATTATAATACTAGTGCTTTTGAAAGGTAGAAGAATTTATGATCCACAGAGACCGTTTTATTTCGCGCGCCTGTCCTTTGATGTTTGGGGCTCATCATCCGATCAACTACCCGATCAGGGGCTGGCTGGACGACGACAAAAAACTCCCTCATCGCCTCCGTTGCAAGGGATTCCGGGGGATATTGATGGTGCTTGGAACGCTTGTTTACATTGCAGAAGAGTCCAGTGGCTACAGCTCTTTCTCCGTCTCCAGGGAGAAGGTAAAAGAACCCTTCAGCCACAAGCAGCAGTTTGGCCCTGTCAACTTCGCCAAACCTTCGTCTCCCTCCGTCGTTAGCTATTCCTTAAAAAGACGCTAAAGGATTTTAAATCCGATCGCGGGGATTATACCGAAAGTGCCTCAAAATTTGGCTTTTGGCAAAGAGAGGGCTTTCGGGATTGAGATATTGCGTCACTTACACACACTCCTAAGTCACTAAAGACCAAATTTGACGGTAAAGCATACTGATTTGAGTTTGAGAACAGTCTATGAGATTCCGTCTGGAGGCAAAATAGGCTATTTCAGCTCGTGGGCTGCCTCTAGTGCCCAGGGGAGCGTCTCGGCATTGGCCTTTAGTCCTAAAGCTCCACGGCGGTTCAGGGGACTGCCAAAAGTGGGACTGCCATAAAGTTCCTCCGGCATCGTTAGAAGAGCTTCCAGCCTATCTCTTGTGATATAAGCTCCCTGTCCTTTCTCCTGGGAAAATTCCGTGTGGAGGGAGAGGGGCTTCCTTACATTATGAGGGCACACGTCCTGACAGATGTCGCAGCCGAAAATATAACCGGGATTGCGCACCTTTTCGGGGTTTTCCAGAGGGCCTTTCGATTCGATAAGCAGGGAGGAGAGGCACTTGGCCGCGTCTACGCGGTAGGGTGCGATGATGGCAGAGGTGGGACAGGCGTCGAGGCATTTGGTGCAGCTGCCGCATCTGGGCATGCGTGCTTTGGAGGCTGTGCGTGGCAGGTCGAGAGATGTTAAAATACCTGAAATAAGAACGAAGGTGCCGAATTTGGGGTGGATCAACAGGGTGTTTTTGCCTACGAAACCAAGGCCTGCTTTGGCAGCAAGGGCCTTTTCCAGTAGAGGGAACGAGTCGCTGAAGCCCCGGGCGATGCCCTCCTTCCCCGACCTTTTCTCAAGCCAGCAGATAAATTCTTTCAGCTGCTTTTTGTGGATGCGGTGGTAATCGCGGCCTCTCGCATAACTGGCGATGAGCCCTTTGCCCTCTTCAAACGGCAGTTTTTCTTGCTTGTAGTGGGTGACGAACATGATGACCGATTTCAGGTCGGCAAACAGCGACTTTGGATCAATCCTAATGCGGTTTTCCATGTACGCGAGGTGAGCGTTTAGCCCATCTTTGAGCCATGTATCGTAAGCATCGGCATCCTCTTTGGGGATCTCCGGATCGCATATGCCGCAATCATGAAAGCCAGATCGGAGTGCTGCCTCATGGATTTCCGCGAAAGAGATCTCGTCCATGTTCCTTATTCTATTTTGCCTTGCGACCTATCAGCGCTTTACCAATCTTCTTGATGACGCTGGGTTTGGCTTTTCGACGTGCCGTGTTGTTTTCCATGCCGTAGGCTACCTCGTGGAGGTTTTCGATTGCGATGAAAGCCGCCGGGTCGTTGCGGTGGATCAGATCTTTCAGTTCGGAAAGCTGAAGACGTTCCGCTATGACATAGAGGATCTCTTTTTCAGCGCCTGAGAATCCGCCTCTGCCGTACATGACGGTAACTCCGAGTCCCAGCTCGTTAATGATCGCTTCTCTGACTTCTTGCGACTTCGAAGAGACCACCATGACAGATTTAGTTTCGTCAAGGCCGACAATGACGGCGTCCATCACTTTGATCACGACCATATATGTGATGAGAGAGAGTAACGGAGGGTGCCAGTCCTTGCTGATCAGGCCGAAAGCACCAAAGATGACAATATTGCAGGCTAAAACAACCTGCCCGACGCTGACGCCCACTTTTTTGGATAGCAAGATGCCCATGATCTCTGTGCCGTCGAGGCATCCGCCATAGCGGATAATGAGGCCCAGGCCAATTCCGAGGATGGCTCCTCCGATGACAACGACTTCGAGGCTTTCGCCGTCAAAGTGCCATGTTAAATAATTGTGGATGAGGGTGAATGAGAGCGCGAACGAAAAGACTGCAAAGATGAAGTGGAAGAGGAAGATCTTTCCTATCGAGCGGTAGGCTGTCACTAGAAAGGGGAGGTTGAGAGCAACCAGAAAATAGGGTAAGTAAGATTGGGCTGTCAGGCCGCTTAAGATCATCGCGATACCAACAATTCCGCCGTCGATCAGCTGATTGGGTATCAAAAACACCTCGATGGCAAAGGCGGCCAGGAAAGCACCGATGACCATCCAGACGAGAAGAAACAGTTCGTGTATGATTGAGCGCTTTGCGCTCGCGTGGGCTAAGGCCATAGTGGTTACTTCCTTTCCTATCGGGCTTGAGTGAAGATTCTAGTTTTTAGCCACTTTCTTCACGTGCGGAAGCATACACTATTTCTAGCTAAAACTCAATAGGAAGCGAAGGATTGTCTATCAGAAATTTTGTGTTTTTTTGGGGATCGAGCGGTTTGCCAGATATTTGGCGCTCGATAAAAGATTCGCGAGAGACGGGACTCGAACCCGCAACTTCCGGCGTGACAGGCCGGTGCTCTAACCAATTGAACTACTCCCGCATATCGATTTGGGCGCAACAGGACTCGAACCTATGACCGCCTGTGTGTAAGACAGGAGCTCTACCAACTGAGCTATACGCCCCTCGAAAGGAAGAACAAAGTTACTAGATTTTGCCAATTATTCGCAAGGGGATTCCTGCGAAAGGAGTGAAATTGAATTTAGAGTGCTGAAAATTAAGTGTTAAGAGTCAACAGTGGCTAATTTAGGGGAAGCCACTTTTCATTGACGTTGAACCTTTTGTTAAGATGGCGCGTCTGCTCGTCCTCGACAAGCTTATCATTGGCTTTGTCGGGCACCATCTCTTTCAGTAGGGTTTCGGTTCTTTTCAGGAGAATGGCGGCATGCTTCCAGTCCTCCTCGCTTAGCTTCTGAGGATTTTCTGTGAATTTTTGAACGGTGGAACGTTTCACCTTCAGTTTTTCGAAGATCTTGCTGTCTTTGGCTTTGAGCCGATTGATGTTGAGCTCCAAGTCTTTGATTAGTTTCTTTTTCTCTTCGGCAAGCTCCGGGCTGGTCTCTTTTTTTGGAGGAGGGGGTTTGCCGGAAGCTTTATCGGCCTCATTCAGCAGCCTCTCCACTTCCATTTTGTGCAAACCCTGCGCGAGAGACTCTTCCACTTTGGTAAAATTGGTTTTTCCCATACAAGATCCTCTTTGAAAAAAAGCTCCGCTTCCTTAGGATTCTAAAAATATTTTAACACGTTCGGATTTTACTGTCATCTTTTGAAAATAGCCTGTCCATAGCTGGAAAAACACACATAGAGAGCCGAGCGGCATATAATTTGCTACAGACAATTATCATAACGTGATAAACCTTAGTTTGGGCAAGTGCTTGTCAAGCCGCTGTCCTGCATTGATTTTAGCGAGGGTGACCACGGGGCTTAAAGAGAGCGGGCGCGTATCTCGTTTGGCGCATTGATAGCAGAAAGATCATGCGATCTAGGCACCAAGCGCAGAAGAAACGCATCGAAAAAGTTTTTTTTCATCGAGAGCGGGTGAAAAGAGTCTCTTTCAATGCATTTCGGTATCAACGGAAAAGGAAAAAACCTCTATGGAAGAGATAAAAGCCGATGTAGTGGTGATTGGATCGGGGCCGGCCGGGCAGAAGGCGGCGATTCAGGCGGCTAAACTGGGAAAATCTGTTGTCGTAGTGGAAAAGGAGCCGACTCCCGGCGGCAATTGCCTCTATTCCGGAACCATCCCCTCGAAGACGCTGCGTGAAGCGATCATCGACCTGACACGCTTCTATGAGAGGCAATACCGCGATGTCCGCGATATAAAAGAGGTCACGATATCCGAGTTAAACAGCCGCTTGAGCCAGGTGATCGAAGAAGAGCGGACGATGATCAGCCGCCAGTTCAAGAAAAATAACATTCGCTTCCTGCATGGCACAGGCCGGTTTGAAAATCCCCATACGCTTCTCATTGTGGACAGCGACTACCGGCTTTCCTATCAGATCAAGGGGGAGTCTTTCATCATCGCGACAGGATCTGTCCCGAGAAACCCCACGGGTGTTCCATTTGACGATAAGATCATTTTGGACTCGACACGTCTTCTCCGGATTGAACGGGTGCCAAAGTCAATGCTGGTTCTCGGGGGTGGTATCATCGGCTCTGAGTACGCCTCCTTTTTCGCAGCCCTTGGCACCGAAGTCACCATCATCGATAAGAAGGATCATATTCTTCCTCTGCTTGACTCTGAAATCGGCATCCACTTGCAGACATCGCTGACCGACATAGGCCTTCGCTTCAAAGGACGGAAAGAACCGGCAGAGATCATCAAAGAGGAAAATAGGGCTGTCGTTAAGTTTAAAGACGGAACAAGCCTATCTGCAGACTGTTTACTCTATGCCCTCGGCCGCGAAGCCAACGTCGAGTCGCTGCATATCGAAAACTGCGGACTGACAAAAAATGACAAGGGCTATTTGCCCGTCAATGCCCTCTTTCAGACGCCGGTGTCTCACATCTATGCGGTTGGAGATGTTATCGGAGGCCCTAGCTTAGCTTCGACCAGTATGGAGCAAGGAAGGCTTGCCGCAAGACACGCTTGCGGCGTTGAGACGCACCACTTCCCAACCTTCTATCCGATCGGTATCTGGACCATTCCGGAGATCTCCTGCTGCGGATATACCGAAGACCAGCTGCGCGAGCTGGGTTTTCAGTATGAAGTGGGCAGAGCCTATTTCTATGAGATCTCAAGAAGCCACATTGTGGGCGGGTCAACTGGCCTGATGAAACTCATATTCCACAAGGAAACGCTCGAAATCCTCGGTATCCACGTGATCGGCAGGGGAGCGGCCGAGGTTGTTCACATCGGCCAGGTCGCCGTGTCGTTCCGCGCTAAAATCGACTACTTTATCGATCACATTTTCAACTATCCAACCTACGCGGAAGCTTATCGTATTGCTGCTTTGAACGGCATCAACAAGATCAAGCACCGTCGCTGAGCATGAGGTGTTCCCCGCGGTTTCAATACCGTTATCCCTTAGGAAAGGGGAGCATTGAATTCATGAGGAACCCATTTATACCGAGGCAACTTGAAGAATTGGTCTTTGGCTTCGTTGGGTTTATACCGAAATTCTCTCAAAATTTGGCATGGGGGCTTTGAGAAAGCCTCGGGATTGAATGATCGCAAGCCACCTCATATTTCTAATATTAGGTGGCTTGCGATCATTCAATTGCGAGAGCTTTCTCTTTGCCAAAATCCAAATTTTGAGAGAATTTCGGTATACTTAAGAATTTTCGTTCTCACTCGCGCCTTGCCTCTCGGCAATGGTCGCTCGCTCCGGACAAAAATTCTTAAGGCCCTCCTGGCCAAATTTCCAATTCTTCAAGTTGTTTCGGTATAGTGAAGGCTGTCTATTTGTTCTTTGACTCGGGAGAGTGAATTGTTCTCCCGAGTCAAAGAGTGTTTAAATAATGCATTGAAGCGGAGTTAGCTGTTATTTAACACGCGGAGTTCGCTCTTCACGGATTTGACCCCTTCGATTTGCTGAATCTCGTTTACCAGCTTTTGCTGGTCACCGGGGTTTTTAATCGCTCCTTGCAAGGTAACGATTCCGTTTTTAGTGTTCAGAGCAATCTCATTGTAGTTTTTTCCAAGCCAGTTTTTTCCGATGTTGTCACGAATTTTTTTATTCAGCTGTCTGTCTGCCGTAGTTGCTGCTTTGTCCTGAGGAAATTCTGAACCTGGTAACTCCATTTTGTGTTGACCGGATTGTTCCATTTGATCTTGAGCGGGCTTTTCCATGGTGTTTTGCTCCCCGACAGTGACTTGACTGTTCAGGCTAATGACTCCTTTCATGTTGCGAATCTCTTCTTCCAATTTTGATTTGTCCACCGACGTGCCAACCTGGCCTTGCAATACAACGTTTCCATTGCTTACACGGGCGGTTACGCCTGCATAGGATTTTGAGAGCCAGCCTGAATCGAGCTTATCGTGAATCTGTTTCGCAAGTTCTGCATCGGTCAATTGCATGGAGTTGTCATGGGCATTGCTGGCGACGTAGTTTTTGCTCGTTGGATGAAAACTGCCTTGTTGCCTATTGGCAGGGTCACTTTGGCGGTTTTGATCGGTTTTATTGGTGTCGTTTCGATTGTATCCCCCGTTTTCATCGCTTCGATGGTATCTTTGGCCCTCACCATGGTGGTAACCGCCTGAATGATGGCATCGGTCGTTTGAGCGGCAGCTTGGGCAGGACGATCTGGAATCTTGGTAGTAGTAATCTGCATGAGCGCTCGTGGCAAAGCCTGATGCGAAAATCATTGCCAGAAGACCGGTAATTTTCGTGGTATCCATAGTTTCTCCTTTAGTTGGTTATTCCATCGACTGCTAAGAGAGTGTCCACAAGCTGAAATCGTATGATTTGTTTGTGGGGCAGTCTCTTAGCAAGCCCTATTTTTTCGTCAAATTCCGGGAGGGTGGTGCCACATGATTGCTTGCAGAGCCCCCTTCCGAATTAAGAATACCGCCTGTCGGCTTATCGCTGAGCAGTAAGGGCTTTTGCCTGCTGATTGATACCAGATTTCAGCAGACCTCCCTCGGCAATTTTGGTTAATTTTTTATCTGCATTTCCTTCTTCGTCCAGCGAGGCCTGGAGAAGATCGGCTACCTTGCCAAGCTCCATTTCCCTGGCAAATGTGCGAGCGGTTCCATAGGCCGCGATTCCGTAGTGCGTGATGCGCTGCGCTTTGGAGATGATTAATACATCGCAGAGAGACGATTTCGATCTGAAATCGTGAAGCACGCTTTTGCACTCTTCAATCAGCCCTTTCATTGCCGGGCAGAACTTTTCTTCTCTCTTCACATTCAGAATGTCGAAGATTTTTTCGAGACGCTCAACGTGTGTTTTTGTCTCTACCAAATGGGATTCAAGAGCATGTTTCAAATCCGGGGATTCTGACGCTCTGATCATTTCGGGCATGGCCTCAACGATTTGCCGCTCAGCGCTCAATAAATCAGACAATTCATTGATGAGTAAGCTTTTAAAGGTTTTTTCCATGAACGACCTCCTTGTCCTTGTTTGTTGTCAGGATAAAAATAAAATCTAAGTTATAAGCTTCGAAAAATAATTCAGCTTATTAATCCAATAGGGTGAAAATTTTTTCGAAACCTATAATTCTACGGAGGAGTAAAGCATACTGATTTGAGTCTGCGGGCTGTCTCTGATATTGGAAAAATGTGAACTGGATGCGACTTACTAAATTGCGAAAGAGGAGTGGGGGTTATGTGTGCTAAGAGATTGTCCACAAACTGAAATCGTATGATTTATTTGTGGTCAGTCTCTAAGTTGAATCTTAGATACTTTCTCTCTAAATCAAGTTTCCTCTTATCCCCACATTCTACCGGAACAGCTTTGTTGTATAGTTAAAAAGTTGCGGTTTGTTTTCATTTTGGGAACGCTTGTTTTTTAGCAAGTTGAAGCGCTCGGGCGAAACTTAAATGAGGTGTGTGGGAGATATCGTGGAGTGTCTTGAAAGCCTTGTCAATCACAAAGCAGTCCATGGTTTTCACTGGTGTAGGGGGAAAACCATGGACTTTTGGAAAGGTTACCGAGCTACCTTTTTCATTTTGGCGGTGTAGGCAATTTCCTTGTCCTTAACATCCAGTTCGACGATGGTTCCTGGAGGTATTTTCCCTTCCAGAATGCCTCTTGACAAGGGGTTGACAACGGCGTGCTGGATAAGCCGTTTGAGCGGCCTCGCTCCGAAATGGGGGTCGTAACCCTCTTCTGCCAATAACCTCACAGCGTTGTCCGACCAGGACAACTCGTTCTTACGCTCCTCCATCCTTTTTTTCAGCGTATCGAGCTGAATTGCGACAATTTTCTCCATATCACTCTCCTTAAGCGGCAGGAAAGGGAGTATTTCGTCCAGGCGGTTGATGAATTCGGGGCGGAAGTGGCCTTTGACTACCGGCTCGACAATCTGCAGAATCTCCTCTTTATCAAATGACTTTTTCTTCTCTTCCATTTTGGCAAGGAGACGGTCTGAGCCTAAGTTGGATGTCATGATGAATAGAGCGTTCCTACAGTTGACGACACGGCCTTTGCTGTCGGTGATGCGTCCGTCGTCAAAGATCTGCAGCAGGATGTTGAAAACATCGGGGTGGGCCTTTTCCACCTCATCGAGCAAGACAACGCTGTAGGGGCGGCGTCTTAAAGACTCGGTGAGCTGACCACCTTCGTCGTAGCCAACATACCCTGGAGGAGAGCCGATGATTTTGGAGACGCTGTGCTTTTCCATGTATTCAGACATGTCGAGACGCACCATCGCCTCTTCCTGATCGAATAGAATGGAGGCAAGCGCCTTGGAAAGTTCCGTTTTTCCCACTCCTGTCGGCCCGAGAAAGAGAAATACTCCCACCGGTCTTGATGGATCGGCGAGGCCGGAGCGCGATCTGCGAATCGCTTCGGATACGGCTTTAACAGCAATATCTTGTCCGACAACCCTCTTTTCAAGATCTTTTTCCAGATGCAGCAGCTTTTCGGCCTCTCCTTCCAACATCTTGTGAACAGGGATGCCAGTCCACTTGGAGACAATGTGGGCGATCAGCTGGTCGTCAACTTCCTCTTGCAAGAGACGGTGGGGCTTGGCAGACAGCTTTTGCTGCGCCTCTTCAAGCTCTTTTTGGAGTGCGGGGATTTTGTGGTAGCGGATTTCGGCTACTTTTTCGTAGTCGAGTTTACGCTCCAGCTCCTCCTCTTGAAATTTTATCTTTTCAAGCGCATCTTTTTTTTGCTTCAAGGTATTTAAAAGCTCCTTTTCCTGCTCCCATTCCTGGCGGAGCCGGGCGAGTTCTTCTTTGATCTTCGCGATCTTCTCTTGGATCTTTTCCTGCCGTCCCTGTTCGATCGCGCCCTTTTCCCGCTTGATCGCTTCCAGTTCGATATTGAGGGCGGAGAGCTCGCGTTCCTTGGTGTCGATGGGCAGCGGACGGCTGCCGATCTGCATGCGGATCAAAGAGGCTGCTTCATCGATCAGGTCGATCGCCTTATCGGGCAGGCGTCTGTCGGTGATATAGCGATTGGAGAGATAGACGGCCGCATGGATGGCCGACTCGGTGATGCGCACCCCGTGGAATATCTCATAGCGCTCTTTCAGCCCCCGCAAGATGGCAACGGCATCTTCGGGGCTTGGCTCGTCGACAAAGACGGTCTGGAAGCGTCTCTCCAGCGCCGCGTCTTTTTCGATGTGTTTTTGATATTCGTTTAGCGTGGTCGCGCCGATACAGTGGAGAGAGCCTCTAGCAAGCGCCGGTTTTAGCAAGTTGGCCGC
Organism: Estrella lausannensis; assembly: GCF_900000175.1. NCBI lineage: Bacteria > Pseudomonadati > Chlamydiota > Chlamydiia > Parachlamydiales > Candidatus Criblamydiaceae > Estrella > Estrella lausannensis. The sequence goes on from NZ_CWGJ01000026.1 coordinate 189,633, forward strand.
GTCCATCGCTCCTTCGGCAGCTCCGGCCCCTACAAGTGTATGCACCTCGTCGATGAACAAGATGACGTTGCCCTCGCTCTTTTCGATATCTTGCAAGATAGCCTTCAGGCGCTCTTCAAATTCTCCTCGGAACTTGGTTCCCGCAATCAGGCTGCCCATGTCAAGGGTCATCAGTTGCTTGTTCTTAAGCGAGTCCGGAACGTCCCCCTGGATAATTCTTTGAGCCAGTCCCTCGGCGATAGCGGTTTTCCCCACACCCGGCTCGCCGATTAGCATCGGGTTGTTTTTGGTTCTGCGGCTCAGCACCTGCATTGTCCTGCGGATCTCTTCTTCCCGTCCGATCACCGGGTCGATTTTTCCCTTTCTTGCCAGGTCGGTTAAGTTTTTGCAGTATTTTTCAAGCGCCTGGAGATTCTCTTCTGCTGTGGGGGAGTCCATATGCCTTTCTCCTCGTATTTTTCTTATGTGCTCTTCTAAATCCTTCAGTGTGATTTTCGACTGGCTCTTCCACTTGTTGAAAGGCTCGGAGCCTCCTTTCCAGTAGGAAATGAGAAAGTGGTCGCTGGAGGTGTAGTCATCTTTCCACGCCTTTGCGATCGTTTCGGCCTCTCTGATACGATTCTGAAGAGACCAGGAGGTGGTGGGGGGCTTGGTTTCCCCTCCTGCCCATTTGGCGCTTTTGTTGATCTCGTCTTGCAGAGAGTCGATTAACGCCTTCGGGTGGAGATTTAGATGGTGAAGAATTGAAGAAAAATACCCTTCCGGCTCTTTTAAGAAGGAGAGAAGGAGGTGATTGTCGCCCACTTCCGTGTTTTTGTGGTTCTCGGCTTCGGAAAAGGCGGTTTGGATAGCTGCCCCTACGGCATCGGTGAACTTATGCTCCATGGGATTCTCCGGTTAGCGGTCAACGAATGTCATTGCTAAGTTAACAGAACCGGAGAATATCAAAAAGGGGGTTAGCTCTTTTCGGCAAGCATGGCCTGGGTGTCTTTGTTGTGCTCCCAGCGCGTCTCTTCGCTGCCGGAGAGCAAGTTGACATAGCGTGAGAGGACAAACAGATAGTCGGACAGGCGGTTTAAATAGACTAGAACGTTTTCGGAGACGTCGGCATTTTGTGCCAAGGGGTAGGCTTCCCGCTCTGACCGGCGGCAGATGCTGCGGGCCAGGTGTAAAAGGGCTGAAGCGGGATGACCGCCGGGCAAGATAAAGTAGGTGAGCTTGGGAAGGGCGCCATCCATTTTGTCTATCCATTTCTCCAGCAGAGTGATCTCTTCGCTGTCAAAACGTGTCTTGGAAATTTTAGGTGTTGATGCTAAGGATCTTGGTGTTGCCAGAGCCGCTCCGATATCGAACAGGGCGTGCTGGATAAATTCCAGCTCTTCCTTCACTTGCCTAAACTTTTGGTCGGAAGGCAGTAGCGATATGGCAGCACCGATCGCGCTGTTGCACTCATCGACAGTGCCGATGGCTTCCATGTAGTGGGAATTTTTGGGGACTCTATGCCCTGTGAAGAGGGACGTCTGCCCCTGATCGCCTGTTTTCGTGTAGATTTTTACCATCGCTTCCTCAGTTAACTTAATTCAGTTTCAGTGATAGCGATGCTAATTGGGAAATTAATAAATCTCAATAGGTACCAAAAAGTCGTCTTAATTTATGAACCTTTTGGTTTTAGAGTGTATGAAGCATCCCACACTTTGTCGTTCATACTCTTTTCATTCGGATGCAGTCTAACAGACCCCAATTCCGCCAGTTCATGACCCATCTTGTTTTTACGTTGAACCTTTTCTTCCCTTTCAATCTGGGTGTTGGCTTCTCTTAAGCCATTCTCTGCTTTTGTTTCCCTCGCCGCGTCTTCGGCTTGGAGGGGTCTGGGCAGGAGTTTGATTTGATCAAGTATATTTTTGCACTCATCTCGTCTTGCGTAAAACCCTTGCAGAGCTTGAGCGCTCGACTCTACGTTAGATTGCGTTTCCGCGACAGCGTTGCGGGCATATAGGGCCATTCCCCTCAATCCCAGATCCTGGGCCAGCAAAGATTTGGTTTCACCTTCTGGCTGTTTTTCCGGTTTTTTAAGGCCTTTATTAATAGCATCAAAAGCCTCTTGCTTCGTCATCTGGCCGAATCGTCCCTTTCCCGCCTTTTGATCTATCTCCAATTCATTTTTAAGACCCGGGAGATAGGGGGTAGATATGTTGTCGCCGGCGTTCATTTTTTTGAAACTTGTTGTGCCATTATTAATAACGTGGTTATCCCATCTCTGCATTAATTTATCGTTATCTTTGATGATCCTGCGGACTCCCTCTTGGCTAAGAGCTGCGTGGATGGCGGAAGCTGAAGTCAGATCACCGTTTTTTATGCAGGCATCCATAACATCCATCAAAGCTTCGAAGCGTCGTTCCATCGTTTTTTGTTTGTGAGGCGTTCCGTTGGTGTAGAACAAAGCTTCCTGGATGTTTAATGTCATTCCTTGGTGCGCCAACGCTAAGGGGTTGAAATCATCCAGAAGATTTTCAGCAGTAACATGTGATAAAGCGTTTGATGCAACGCTTGTGAACTCTTTGGCCATATTGGCAATTGCCTCTTCTCTTTTTTTGCCTTCAAGTTTTCCTGCAACATCGAGGGCATCACATGTAACATATTCGGTTGGATCAGAGACTCGTTGGAACAGAAACCCTTTTATATTTTCAAGGGCGCCGGAAAAGGCTTCAAGAGCCCTGCTAGAGGCTTTGGCTGCTAACTCTTTTGATGGTGCTTTGCCAATTACTCTGCCTCTTAATCCTTTCACACTCGTGGTTTTTGAAGGTGTCTCTGCTGCCTTTGTTTTATCCTTTTGCTCAACGGCTGAGCTGGCCGCTGTTTCTTGTTTGATGCCAAGTTTGCTCTCAAGCCCTTTTTTATACTCTTGCAGGTATGCCATGCGGCCCTCCAAGGCATCATGATATTTCGGGGGGGTGGCAGCCAATAGCTGATCCATTTTTCCGGCCATCTCGTCAATCTGTCTGATGATCTCCTTGTCGCTGATGCTGCCGAACATTTGTGCGGCCTGAGGGTTAATCTGGGGATTGCGGAAGGAGTCAACTTCTATTGCCTTATCTGAGAAACCGGAAATACCAAGCTTGGGTATTGATTTCTCATCTCCTTGAGCTCGGAATTCAAAGCAAGATCCATTGTCGACACGGACGGGTGTTCCGTCAGATGTGACTAGGATGTTATCCATCCCCATCCCGACAACGTCCCAGTTGGCGAGCAAAACGTCCGCTATGAAGTCCTTTTGAACTTTCGCGATAACCTCTTCTCGTTTACCCGGGTTCTCTGCCAAATATTTTCCGAGCGGTTTTGCGTCTTTCACAAACGAAGCCAGCATGACAGGTGTAGCCTCTGAAGCTGCCTGTCCATTGATGGCATCGGAGGATGTTTTGGTGTAGAGCTTGACTTCCGGAACGTCGACGCCCAGCGCTTTGTAGGCTACGTTGGCGTGGTATTCTGCGGTGATGTGCTTGGCTGCCCCTACAGCTCCCTGCTGCTGAACCGGGCCCTCTTTCTGGACAAATTTCTCTCCACCGGCCTCCATGAGCTTAGCACCTGTGGAGCCACCGATTGAGGCGTTGACTAACTTGACATCACTGAGCATGGCGGGGAAAAGAGTGGTCCCGGTGTGTATCTGAGGTGGTGTGACGGGGTGCTCAGGATTTAATATGGCTCCGGAGGTCACTGACGTGGCTCCGGTGAGTGTCGAAGCGCTGGGCAAGGGGAAATTTGCCACTGCGTCGGCAGTCGCCTCAGCCTTATCCTTTACCTCTTGCGTTTCAGTTTTTTGGGCGCTCTCTATTTCACCCAGTTTTTCCTTCCAGACTTGAGCTTGCGCTGGAGCGCTTTCTTTATTTGCCAATGCGGCCAGAGCTTTGAATGGTTTGAGAACGGCTTTTCCGATATCACTGGCAAGGCCGCTGAGGGTTTCAGCGCTGGGAAGGCCTGCTTTTATGGCGCTGCCCAGATCGGAGACGTGGCCAATAAGTCCTTTACTGATCCGGGCGCCTTCTTCGCCCTCTCCTTTCTTGCCGATTACCAGGTCACGGATGCCCCTCCCTAGAGCCTCAAAGGCTGGTTTTGCTCCTTGTGCTACATTTTGAGCGGTATCTTTTAAGTCGCCAAGAGCAGTTGAAACCCGAGCTTCAAGTGCCTCAATGTTATCGCTGTGCTTTAAACCTTTGATGGATTGAAAGGCGGATGAAACGGCAGATGAAACCGTTTCTGCTGTTGAAACAGCTTTGTCAATCAAAGTGGGATTCTGCTTTTTGAAAGCAGCCTCTTCAGCGGCCTGTTTGCCTTCCATCTTTTGGATGTTTTCTCGCAACGATTCCAGTGGTTTTGTATTGGCGCTCCTCTGATCTATCAGTGTCTGAACTTGCTTTTTTATGGAGCTTTTCATTTTAGCTTGTTCTGGATTGCTGGGATTTTCAGGGTATTTACTCAAAGTCTCCTGCAAATCTTTAAGTTGCCTGCCGATTTCGTTATCTGCTTTAGTGAGGGTAGCGAGTTCTGCTCTAGTAGCAGAGAGTTGCTCATCGTTGCGGCTTGTAGGTCTTTGCAGTTTTATGATTCCAATACGCCCGGCAAGTCCTTGGGCCAGAGGTTTGAGATTACCTGCCATCCTGGAAGCATTGGTAAGCATTGAGCTTCCTTTGGCATCTTTTAATTCCTTCAGATGGCCAGTGGCAACTTTCAGTTCGGCTTTGATGGTATTGATTTGGGCAGTATTTTCAGAAATTTGTTTATCGAGTATTCCGATTCTGTCTTTGTAGGCGTTTTTTTGAGATGCGTTGCTTGCGTTATCGCGATCCTTAGTTACTTTCTCTTTTTCGGCACTCAGCTGACTAAGAATCCTTGTTTCTGAAGCTAATTTTCTCTCAAGACCTTTTACGGAGGTCTCCAGTTTTTCGATTTTACTGTCGAGTCCTACGCCTGTTTTTTGGGAGGCTTTATCGGCAGCGGCTGATAGCAGAGCTTTCCTGTTGTCGATAAAGTCGCCTGATTCTATTTCATTGCGGGTGTCTCGTACGAGGTCAGAAACACCGCGTCCTGCGCTTGATATAGCCTTCCCTGTTGCGGACGCAAATCGTTCTAACCCTCCTTTGACAGTTTGAAAAGCGCTTTGTAGCATGCCTGATAGAGTCTTTTCTGTAGGCTGACTTTGCTTTGCCTGATGGGGAGATGCTAAGTTTTTACTGGGTGCATTACCTTGGTGCAGAGAAGGGGTCTTTGTGTCATCGGGTGTCAAATGGGTATCGTGAGCTACTCCACTTGTGTGTTGTTCATCTTGTGTCGGCTGGACGCCGCCTTGTGTCTTAGATTCTCCAAGCGAGGTCTGGAAAGAACCTGATTGAGGACCTCCGCTGTGAATAGGGGTTTCCATATTTGGCTCCTAGTGTAGATGTTTAAAAAACAATCGTCACTTACCATTAATTATATCATTTGGATGCTATTTCAATTATTAATTCGCAAATTAAATTTGATTAATTTTTTGTGAAGAATAAGCGAGAACTGCATCAAGGAATCCATCTAAATAAAATATTGAGTGGAGATGCTGTCATCTCATCGATTACTTTACGATGGGTGAGAATAGAGATTACCTGGAGGGGTTTTGCAGCCCTTGGCGTGGTCTATTACGTATATTTGGAGAGGATGTGGCTTTGAAGTAATTCAGCTAAGCTAAAATTGCCGATTTACTGAAGTTGAATACCATTTTCTTTGGCAAATTCATGGATCTTCTTGAAGTTCTCTGCCAGATCCGACTCGCCAGGAGGATTGATTCTTGAACTTTTCACACGGTTGAGACTGTTGAGAAAATATGCACAAGATGGTCTAAGTTCATCCATCTCTTTTTTTATGTCTTGGTCTGTCATTGAACCTCTTTCTGTCTCAAATTTTTCAATGTTACTTACAATTTGTGAGGCTAAAGCTGTGAGCTTGTTAAGCGCTGGTTCCCTGAGAGAATTGCGCATTTCCGCGAAATCCCTTCGAATACTGTTCTTAATTTCGTTTTGATCGACATCCAGGGAATTCAATATGGAATTTAGTCTGTCATCTGAAACTAATGCGATTGCACCCATCAAGTCTTTTGAATTTTCAGGGTTCAGTACGGAATTGACCTTCGCGCGGATTTCCTCTACTTGCTTGTGAGCCATTTCTATCTTTTGCTGCTTTACTTGACTTGCAGGTGAGGAAGTCATTTTACTTTTATTAATCCCCGTACCCTCATCACTCTCTCCCTTCTTGCCGACTAAGAGGTCACGGATGCCCCTGCGTAGAGCCTCAAAACCTTTTCTCGCCCCTTCGGCTACTTTTCCGGCACCCTCTTTTAAGTCGCCGAGTGCAGTTGAAATCCTCCCTGTAGGAGCTTTAAGGTTGTCACTCTGCGTTAAACCTTTGATTGATTGAAGGGCGGATGAGACGGCAGATGAAACTGTTGTTGCTGTTGAGACGGCTTTGCCAATCAAAGTGGGATTCTGCTCTCTGAATGTAGTCTCCTCAGCGGTTTGTTTAATCTGCATCTTTTGGATGTTCTCTCGCATCGATTCCAGCGTTTTTGTATTGGCGCTTCTCTGATTTATCAGTGTCTGAACTTGCTTTTTTATGGAGCTTTTCATTTTAGCTTGTTCTGGATTGCTTGGATTCTCAGGGTATTTACTCAAGGTCCCCTGCAAATCTTTGAGTTGCTGGTAGATTTCATCATCGGCTTTAGTGAATTTAGCGAGTTCTGCTTTGGCGGCGGAGAGTTGTTCATCGTTTTGGCTTGTAGGTCTTTGATGCTTTATGATCCCGATGCGACCGGCAAGTCCTTGGGCTAGGGGTTTGAGATTACCGGCCATCCTGGAAGCGTTGGTAAGCATGGAACTTCCCTTAGCTTCTTGCAGTTCCTTTAATTGGGAAGTTGCAGCTGTCAACTCCGTCTTGGTCATATTGATTCGACCATCAAGTTTAGAAATTTCTCTGTTGATTTGATCGAGGTTTTCCTGGAATGATCCTTTTAGAGACTGACTTGAGGCATTATCGCGCCGAGTAGTTACCCGGTCCTTCATTTCTTTCAACTGGTTAAGTTCCGTCTTGTCAGAGGCTATTTGTTGGTCAAGCTGCTTAGTGGAGGTCTCCAGTTTTTGGATCTTGCTATCGAGTCCAATACCGGTTTTTTGGGAGGCTTTGTCGGCGAGGCCAGACAATTGGGCTTTCCTATTATCGATGAAGTTCCCAGCCTCAAATTCATTACGGAGATCTCTTGCGAAATCAGAAACACCGCGTCCCGCGCTCAATATGGCCTTGGCTGTTGTGGCCGCTGCGCTGCCTAACCCGCCTTTGACAGTTTGAAATGCGCTCTTTAGCATGGCTGACAAAGTTTTGTCGGTAGGCTGGCTTTGTTGTGCTTGATCGGGACTGGCCAATTTGTGGCTCGAAGCATCGCCTTGGTGGAGGGAAGAGGTTTTTGCCTCATCGGGTGTCACACCCATGTCGTGAGCAATATTGCTTGTGTGTTGTTCACCCGATGTTTGCGGGACGCCATTCTGTGCGGAGGATTCCCCGGTCGGGGTCTGGAAAGAAACTGTTTGGGGGACTCTGCTCTGAATTGAGGGATCCATCTCGGACTCCTGGCGTGTATGTTAAAAAACAATCATCACATAGCTCTAATTATAGCATTTATTGTAAAATTTTATTATCAATTTATAAATTGATGTTGATTTTTTATTATTATAAATATCGGGGTGGTAGGGCTTATAAGCGTAAATCGGGGGAGAGGGGAGTGGCTAGGGTGTGTGAGCAGATAGAGGTGTTTTCCCCTAGGCAACACTATTGCCTGTATCTTGTCTCTCGGGCCGGAGGGGGCCGGTGCAGAAGGGATTTTTATCGACAACCTTTTGGACAGCGTTTCTCTAGTTCTTTTCTAAGCTCTTTCAGGGCTCGTGGACTGTGGTCTTCCCTGAGAGCCAACGCTTCGGCGATTTCGAGGTGCCTCCAGGACTCTTGTAGCCTGTAGCGCATCAGAAGCAGCATGGAGAGATAGTATTCAGCGGCGGGATCTTCCGGGTAGAGAGCGTGATAATCGAGAAGTAATTTTAAACCTGCTTTAAGCTTTTGTTCATTAAGGGTGTTTAGCGCAAGGGCAAAGAGGGCGCTCTTGAAACGGGGACTCTCCTGCAGGGCCGTCTCAAGCGCCTCCCTCTTTTTGGCAATCGATTCATTGGTCTCATCTACACGCATGAAGAGCGCCAAAACTCCCGAGGGCGTGGCATTGCCCTGAAGGCAGTCGTCTACCAAGGTGTGGATGCTGACGAGATAGGGGTTTTTCCTCTCTTGAACCGTTTGCAGCAGACGATAGCTCTCTTCTTTCTCTCCCTTGGCAAACAGCGCGTACCCCATCAATTCTTTTAGCAACAGATCGTCGGGAAGGTAATTCTCTGCCTTTTTATAGTAGGCCATGGCTTGAGTGAGCTCGCCTGTCTCCCAAAAAACAGACGCCTGGTTGACGTGGGCAAGGCCGATGACCTCTTTGACGTTTCTTTTTTGCAACGCTTTTGTCCCAACGCTCAAGTACTCCTCATCATCCAGATGGATGCCCCGGGCTGTGGTTTCGATGTTGATATGGCTCAACGCATCGCGGTAGCGGACAAAGATGTGTCCCGGAGGGGTGACGATTTCCATGGGGATGCCGAGCCTATCGGCAAGGCAGAGATAGAGAATGGAGACGCCAAGGCATACCCCTTTTCTCGAGTCCAGGACGGACGAGAGGAAAGTGTAGGTGTCGACCTTTTTTTCAAAAGAGGATAGGGGGGGGAAACGGTATCCCATCTCGTCGAAGATGAACGCGTTAATGGCATGGATAACGTCTTTGGGAGCGCTGTTTTTCTTAAGCTTGGCCCGGATGGAAAGTGCCATCAGATCCAGTACAGCCTCATAGGAGCGGATGGCGTCCAAGCTTTCGCTGCCAAGCTGGCTTAGAAGCAGCCCGCGTGCGAGGTCGATCTCTTCCGGCGGAAGAACAAGCACCTCTTGCTCGGTTTGAGCCACCCTTCCCTTAAGCTTGCGGTTTTGCAGTGAAAACGCCAGTTTGTCAATGGATGCCACCTCCTCGGGTGTGAGGGGAGCTGCCTCTTCCGGCCGGCCGCGATGGATGAGAAGCAGGGCGTGTTTCAGCGAGTCAATTAGAAGAGGCGCTTTTTTTGCGAAGAATGGATCTTGGATACCGGCTCCCGCAAGTTTTAGGGCATCAACGAGAGCGCGTTTGCCCTCTTCACTGTCCGGGTAGAGAGAGTAGAAGGCAAGATGCTCGAGCAGCGCCTTTGGAGGGATGCTGGAGTAAATGGCTCTTAGCTTGGGAGAGGCTTCTCCCAAAAGTGGTGAGGAGGGGCCTACGAGTAGAAAGGAGGCGATCAGCAGGATGAACAGGTGCATGGGATGTATCATCTTTTGAACTAAACTGCCCTGATTTTAGTTCAAAGATGACTATACTGATACCGAAAAAAGGAATGGAAATAACCGTTTCAGGGGCGCAGGCCAAAAATTCCTCGGCCGGATGAGGCGGTTGAACTGCTGCCGATCTGGGGAATGGCTCCCCGTTCAATTGCTTCCTTCCAGATTTTGGCTTTTTGAGAAAAAGGGCCGATCATGTCAGCCACTTTCATCCCGCTTAAGCCCTGAAGAAAGAGCTTTTCGAAGAGCAATAGATGGTTTGTTCTTTTGGAGAACCCCAGTGTTCCAGGTCCTCCCTCGTCGCTGCCATTGGTTTTCAGTGCCGCTTCAAAGAGGTCGATTCTGTATCTTCCGGGTGGGAGTTCGCCCAGATCGGAGGCAATCAAAAGATACTCTCCGCCCTTCAAAAGCTCCACTTGCACCCTGATGCCGCTCTCCAGCCTGATCAGACAGGTCTCGTGTTCATCCGGCGCGAGGTTCGGGATGCGGAGCTCCCGTCCCAGCTCTTCCAAAATGGCTCCAAGTTCTCCGGCAAGCATATGATGACTCCTCTCATGAACAGGTCTTTTTATTGCGGGTCAGGCACACATAAGGCAATTAGCGGCGTGGCGCTTGGGAAGGGGGCGTTTTGCCTTTGCCCTGATTTTTCTTTTCGTCTTCTTCCTCTTCCTCTTCTTCCCACTCGTCTTCGCGGTCTTCGTCTTCTTCCTCCTCGTACTCCTCCCACTCGTCTTCTAAGTCTTCCAGTGCTTCGATGATAGCGTTTTGCAGCTCGTCGCGGTGCTGCAGCGACTTATAGATTTGATTCATCGCCACCTCGCGAATACCGTCCCTCATCTGACTCAAGACAATGATTTTACCGATGATCCATTTCTCAACGCCGTATTTATCCATCTGTTTAAGAATTTTTTCGGAAGAGGGGTATCGCTCGCTGACAAGTTTCATGAACTGTTTGGACATCAGCTCAAAGGAGAGCTTCTGCGGCATCTTAAGACCTTCTTTCGCAAACAGTTTTTCCATCAGGTTCATGCGCCCCTTGAAGAAACGGTAAACTCCTAAGATTGCCTGTAGAGTCCTTGTCTCCGAGAGTAGACGGTGCAGCTGCCCCCTCGGGATCGACGGGCCTTTGGATTTCATGTCTGTTCCCAGCGCATGGAAGAGAAACTTGATTACTTTCTGCAGGTCTTTATAGGTATATTGCTCCGATAGCTCTTCAAAGAGGGTGTTGGGTTCGCGTGGGTTGCCTGTGATGTCTTTGTAGAGCTGTCTGAGCGTTGTCGGCGTGCCGAGGCCCTCGGTTTGCCTGGAGAGTTCCCCAATATTGCGTCCTGCGGCGATCTCGCGGCCGTGCTTATCGTTAAGCTGCTGTTTGGCGTCTTTGCACTTTTCCTGCAGCTCCCCGTCTGTGGTTTGCTCCAGAAATTCCATCGCCTCGTCAGCGAGCGCCGGATCTTGGTAGAAGTCTTCAACTTTCTTTAAGATCTCTTCCCGCGACATATTGTTGCCAATCTGCTCGCGAAGCAGCATGAGCGTCTTGCCCTTAAGTTCAGGGTTCTTTTTTTCGAAGGCAGCGGCTTTCTTGCCGGCCATCTCGTTCTCTTGCTTTTTGTCGGGTTTCTCGACGAGGTGTGTTTTGATTTGGCCGAATAGATCCTTTCTCTCTTTTCGGTGCCCTTTGAGTTGCTGCCGGAGCTCGCCGCCCATCTCCTCGTGCTCTTTCTGCACGGCTTCCTTGGCGGTCTCCCTCTCGGCTTTGAGCTCTTGAGCGACATCCTTTTGGATGTCTTGCATGGCCGCAAGCGTGACGTCCCTGTGTTCATAGCCTGAAGTTCTATCGAAACCCATAATCTAAAGACCCTCCTTGGCCAATCGCGTGTGCCGACGGTTTTTAACCATAGGCACGCACTTTACGGGAGCAATAACAGTGCCATAAGTCCGAAGCTTGTATTTAAGTCCGGCTTTGTCTTTAGGCTCTGTATCAAGTCGCTTATCTTAAGCGATCTGTATCCTACCTAGCGGCTGGATACGAATCTCCGGAATGATCTCCTGATAGGAAACTACGGATATGTCGGTAAATTCCATTTCGATCAGTTTCCTGACGAAACGCCTGACGTCAATCGCCGTCAGGATAACAGGAGGCTGCCCTCCCGGAGGGGGCGGCGCCACGGTGTTGCGCACTCCTTGGAGAATAAGCTGTACAGAGTCGGGGTCCAACGCAAGATAGGAACCGGCCGAGGTCTGCTTGATCGCTCCTCTTACCATATCTTCAATTTCAGGATCCAGGATGTACACCGATAGCACAGACTGGCCCTGAGAGTATTTATAGCTGATGTAGCGCTTCAGCGACGAGCGGACATACTCGGTGAGCAAAACCGTATCTTTTTCAGTTTGCGCCCACTCACTCAGCGCCTCAAGAATCGTCCTTAAGTCCTTGATCGAGATCTGCTCCTGAATAAGACGTTTGAAAATGTCGGTCATTTTCTGCAGCGGAATCAGTCTCGTCACTTCCTTGACCAGATCAGGGAAGGATTTTTCCATAAACTCCAGCATCGATTTCACTTCCTGGATACCGACAAATTCGTTGGCATAGTGCCTGAAGAAGTAAGAAAGGTGCAGAATCATCACCTCAAGCGACTGCCAGTATTTGATGCCGGCGTTATCCAAAAGTTCGATGTTCTTGTCCTCAACCCAAAGAGAGGGGAGGCCAAGAGAGTTTTTATAGGTCACGAAAGCTAAGTTGTAGCGCGATAGGTTCTCTTCGTTTTCGTTCGTTAAAACGTGGCCTTTCAGCACTTTACCGCGGATGATCGGCACCTCGTTCAAGTGGATGGAATACTCATCTTGCTGAAGAATCGGCGAGTCGGTTCTGACGTGGACGCCAGGGAACCTGACGCCAAGGTCGGCATAAAGCGCCTGCCGCATTTTGGGGATCATCACGTCGACGAAGCTTGATCCTTTGACCTTTTGCGCTTCGCGGATCTCATCGGAGAGGGCCGCACCGCACTCCAGGATAACCGGCAGCGTTAGGGCATAGTTATCAACCCCGCCGCCCGTGATCGCCTGGTGCTCGGGAACGCTCGTCTTTTTAGTCGTCTTGGGCGCTGCCGCTCCCCCCTTCGACGAGGAGATGGTGCTGCCGCCGGAGCTAAGTCCAGTGGAGGTGCCGCCTTCTGCCTGAGCCTGCTCTTCAGTCCACAGTGCATAGGAAATCAGGCCAAGACCCGCTGCCAGAAGGAGGAAGGGGGCTGCCGGGAAGCCTGGCACAGCGGCCATACCGACAAGAAAGCTTGCAGAAAGCATTAGAGCTTTGGGCTGTTTGAACAACTGTCCGGAAATCTCGGCACCGAGCGCCGTGTCGCCCTTGTCTGAGGTGACCCTGGTCGTTACGATACCGGCCGAAATGGAGATCAACAGCGCTGGGATCTGCGAGATCAGACCGTCACCTATTGACAAAATGGAGAATTTGTTGACTGACGACATGGCGTCCATGCCCATCATGGTCATCCCGATGACGATACCGCCGATAACGTTGATCAAAGTGATGACGATACCTGCGATGGCATCCCCTTTGACGAACTTCATCGCACCATCCATAGCACCGTACAGTTGGCTCTCTTTCTGGATGACAAGCCTTTTTTCCCGTGCCTGGTTGGCATCGAGTATGCCTGCCCTCATGTCAGCATCGATACTCATCTGTTTACCGGGCATGGCGTCCAGTGTAAATCTCGCGGCGACCTCGGCGACACGTTCGGCACCTTTCGTGATAACGATGAAGTTAACCAAGGTGATGATCAAGAAGATGATACCCCCGACGACGAAGTTTCCCCCGATGACGAATTGGCCGAACTGCTCGATCAACTCTCCGGCGTAGGCGTGCAGGAGGATCTGACGGGTGGAGGCGATGTTAAGGCCAAGACGGTAAAGCGTTGTAATCAGCAAGAGCGAGGGAAAGATCGACAGGTGGAGGGCTGAGGGAATGTACATCGCGACCATCAGAAGCGAAACGGAGATCGCTAAGTTGACAGCCAGCAAGAAGTCTATAATGTGGGGGTTGATCGGCAAGATGATCATGCCGAGGATGCAAATGATGATGATAGCCAAGGCCACGTCGGCGCTTTTGGTGATCGCGCCTCCTTCGCCTGCTAGCCTTGCCGCAATGCCGTCGAGTACCTTCTTGATTGCTTCCATCTCTATTCCTATTGCTTACAACTCGGCACAGTAATCTTTTGAATTACATCTATATCTGTTATTTTATTGCACTTTCATTCAAATTGCAACTATTCGGCTACATAATTCCCAGCGTTTTCGGGGTCGTTCTGCAGTTTTTGCACCCAGCGGATAATTTCGGCTACGGCTTCGTAAGTGTCTTCGGGGACGAACTCGTATAGATCCCCATCCTCCCACAGTTTATGAGCAAGACCGATATTTCGCACAACAGGAACATCGTTTTTCTTGGCGATCTCGATCATGCGTTCAGCAAGTATTCCTTCACCCATCGCTACAATAAAGGGCGCCGGGTCGATCTCCCGTTGGTATCCCAAAGCGATTGCGAGGTGTGTCGGGTTGGTGACAACAGCGCTCGCACCCTTGACGCCGCCCCCCGGGCCTTCCGAGTACGCGATTTCCTGGGCGATCTTCTTTCGCTCTCCCTTGATGTGAGGGTCGCCTTCTGTGTTTTTATACTCCTGTTTCAGCTCAAATTTTTCCATTTTCATCTCATTGGCGAAGTTTCTCTTTTGGAATACAAAGTCGAGAACCGCCACGAAGATGAAAAAGATACCCACCTGCAAGACCACGTCCATTAGAAAGTTGTAGTAGACCCATAGGGCGACGTCCGCTTGGTGGTTGACTGTTGTGATCAACGTCGGTATCGACTTCATCATCACCCGGTAAATCAGCCAGGAAGCGATTGTGATCTTGAAGACCGACTTTACCAGCTCGAACAGGGTCTTTACCTTAAACTTTGATTTCAAATTCTGGATCGGGTCGAATTTTTTAATATCAAACTTGAAAGCTTCTAAAGCAAGAACCGGGCCAACTGAAAGGAAATTGATGGTCATGCCCACAATGGACACTAAGAACATGACCGGAATGGAACAGAGGAAGATGATCATGAAGCCTTCGGAAAATCCGTTGGAAATATAGACTTCCAGGTTTTGGCGGGGAACCATGTCGAAGATGCCTGTAAGAAAGGTACTTATCTTGGTGTAGATAGCACCCAGCATGCCCATCGTGATCCAGATGGAGGCAATAAAGGTAAAAGCGGAGGGAAGGTCTTGCGACTTGGCGACTTGTCCCTTTTTTCTGGCATCCCTTAGTTTTTTAGGACTCGCCTTTTCTGTTTTTTCTCCCATAGGGACTAAACTCCGGTAATGTTTGTTAAATGTCTGAATCTATCCTCTCTCGAGGCTAGAAAGCTCCCGGCAATTGAGGCCCGAAGGTAGAAAACACCACCCGATAGTTACATAGCAGATAAGCGAAGCAAAATCCAGACAAACGCACTCTTACTCATCACCATTATTAGTATACCCCCCAAAAGAGGGGAGTGTCAAGGAAAAAGTCGATTTTTCGGGTGGAAACACCCTATTTGGGGAGTGGGGTTCCAAAGGATTTCTTAAAAAGAAAGTTTCGTGGTATTCTTGATCCCGCTACCTTTAGAATCTCTTAAAGGATTTGGTTTCTGTCGATTTTGGGTTCAATACTCTATAAGAGACTGTTCACAAACTGTAATCGACGAAATCCAAATCCGTTAACAGGCTCTTGGAGCCTTCTTCTCAGCTCGGATTCTCTGAGTTGAGTTTGTGGACTGTCTTTTGAAGTTTAAGTAGCAGGCGAAATTTGATCTTAAGAATGGAGTAGATATGCCAGGCCTTTCATGCGGAATTGTCGGTCTTCCCAATGTCGGAAAATCGACCCTTTTTAATTTCTTAACATCAAACATTGCCCCTGCCTCCAACTATCCATTTTGCACAATTGATCCCAATGTCGGCATTGTGGAACTGGTGGATCCGAGGCTGGAAACTCTCTCCGCCCTCTCAGGCAGCAAGAAGATCATCTACGCGACAGTGCAGTTCGTTGATATTGCAGGCCTTGTGGCCGGAGCGTCCAAAGGTGAGGGGCTCGGCAACAAATTCCTGGCCAACATCCGCGAGACTGATGCCATATTGCACATGGTGCGCTGCTTTGAGTCGGATGAGATCATCCACGTTTCCGGCGGTGTCGATCCCGTCCGTGATATCGAAGTGATCAACTTAGAGCTCATCTTGTCTGACTTGCAGATGTGTCAAAATATACTGCCCAAGCTTGAAAAGCAGGCGAAGGGCAAAAAAGACATGGAAGCGGCAGTCTTGGTGCTCAAGCAGGCAGAGGAACATCTTAACGAGAGCAAGCCGCTCAGAAGTTTGAAGCTGGACGAGGCGGGCGACAAGATTTTGAAAAGTTATTCTTTCCTTACGAAGAAGCCTATTCTTTATGTCGCCAACGTATCGGATGATGCTCTTCCAAGCTATGACAACCCGTATGTCAGGCAAGTGCGGGAGTATGCCGCGAAAGAGGGGAGCCCAGTCGTGCCTATCTGCGCCAAGATCGAAGAGGAAATCTCGCAGTTGCCCAAAGAGGAAAGGAAAGAGTTTCTGGAAAGCTTGGGACTCGATGAGTCGGGCCTTAACAAGTTAGTCAGAGCCTCCTTTGAGCTCTTGGGACTGATCACCTACATTACGACCGGAGAGATCGAGACCAGAGCTTGGACCATCCGGAAAGGCACTTCAGCGCAAGCGGCCGCAGGCGAGATCCACTCCGACATCGAAAAGGGATTCATCCGCGCAGAGGTCGTCGGCTACGATGATATGGTCTCTTGTAAGGGAAGAGTGGGAGCTCGGGAAGCCGGAAAGGCACGCAGCGAAGGGAAGGAGTATATTGTCCAAGATGGCGATGTCATTCTCTTCATGCACAATTAATTTTTATGCGGACGAGGGAGCTGTGCTCCCTCTTTCATTCTCTTTTTCTTCCATTTAACCCCTTATTTGCCTATATCCTCTCTTTTAGAGACCGTACTAAAACAAATCATGTAATTTCAGTTTTAGCGTATTCTCTTAGACCTAAATTGTCTCAAAATTGAAAAATTGCAAGTTACTCCACATCTCTAATATTAGATGACTTGCAATCTTTCAGTCTTGGGGTGCGTTCAAAGCCCTAATGCTGAATTTTGAGAGGCTTCCGTTAAAACACGAAAGAGGATTCACCTTGGATTTTCCTGCCCAGCTTCCAGAAAGTCTTGCGTATGTCAAGGACGCGTCTGATGACAAAGAACTGGTAGAACTTGCAGCTAAAGACTTGAGAACGTTGACGACGTTTTTCGAGATAGCGGCCGCTGATGAATCATGGCCCATGGCTCACCCTCAAGCGACCCGCGAAATGCTCGAAAGGCTTTCGTTCCATTTCCTTGAAGGGAATCTGTCGCAGGAGCTTGCCGACAGGACCGCTTATGCCGTAAGGAGCCATCCGGTAAATCTGCTCTCCAAGGTCCCAAGGGATCTGAATATCCAATTGAAAGATGCCACCGTGCAGGTCAGCTCCCTTCTGCTGGGTACCCTAAGCCCGCTTTTTGCAACGCTCCTTTCGTCGGCAGACAAGGCGCCTGACGGCAAGTGGATAGAACTTCCGCTCATCCCGGTCGATGTCTTCAAGATGATTGAAGACTATATGGAGACGGGGCGCTCTGAAGATCTTTGGAAAATGGAATACCCTGTCGTCTTGGAAGTGTATAAATCAGCGATCGAATGGGAGATCGGTGGGTTGCCGGAGGAGGCCGCGGGCATCTTAAAACGCTACGTGACGCAGGCTAACTTCATCGGTCTGATCAAAGAGTGCATGAAAAACAGATGGCTCGCTTTTTATGCCGAAGTGTTGAAAATCGCCAACACCTACGACCTGGGTGTCCAGTTCACCTTTTCCGATATTGAGTTCCTGGAAATCGAATTTAACGATTATCGGGAGTCGGCTATCGATATTTTCGAAGAGCTGCGCCCATGGATCACGCACTTGGGATTTTTTGGGCCCATCGTTGACGATCCGCGTTTTACCCACATCATCACCTCGATGAGGCAGCTTGTGGGATTGCGTTTAAATGAAGTGAAAGCGTTCACCAATCGATTCTTAGATATTCCTTCCACCCTCGAGGAGTTAGATATTTCTCAAAACCCCTGGCTGACAAGCGATGACCTCAAAATCTTGGTCGAACAATGCCCAAACATCAAGCGGCTGAATTTGAAAAACGATACCGGAATAGACTACAAGGGGTTTGGGTATTTGAAAAAGCTTTCGGATCTTGAGTCGCTGACCTTGACCAAATGCTATCAGGTTAACGAAGACGATCTGTTGTTGATCTGTCAGGGCTGTCCGAAACTACTCCATCTTGATTTGGAAGGGTGTGAGCGCTTATCGGGAAAATCGTTTGAAACTCTTTCTAGGCTTTTGCAGCGACTAGAGGTGCTTAGCATTGCAAGACTGCCCATTACCGATGCGGAGCTGATCGATTTGGCCCACAGGCTCAAAAATTTAAATCAGCTTAACTTAGAGCGGTGCGACTCCTTTTCAGACAGCGGCATCATCGAGGCAGTTCAGTCTAGCTTCTCTTTGAAGCACCTAAAGCTTAAGCACACACCGGTTTCTGCGGGTGCAAAAGAGAAAATAGCGTCGATACGTCCCGCGCTTGAGATCGATTAAGGGCTTCTTCGGTATAACAGCTGGATGGTTTTTCGAGTCAGAGTTTCTGCTTCGAGAGAGGAGAAAGCTATATGCTAAAAATTTAATTCAGAGACAGTCTCTTAGTTATCCCACATCTCTTTCGTGAACTTGCTCGCGACATGAATAAACGAATCGACCGGTTTGCCATTGATTTTGCCGTCTACAATAACGCCTTGCGCCGTCAGCTTTTCCACCAGAACGTCTTTATTTTCTTGTGTCTGGCAGACAATGCCTCGAATCATTGCGGGGGGAACGGTGTTTTTGACCATGATCTCGTTGTTGTAGTTGTCGGTCATTTCGGCTAATTCCGGCAGGTTTTTTCTTCCTGCGTAAATTGAGTAGTCGTTGTGATCGGGGTTCTTTACGCCATATTCATCGGTTTTGTAGCCATATGCTCCGGTGTTGCAGACATCGAGGTCATAGAGCATTTGATATGTGCCAGAGAAGGTGAAATCTCCTCCATATGTATCCGCTAGCTTGCCTTTCGCCGTCTTGTCGTTGATCAGTCGGGTGAACACATGATCCCCGCCTCCAGTACGTAAGTCCTTCTCGGAGGAGGCGCCTTCCACAAACAGTCCTGCCTGGAATCTGTCCTGGGAGGCAAGGGCGCCATATTTCATCATCAAAACAACTGTATCGGCGGCATCTGAAGCGGGTACGTAACTGCCGACGCCTGCCATGAGGCCATAGGCTCCCTTTTTTCGCATCAGCATGCCGATATCGTTAATAGAGAATGTTGTTTTCCCTGGATATATTTCCTTTTTCTCGATTAGCTCAGGATTGTCTTCGTATTTCTTGAACACATCCTTCATCTCGGGTACTTCCGCTTCGATCTTCTGCCTAAGCATATCCAAAGGCATCTCATAAAACTCTTTGGTTTTTTCCATTTTAGTGGCTTGTTGAGGGTAGTAGGTACGGAATATCAGAGCCGTCTTGAGACGCTCCTCATCCATGGGGCGCTGCTCATTGAGTATGGGGCCGACACCCAGCATCGTCAGCATCTGATGGACTTGCTGCTCAGCCTTTCCCTCGGGAAGGTCTGCTTTGACCAGTACTTTAATGTTGTTGAAAAGGCATCCAAACTCTTTGTTGTTACCGATGATCACGGATCCGACCCCCCCGAATTCAATCTGGATGGCCGTTGCTTCGTAAGGAGTATAGCCGTCTTCTACCGCAAATGAACCATCCGGCTTTTTACCAAGAAAGGTATCTTTCACTTCGGTAATGCGCACCTTACCCTTGAGTTCAGCAGGAAGGGAAGCTTCGAAGGCAGCCAAGTTGTTTTGGATGTTCAATAAGTGTTCTTGAAGATCCTGCCTTGCAAACCTGCTGAGTTTGAAATCGAGTTGTGTTATCTCATTTCCATTGATTGTGCGGTTGGAGGCTCTCAAAGATCCTCCCTTCAAAATTCCTGTATCCAACCCTGAGAAGTGCGCAGGGAGAAGGGGGCTTTTTTGTGCTTGTTGTCCGAAAGCGACAGCCTGGCTCATATTGTGTAGCTTGCTGCTTGCTGCCGGGCCGGCAAAGGAGGCTGCATTTGCTCTCGCCTCGAAGGCCTTGGTGACGTCGCCCGCGGCTTCGAATTGGTCGGCAGCCCTGCAGTAGAGGTCGTGGAGGGTGGTTAGCTGGGGACCTCCCTCTTGTCCACTAGATGGAAGATTAGATTTAAGTTTTTCTGCGGCAGCCAGGAACTCTTCGGCCGAAACAGAGAGGCCCCTCGAGGTCATTCCCAAAAGTTCTTCCGGCGTGGCTTTGCCAATTTGTTTTTTTTGCGCGTCCTCAGGCAACGGCGAGTTTTTGATTTGCCAATCGTAATGAAACTTTTCCGCATCGTAAGGGGTTATGACTTGATCCTGTGCGGTAAGAGCACTTCGTTCTTTGAAGGGGGAAATCGTGAAATCAGAACCCGTCGATACTGTGGTAGCTTGGTTGATGGAGAGCTGGGGCGTGAGATCGACCCCTTGAGCAGTCGGTGTCTTTGTGGGGGCCTGTCCCTCAGCTTTTGTTTTGCCTGCAAGCAGTTTCACTCTGGACTTAACAATTGGCTGAGTTGTCTCTGTAGCGGGGGAGGAGATCCTGGAGAAAAATTTCGGAATGGAAGCGAAGAAGCTTCCGATCGATTTAAACAAATGGGCAATCCGGCCACCTAGGGAGAACTTTTTAGCGGAGAGGGTCCTCTGGCTTTCCTCGATGTCTTTTAGAGCGGCTCCTGCCAGCGTCTCGACGTTATCTGAAGTTTTTTTAACCAACGCTTCCTTGGCTTTGGTCATCTCCTCGACGATTTCACTCTTGAAGGCCATGACGGCGGCAAGGGTGGTGGTATCATCTGGAATTGTTTTGGAATAAACCGGGTTCCCGAGCTCGGATATGGTGATCGTTTTGTCGTGCTCGTTCTGTTTGAGAGTAAAAAAGCGACTTGGCGCGTTGGGGTGGGTAATGTTCAGAAGCACATCTCCGTTGCTTTGGGGAGACGCAATGCCGAAAACGTTCATTTGCGCGGCTGTGTTGATTTGGCAAATTTTGTTCTGGAAGGCATTTCCTGTAATTGCCTTGCCGTCTACCTCAGAAAACTTCTTCTCGTAAGCTTTAACAGCTTTTAGAAGCGCGCCCGCCCCTTTTTGATCGGTGCCAGCGTTATTTTTTATGTAGCTTAATCTTTCCTTCAGGACGTAGATTTGGTCACTTTGCTGGGAGGGAGTGAGTTTTTCGAAGTTGCTCACCATGATGTCGACAGCTTTTTTAAGTTCGAACTCTTTGCCGCCTTGCATTTTGACCTTTAGCGATTTCTACGGCTGTAGTGAGTTGGCAAATGTTTTTCTGGAAGGGACTTTCGGTAATTTCTTTACCTTCTATCTGAGAAAATTTCTTCTCGTAAGCTTCTATGGCTTTTAGAAGTTCGCTTGACTTTTCTTGATTGGTGTCTGAATTTCTTTTTATGTAGCCTAGTCTATCCTTCAGGACGTAGATTTCATCGTTTTGCTGGGATGGAGTTAGCTTTTCGAAGCTGCTTGTCATGATCTCGAGAGCGTTTTCCAGCTTGACCTCTTTGCCGCCTTGCATTTTGACCTTTAGCGAGGCCAAATTTCCCGTCGCTTCGTTTTCCATACTCTTCTGGATGG
>NZ_CWGJ01000027.1 GCF_900000175.1 Estrella lausannensis
TGGATGGAATCGGATTGGTCATGACCTCGTCCTGATTTAGGAGTTCAATCTTATGCTCCGTTAGCCGAACAATTGTCTTCTTAAGTCTTTTGCACCAGGTGAAAAGGGTGCAGATCGAATACCGCTTAAGATGGATGGGTTTTTTTTAAGGCATTTTTAAGGGAGCTTGTTCTCTTAGAAACTTTTTATCTCTGTCTTGTGTTTTTTTTGTTTATTAATTTTTTGGTTTTTTTATTAGTCTGTTATTTCTAATTCTATTTAAAATAAGATTGTTTGTAAATGCGGTTGTTTTGCTTAGAGGCTATCTCTGAATTAAACCCTCTGGCTGATTCTCTTGCACATAATCCTTACCATTACCAAGTACATCATCGATAAACTGGTTAACCTCACGAGTTCATCATCCTTGCCTAGCCGCCTGAATTTATCAAACCAGGCAAATGTTCTCTCGACCACCCATCTTTTGCCTCTAGTACAAATCCCTTGGATTCACGACGTTTTATCGTTTCCAAATCAACCCCATATTTCTTCGCTCGGATCGCCATATCCTCACCACAATCTCCTTGATCAGCATATACTTTCTCAGGCAGTTTTTGCCCTTTGGGTCGAAGGTGAAAAAGAGCTCCCAGTCCGGAGGAGGTAGAAAATTGCATAGAGCATTTCCCGTCTAGCGTATTTGCACCTGGTTCCGGCATTTCGATAGGTGTTTGCCTTTAATATGGGTTCAATTTGCTCCCATTCTTTGTCGGATAAATCTTCTGGATGGCTTTTCGAGTCAGAGTTTCTGCTTCGAGAGAGGAGAAAGCTATATGCTAAAAATTTAATTCAGAGACGGTCTCTTAGAACTCGATCACCATCAGGCTGATATCGTCCATGGGCGGGCTGCCCAAAGTGAATTCACTCAGCTCGACGGAGATCCTGTGGACGAAGTTGTCAGGCTCTTCGCTCTTGATCTTTTCGAGTAAAGTGTAAAAACGATCTTGGCCGTACATCTCATCGAGGCTGTTCCTGCACTCCAAGATTCCGTCGGTGTAGAGAACAATTTTATCCTTTTTCTGAAGTTTTTTTCGATGCAGCGGGTAGCGGGCGTCGGCAATTCCGATCGCGAATTCATTGCCTTCCATCACTTCAAACAAATGCTCAGGGCGTAAGATGACAGGTGGAGGATGTCCTCCATTGCAATAGCTCACCTCTGCTGTCTCTGTGTTGATGACCATAAAAAAGAGGGTGAAGAACTCGTTGAAACGCTCGTAGGGGAATTCCTTATTCATCTGTTCCGTGATGACCTGCGGAAGATTCATGATCGAGCCTTGATTCTTGGGAAAGCTACGGATGAATTGCTGGATGAACTGCGAGATGGCGACCGTCACCATCGCCGAGGCTACGCCATGTCCGCTCACATCCAGGATGTAGACTGCCGCATGGGACTCATCTACCGGAACGCTGTTGAAAATATCCCCTCCGATCATCTCACAGGGAAGGCATTTCCAGGCGAATGTCATATGCGCCGATTGGAACTTTTTGTCGGGAAGCAAGCTGCGCTGTATGGAGGCTGCCATTTTAAGATCGTTGTCCAAAAGCCGCTGCTTCTGGATGAGTTCGGCATTTTGTTCCTTGACGGCATTTGTCAGGGCGGCAAGCTTTAGATGTGTTTGAACACGGGCTAAGAGCTCCCCCTTGTCTTCTACTCGGGTCACAAAGTCCACCCCTCCCGACTCAAGCCCGGTGATCTTATCCTTCGGATCATTCAAAGAAGAGAGGAAGATCACAGGGATTTCTTTTGTGGCCGGATTTTTTTTCAGCTCCCTGCAGACCTGGTAGCCGTCGATGCCCGGCATCATCACATCAAGCAAAATGAGATCGGGGGCGTTCAGGGCAGCTTTCTCGATTCCTTGATATCCGTCCGATGCTTCCAGCACTTCAAATGCTCTCGATTTAAGGAAGAGCGAAATCACGTCGCGGACATCGTCGTCATCGTTGATAACCAGCAACTTTTCTTTCATCGGGATGCACCTTGAAAAATTGTCTTTTCCATATTGGATATAAAAAGATTGATTTACACCAATAAAAGCCTTTATTGGTAGGAAAAGATGCCGCAAATCTGAGCTCAGAAATGGATATTTTAGTCTTTGTGATTGACTCGCAGCAATTTGCCCTTGAGTTAGCGGCTGTGCGCAAAGTCATTTCGATGGTTAAGGTCACGCATCAACCTCATCCTAAGAATCATATGATGGGGATAATCAATTTTCACGGCGAAGTTGTCCCCGTGTTTAACTGCCGGTCTCTTCTGGGGTTGAGACAGAAAGAAATAGAATTGACCGACCAGCTCATTATTTGCGTTATTGCCGATCAGTTGAGTGCTTTTTGGGTGGACAGGGTCGAAGAGATCGCTCAAATTCCGAATCAGGAGCTCTCGTCTCTGCAGGAGTCGAAAAGTAAAGAGGATGCGTGGCGTTGGATAGTGAATGATTTGCATCAGGTCACTTTGCTCTTCAATCTGAGCAAATTGCTTGAATCGGATGCTCATAGGTTACCAGCGCGGGAGCAGCTGATGGATGCAAGGATTGCCAAAAGGTGAAAGATTCCATGAGGACAGAGAAAAAGAGCACAATCGTTTCAGAGGATCTTTTGGCGGAGCTCAGTTGCCGTTTATCCAGCCAGATTGGGATTTTTTTTCCTCCCGACCAGCTGCATGTCCTTGAGAAGAAACTGGGGTTGGCTCTTCATGATCTTGGATTTAAAGATCTGCATGAACTGGCGGAGTCGTTTTTTCAGAGAGAGCTCAGCCCCCGGCAAATCGAGGTATTGGCGAAGCATTTGACGATTGGCGAGACCTATTTTTTCCGGGATAAGCAGCTCTTTTCGATGCTGCGGGAGGAGATTTTTCCTGAAATTATCCGCCGGCGGCGGCTTGGCGAAAAAAGGATCCGGGTCTGGAGCGCAGCCTGCGCGACAGGCGAAGAGCCCTACTCGATTGCGATCCTTTTAAATGAGATGGTGCCAAGACATGAGGGGTGGGCGATTGAAATCATCGCTTCGGATATCAATCCTGCTTTTTTAAAAAAAGCGAAGGAGGCCCGCTACAAGTCGTGGTCTTTCCGCTCGATGAGCAAAGAAGTAGTTGAGAGATACTTTCACCAGGAGGGAAACGGCGAGTTTGCTCTCGCTCCTTCGATTGCTTCCTTGGTTGAGTTCCATCAAGTTAACTTGATCGGAGGAGCTTATGGCCCTCTCAATCCTTTTTTCAGCGGCTTCGATCTCATTTTGTGCAATAACGTACTCATCTATTTTTCCAAAGAACAGGTGGATGCAACGATCAAAAGACTGGTCGGTTCTTTGGCCGATGAAGGATGGTTTTCTGTTTCCGCTGTCGAAGTGCCCTTTGTTTCCCATACCCACCTTGCCAGTGTCTCCAGCCATCAGATCACTGTATTTAGAAAGACAGATGGAAAACGGTCGGCATTGCCTCCGGTTCCGCTGAAAAATAAAAAAGGTGCTGAAGTCAAGCGCGAAGTGCCCCTCGGCAAAAGCCGTCCGTCAAGAGAGCCGGCAGCTCTTCCGTGCAAGTGTGAGGCGAATGATCCCAAAGAGTTTTATGAAAGCTGCCGGTCCCTCTACAACCAAGGCCTTTATACGGAAGTGGCACTGCAGCTGGCTAATGCGCTGAAAGTTCATCTTAAAGCAATCAATTCGCTGAAGAGTCATCTAAAAGAGCTGCGTCTTCTCATCCATGCGTTAGCTAATCAAGGAAAGTTGAGGGAGGCGCTTGAGTGGTGTCAGATAGCTCTCCAGGCAGAGAAGATGGATCCTGAGATTCACTACCTGCATGCCACCTTGCTGCAGGAAATGAAAGAAGAGGAAAAAGCGATGCTGGCGCTTCGCAGCGCCCTCTATCTCAACCCGAATATGATCGCAGCGCATTTTTCCATCGGACTGATTCAATTGAAAAATAAAGAGATAAGCTCCGGAAAAAGGCAGCTGAAAAATGCGATACGATTGCTCCAAAAGATGAGCGGCGATGAGCTCGTGCCAGGGATGGAGAATGTGATGGCCAAGGAGTTGATAGCTACGATAGACCGCCTGGAGAAAGAGATAGCGCATCTGTATGAGTCAAGATAAACGAAGCTTAATCTTGGAGGAGCGAGCTGAAAAGCTGGCTAAAAGCCTGGAGGAAAAGAAGCCAGAGAACGTCGCTGACGTTTTGAAGTTTCAACTCCACCAAGAAATTTTTGCCATCGAAATTCGGTATGTCGCTGAAGTGTGCTTTTTAAAAGAGTTCACCCCTCTTCCCTGCACTCCCGCGTTTGTCTATGGTTTGATGAATGTCAGAAGGCAGGTGTTTGCCATCATCGACTTGGCGATCCTGTTCGGCTCTCAAAAGAGCACCTCCCATAAACCGGAGCGGGTCATCATTCTAAAGGGTGGAAACCACTCCTTTGCGGTCTGCACCACGGCAATTTTGGGTGTGGAGTCCATCCCGTTTTCTCTCATCCAGCCTCCGCCTCCGACGATAGCCGAGTCGCAGTCCGTCTACCTCAAAGGAATAACGACTGAAGGCGTAGCCCTTTTGGATGGGGCCAGTCTGATCGACTCAAGACAGCTTATTGTGGATGAGGAAATCGATGGATAAAAAGGAAGCTGAGTTTCAGGCGGCCCTTCTTTCGACTTTTAAAATCGAGGCTGAAGAGCATCTCAAAGCAATATCCGACGGTTTGCTGGAGTTGGAAAGAAACCCGCATGAAGGAGAGGCGAAGGCGTGTGTGGAATCAATTTTTAGGGAAGCGCATAGCCTGAAAGGGGCCGCCCGCTCCGTGAACTTCTCAAGTGTGCAGAGCCTTTGCCAGTCCATGGAGAATGTATTAGCGGCCTGGAAACAGTCTAGGATCGCGGCCACCCAGGAGTTTTTCGACACCCTTCACAAGACTTTGGATCTGATCGGAAAGCTTGTCAAGCTGCCGCAGGGAAGCGGAGGCGAGGCGGAGGACCTTGTCGACTTGCTGCAGCGGCTCGATCAGCTGATCATGGTAAAAAAGGAGATGGCGGCAGCGATCAGACAAGAGCGGAAAGAGGGCATCTCACCTCATAATGAGCCGGAACCTGTCAAAGAGACGGCGCCATTGCGGCAAGTTAAAGAGCCTAGTGCTGTTACCTCAGGCGAGATGGAACAAGAGGCGGTAAGAAAAGCTCAGGCAGAGGAGGCTTTTGTCAAAAATCATAACGGAGCGACAATCCGTGTCTCGTTGGAAAAATTGGATTCCCTTTTTCAACAGGTGGAGGAAATGTTGATGGTCAAGCTGACGTTTAAGCAGCAGCTTGGAAATTTGAAAAATGTAGATCAAGCATTCAGAGCCTGGGAGAAGAAGTGGGGTAAAGCCCAGCATGGAATTTTTTCACTGCGCAAGAGTGCAGAAGACAGCGTTTTTGTAAAAGATCATCAGCATAGCTCTTTAGCCGGCACGATTGAATATATCGATTGGACACATGACTTTATCTCTTCGCTCAAAGACAATCTCAACGCCTTGATCAAAGAGACCTCACAATATCAACAGGTAGCGACGAGCTCTGTCGACTCACTTCTTGATGAGGCGAGGAAAATGCTGATGCAGCCCATATCCACGGTGCTCGATTCATTTCCCCGAATGATCCGCGACATTTCCCTGTCTCAGGGTAAAACCGTCCGATTTGAGACTGCTGGCGCTGATATCGAGGTAGACAGGCGCATTTTGGAAGAGATGAAAGATCCCCTGATCCATCTGATCCGTAACAGCATCGATCATGGTATTGAATTGCCCGCCGTTCGCGAGAGTGCAGGAAAAAAAGCGAGTGGGACCATCTTCGTCAGGGCTACAGAAACGGGCGGCAACTCCATGGAGCTTGTCATCACAGACGACGGACAGGGAATTGACATTGCCAAGGTTAAGGAGTCGGCGATCAGGCAGGGAGTTTTGACCGAAGAGGAAGCGGTCACATTGATTGATCAGGAATGCTTGAAGTTGATTTTTGGATCGGGCGTCTCGACTGCTCCCATCATCACCGACTTGTCGGGCCGGGGGGTGGGTCTGGGAATTGTCGCAGATAAAGTCGATAAGCTCGGCGGTCAGCTGTTTGTGGAGACGAAAAAAAATGAGGGTACAACGTTTAGAATAGTCCTTCCCTTGACATTGGCAACTTTCCGGGGGGTGCATTTCAAGCTTGGCGAGGCGAGTTTTATCGTTCCATCGCACAATGTGAAGCAGGTCATCCGCATCAACCCCAAAGATCTTAAAACAGTAGAGAACAGGCAGATCATCAGTTATGAAGGCAAGGCGATAGCTGTCATCTCCCTTGCTGCGCTCCTTGGCCTCGAGACTAAGCGCTCCTCCACCGGTCACCGCATGCTGAACGCCATCATTGTGAAAGCGATGGACAAGATGATTGCCTTTACGGTCGACGAGATCGTCAGTGAACAGGATGTGCTCGTGAAGGGATTGGGCAAGAACTTGAAGAGAGTACGCAATGTGATGGCGGTGTCCCTGACAGATTCTGGACAGGTGATTCCTATTTTGAACCCGCAGGACTTAATCAAATCAAGTACTTCTGCCACTCATGAGATCGGAGTGGAGGCAAAAGATCAGAGAGAGTCCGCCCGAACGATTCTGATCGCGGAGGACTCGATAACATCAAGGATGTTACTGAAGAATATCTTAGAGTCGGCCGGTTACGTTGTTAAAGTGGCAGTTGACGGACTCGAGGCTCTATCGGCATTTAAAATCCAGGACGTCGATTTAATCATCAGCGATGTGGAAATGCCCAGGATGGATGGATTTACTTTAACCACCAAAGTGAGAAGCTTGGAGAAGGGCCGCCAGATACCCATTATTCTTTGCACTTCGCTAGACAGCCCCAAAGACCGGGAACATGGAATGGAAGTGGGGGCGAGTGCCTATTTGGAAAAGAGCCAGTTTACGCAGGGTAACTTGCTCGATATTATCAGGAATTTGATTTAGAAATCTTCTCTCGCTGCCCTGTAAGTGCCATGCTACAGTGGGCCAGATAAGAAATGACGAACATCAGAAGGTTTTGAAAAGAGGGTTAAACGATGATCACAATCAAGGCGCGACTTATTATTCTGGCCGGTTTCATGTCGGCTACGATCCTTGCTCTCGGTTTTTACGGGTGGTTCAGCCTGCAGCATGCGCTTGCGGGGCAAGAGAGAATTTACCATGGGGGGGTCGATGCCACCGGAGAGCTCTACCAGATTGGCAGCAAGATAAATCACGCACTCTTCGATGCCGTCAAAGTTTATACCAAAACGATGAGCTGGGAAGAGGGAGAGAAATCTCTGAAAAATGTCGATGAGAGCATAAGCTCCTCTGTGGATGCGTATCACAAGCTCAATCTTACGCAAGAGCAAAATAGCGCCTGGGGTCGACTTGCGGCAGGGATTCAGCAGGTTCGGGGAGAGCTTAAGAACCTGCAGGTAATTTACGCCAAGAAAGACTATGAAACCTTGGAAAAATTCCTTCAACAGGCCCCTAGCGTTTTCGATCCCGTGCAAGATCAAAGGATTTTGCTCATCCAGATGCATTTGAATGAGACGGCCAAAGACTTCAAAGAAGAAGTCGATGAGGCCTCCCAAGCTGTTAGGGTCTCATTTTTTTTGATGGCTTTCGGAACGATAGCAGGTCTTCTGTCCGCCGGTTTGTTAATTAAAAATATCACCGATTCGTTGAATTACACAATTAACGCCGTGAACCAGCTTGCCAAGGGAGATACAACGGTCCAAATTGAGACAAAGTCCAAAGATGAGATAGAGAAGCTTTTACTCGCGATGCAGAGGATGATTGCGACGACAAACCTTATCATTGAAGCCCTGAAGGCAGTCTCGTCAGGAGATTTGACAGCGACGGTAGTTCCCCGTTCAGAGAAAGATACCCTGGCCATTGCCGTCAAAGATCTGATTAATAAGCTAAGGCAGATGATCAGCAAGGTTCAGTCGGAAGTTAAAACCGTGGTCGGCTCAAGCCATGAGATCGTGACTTCAGTGACTCAAGTCTCCTCCAACACAGCTGAGACGGCGGCTGCCGTCACGGAAACGACAACCACAACAGAGGAGTTGAAGCAAACAGCTCACGTCGCCTCAGAAAAGGCTCAGGGAGTTTTAGACAATGCAGAAGAGACGCTCAAGATTGTCAGGACAAGCGAGCAGTCCCTAGGGTCGACCATCGCAGACATGCTGCAAATCCAAGAAAAGATGCGCACCATTTCTGAGAGCATAATCAAGCTCAGTGAAAACAGTCAGGCAATCGGAGCTATCATCGACACTGTCAACGATCTTGCCGAACAGTCCAATTTGCTGGCTGGGAAAGCCCTGGCTGTCAATGCCGCCATTGAAGCGGCGAGAGCAGGGGAGCAGGGAAAGAGCTTTGGCGTGGTGGCGCAGGAGATCAGAAATTTAGCCGAGCAATCCAAATCGGCGACAATTCAGGTTAGATCGATTCTTAACGACATCCAGAACGCCACAAGCGCCGCCGTCATGGCCACAGAACAGGGGTCGAAGGCTGTTTCGAAAGGTGTCGAACAGTCGTCTGAGACAGCCGCGGCAATCAAAAACCTCTGTTTCAGCATAGAGACGGTGGCACAGGCGGCAAAGCAAATCGCCCTTTCTAGCCAACAACAGCTTATCGGTATTGATCAGGTGACGGTAGCGATGGCAAATATCAATGAAGCGAGCGGACAGCACGTGGAACATATGCGTCAGATCGAAAGCTCTGTACTTTCATTAAATAGCGTGGGAAGCACTTTGAAAGAGATCGTTGAACAATACAAGATGGTAGTATAGGAATGCAGGAAAACAAATTGATCAAAGTCCTCATTGTAGACGACTCTACGGTCGCGAGCCGCTTTCTTGCGCATGTCATCGAAAGCGATCCAAAGATCAAGGTGATCGGGTTTGCCGCTGACGGGGAAAAGGCTCTGGATATGCTTGCCTATCTCACTCCCGATGTTATCACGATGGATATTTCGATGCCCCGCTTAGACGGTTTTGACACCACTGAGAGGATCATGAGAATCAAGCCCATACCCATCGTGATGGTGAGCGGCCTTTATGCTTCAAATGATCTGGAGGCGGCATTCAAAGCGATGGAGGCGGGAGCTCTCGCGATCTTGTCGAGGCCGGTCAGCATAGAGGATCCCAACTACGAAAAGATGGCCAAGTCGCTGATTGGAACAATAAAGACCGTGGCGGAAGTTAAAGTGGTTACAAGGAATCACGGTAGAGGCTCTTCATCGGCAGGGAAAGCTCCCTTGAAGGCAAAGGAAGAAACAAGCATACAGGCTATCGGTATTGGAGCTTCTCTCGGAGGGCCTCTGGCTCTTGAGAAGATACTCTCAACACTTCCCGCCAACTTTCCTGTGCCCCTCTTCATCGTGCAGCATATCTCGTCCGGCTTTGCCGAAGGATTTGCCAAGTGGCTCCAAAAGAACAGTGCCCTCAAAATCCGCCTGCCGCAAAATGAGGAGACGGCAAAGCCGGGATTTGTCTACGTCGCGCCGGATAATAAACATATGGTGGTAGGCGAGAAAGGCAAGATATTTTTAAAAGAGGGCAAGGAGAAGGAGATCTGTCCCTCTGTGGATAGGCTTTTTCAGTCTCTGTCGACTACCTATAAAAGGGATGTTATGGGAGTGATCCTTACGGGAATGGGACGCGATGGGGCGCAGGGGCTGCTTGAAATGCGTAAAAGCGGCGCTTTAACTGTAAGTCAAAGCGAAGATGACTGTGTTATGTACAGTATGCCGAAGGCTGCAGTGGAGATAGGAGCTTCGCAGTCGAGCATGAATCTCGACGAAATTGCAGCGCTGATACTGAAAGCTGCTCTCGGCAAAGGAAATGGGTAAGAGGAGCCATCATGACTTCACTAAAGGGTACCGTTGACTGTCTGCAAACGAACGCTTGCTATGAGATTTTAGTTGTTGAAGATAGCTCAACGCAAGCAATGCTGCTTAAGAAGACGCTCGAGAAGCACTCTTTTGCTGTGTCTTTGGCAAAAGATGGCCTGGATGCAATGGATAAGATTGCCGAGAGAAGGCCAAATCTGATTATCAGTGATATCGAGATGCCAAAATTGAACGGTTTTGACTTCTGCCGCCGAGTCAAAGAGACGCCTGTTTATGCCGCCATACCGGTTATCATCTTGACAAACCTGTCAGATTCGAGCGACGTCATCGAAGGGATTAAGTCAGGTGCGGACAGTTTTTTGACAAAACCCTATACCGAAGAAATTTTGATCTCCACCATCGAGGATGTGCTTCAAAATAGTCAGGTTAAGTCGGAGGGTTCCGCAAATCATTCTCTTAAGTTCGTGTTCAGAGGAGAGTCCCATCGTTTCAACGCTAATTTGAACCAGATCACCAACTTGCTCCTTTCCACTTATTCAAGCGCTCTTGAAAAGAACAAAGAGCTGGAGCAGGCCTATCAGAAGCTCAACATAGTGCATTCGGAAGTGGAGACGGCGAACAGACAGCTTCAGCACCTTAACGAGCAGAAGAACTTTTTCCTTGGAATGGCCGCTCACGATCTTAGATCGCCGCTGGTTGCCATTCAGGGCTACAGCGAACTGCTGCTTGAGAAGGAGTTGATCAATTCCGATCCCGACATCAATAAGATGCTGAGTCGAATCCAGAGGTCGAGCGAATTCATGCTGCATCTGGTCAATGATCTGCTGGATTTTTCAGCAATCGAGTCTGGCAAGGTCAAACTTCACTTGCAGGATACGGATCTACACACTCTCATCGAGGATTGCATCGCCCTGAGCAGCGGGCAAGCATCTAAAAAAGTAATCAGTATTTATTTCAAATCGGTTCCAAACCTTCCACCCATACGCTCCGATCAGGAGAAACTTGAACAGGTGGTCAATAACTTGATCAGCAACGCCATCAAATATTCCGCGCCGCACACGGAAATTTCAGTCACTCTCTCGAGGACGAGCGATGATGTCCTCATCGCAGTGAAAGATCAGGGTGTGGGCATTGCTCCCGAGGATATCGACAAACTCTTTAATCCCTTCACAAAAACCGATTCTAAGGCGACTCAGGGGGAAAAGAGCACAGGGCTAGGCCTGGCCATCTCAAAAAAGATTATTCTGGAACTGGGCGGAGATATCTGGGCGGAGAGTCAGGCAGGCAAAGGGGCATCATTCTTTGTCCGGCTTCCGCTGACAGGGAATAGGGCTTAAATTGCCTGCTATATTTCTGATGACAGCGATAGCGCGCCTATCTTGGAATTTTCCAAATTGGAAGTTCAAAGGCGCACATCACCTAATGAAGAAATAGGAAGAGACTCGCGCTCTTTCGCATTCCGAGGCCCTCATAAAAGCCCCTATGCTAAATTTTGATTTGTGCCCATGAGCTTTTGAGCTTCCGCAAAATGTCCCTTTTCCATGTACCCTCTGATGAGGGTTGATGAGACGGGCTGCCCGTTGAAGAGGACAGGAGGAAAGAATTCCACCTCAAAACCTTTCAGTTTTGCACTTCTTAAAATATTTTCCCGGTTTTGCTTTTGATCTGATCCGATGGTGGCGTCATGACCAAAAATAAACTTCGCGATTCTGAAGTGCCGCTTAAGTTTGGCGAAAAACTCGTCCACCGTGAGGGTCGCCACCTCTTCTGTAAATTCAAGAATGAAAATATAGTCCGGGTGCAGGGAGTTAAGTTTTTGAATTCTCTCCTCGAAAGAGATAAGAAGGGGCTTTTTTTTCTCGGGGAAAAGAAGCCAGGCTGGGGGAGTGCGAAATGTCAGGATGGCAAGTTTTCCTCTCAGTCGCTTAGCTTCTTCGGAAGCCCGTTGTATCAGGGCTTGATGCCCTAAATGGACTCCGTCGAACGTTCCAATCGTGAAGACAAGAGGGGTATTGATGGGCTCTTTTAGCGACTGATCCAAGTCGAGCTCTGCTATGGGCATTCGCTGATCACCATTTTAAGGACTTTAACGATAGCAAGCCCCACCACACACGATGAAGCTGGCAACACTATAGCCCGGAAGCAGGATAAGAAAAAAGGGGGCGGGGGATGTGCTGCAATTGTCTCAAGATTTTACTTTGGAAAAGCTCCCCATGCCAAATTTTGAGACACTTTCTTTATAAGACATGTCAAATGGAGGGCCAGCCAGTCACTCGCTATGGCGCGGATGAAAGGATTTGAAGTCTGCCGGCGAGATGAGGTGTTGTTCGATGGGGGTGCTGTCCTCTTCTTGGTACAAAAGCCCTCCGTCGATGCAATCACCAATGACAAACTGCCCCGATCTAAGGCGCGTGAGCTCTGTCAAATGCGCCCAGCAGCCCATGAAAGCCCCAATATCGTGGGCAAGGGAGCGTATATACGTTCCTTTACTGCACGCCACTTTGAGGGTAAGCACCGGATAACTATAGGAGACAAATTCGATTGCAACCTTCACAAGACAGGGCTTGCGCTCTATCTCAATGCCCTTCCTGGCCAGATCATATAGCTTCTGGCCACCGATTTTTTTCGCAGAAAACATCGGAGGTGTTTGCAAGATTTCACCTTGGAATTGAGTGAGCGCCCCGAACACCTCTTCCGTGGTTGGAACTTTGTCCGAGGTGTTGACTATGGCACCTTCATGGTCGAAGCTGTCAGTAGAGACTCCCAGCAGCATTTGGGCGAGATATTCCTTATCTTCTGTCAGCAGCTGATCGGAAAGCTTTGTGCAGCTTCTGCCAACCAGCATGACCATCACCCCTGTCGCAAAAGGGTCAAGCGTTCCCGCGTGGCCGATTTTCTTCACACCAAGGCGCTTTCTTAGCTGCCTGACAAGGCTGAATGAGGTTTTGCCTTTCGGCTTATTGACAAGGAGTATGCCCTCGACATTGCCCTGGGGTCTATTCTTTGCTTCCACGCTTTCTTTCGTCTTCATGGATTTGATTCAAAATGTTTTCGATGCGCATATGCTTCTCGACGGAGTCATCAAGGATGAACGTCAGAGAAGGGAAAAAGCGCATTACAACTTCTTTGGAGGCTTGGACGGCGATGAAGCCTTTGGCTTTATCGAGAGCGTCCATAGTTTCCGCTTTTACTTTTTCGTCTCCGATGATGCTGATATAGACTTTCGCGTGATGAAGATCTTTTGTGATCTTGACTTGTGTGACGGTGATCAGCTCGGAAACCACAGGGTTTTTAACTCTGCGGCGAATGATGTCGGAGATGACTTCCTTCAAAAGGGAATTGAGTCTGTCTACTCTATTGATGGGCATGGGTTTTTAGTTCCTGAATATGATGATGATGTAAAAAGGGAAGATATAAAATCTTCCCTTTGGCGTTATCTACTTTTGATGGAGCAGTTGGTGTAAGACCGGCTTTTAGTTTAGCCGCTCCTTATAGCTCCTGCTTCTGATAGGTGACCTCGTAGATTTCAAGTTTATCACCCTCTTTGATGTCGTTTGTCGGCAGCAGTACACCGCACTCGAAGCCTTTGGAAACTTCCTTGACATCGTCTTTGTGTCTCTTAAGAGAGGTGATAGGTCCTCTCCAGATCTCTTTGCCCTCACGCATCAGGCGCACGTGCCAATTACGGTGGACGGAGCCATCGATAACCTGGCAGCCTGCAATCTGGCCATGCTGCGAGGATTTGAAGACAGCTTTCACTTCCACAACGCCTCTGTCAGTTTCAATAGCCAGCTTGTCGAGCAGACCTTCCATCATCAATTTCACCGAATCGATCGCGTGATAGATGATATCGTGCATTGCCACTTTGATGCCCCACTGCTTGATGAGCGGCTCGGCATGGCTCTCGATCAACGTATGGAAACCGATGATCACAGCGTTTGAGGCGTTTGCTAAAAGAACATCCGATTCTGAGATCTCGCCAACACCGGAGAATATGATATTGACGGAAACTTTGGTCGACTCGATCTTCATCAAAGCCGTTTTCAAAGCTTCCAAAGATCCTTGTACGTCCGCTCTTAAGATTACATTCAGTACCTTTTTCTGCATCTTGTTGGATGCGCCTTCAAGCAGCTTCTCTAGTGAAACGGCTTTACGCTGCATTGCGAGCAGTCGTTCATCTTTTGCCCTGATGTCTGCGATGCTCTTGGCTTCTTTCTCGTCTTTGACGACGATAAACTCTTCGCCGGCGTCGGGAAGGCCTGAGAGACCGGTGATTTCAGCGGGCGATGAAGGGCCTGCGGATTTCATATTGTGTCCGCGCTCGTCATGCATTGTCTTGACTCTGCCGAAGTTAGAGCCAAATACGATCGCATCGCCTGGCTTCAGTGTTCCGTTGAGCACTAAAACCGTGGCTTTTGCGCCGAGGCCTTTATGCATTTCAGACTCAAGTACGATGCCACGTGCACGGGCTGTTGGATCCGCTTTCAACTCGAGCACTTCCGATTGAAGTGCAAGCATTTCCAGAAGTTCCTCTACCCCTTGTCCGGTTACCGCAGAGCAGTTGACGGTGATCGTCTGGCCACCCCATGCTTCCGGCACAAGTTCATGCTCTGCAAGCTGGCGGTATACAGTCTCTGGGTTAAATGCGGGCTTGTCGCACTTGTTGATCGCAACTACGATCGTCACACCGGCTGATTTGGCGTGGTTCAGCGCTTCGACCGTCTGCTGCTTCATCCCTTCATCGCCAGCAACAACTAGCACGACGATATCGGTCACATCGGCACCTCGGGCTCTCATTGCTGAGAATGCCTCGTGGCCAGGTGTGTCGAGTACAGTGATGTCGCCAACCTTAGTTTTGCAGCGGAAAGCTCCGATGTGCTGGGTGATAGCTCCTGCTTCTCCGGCAACACGGTTGCTCTTGCGGATGGAGTCGATCAGTGAAGTCTTACCGTGGTCGACGTGGCCCATGAAGGCTACTATAGGCGCTCTGGACTCTAATTTATCAGGGTCTGCTCCCATTACCTCTTCCTTGATCGTTTTGTCGGTTATACGCACGCGCTCTTTTTCGGTATTGTCCAGCGCGATTTCGCAACCGAATTCGTGTCCGAGAAGCTGGATTGTGATCTCATCTTCCAAGACATCGTTCAAAGTGACCATCAGACCTTGCATGAAGAGTTTTTCAATGAGCTGGGAGGCTTTGAGCTTCATTTCGCCAGCCAGATCCTTGATGCTGATAGGGGTTCTGATTTTGATGGAGGTAGGTCTTGAGATGAGGACTTCTTCCTGTTTCTCCTTTCCGTGCCTCGGCCTTCTTTTACGATAGGAACCTTCATCATCATCCCTGAGGCCTTGACGCGCCCTGTAGTCAAATGAGCCGGCGTCGCCACGTTTTGCCGGTTTTATGTCTTTGTATTCTTTGAATTTACCGGGCTTGACGCCTTTTTTCTTACCGGATT
The DNA here is from genome assembly GCF_900000175.1 of Estrella lausannensis. NCBI lineage: Bacteria > Pseudomonadati > Chlamydiota > Chlamydiia > Parachlamydiales > Candidatus Criblamydiaceae > Estrella > Estrella lausannensis. The sequence goes on from NZ_CWGJ01000027.1 coordinate 15,336, forward strand.
TATCGTCGGCGTCTTCTTCGGAAGTTGCTGGAGTATCCGACGATTTTGGCTTAGGTTTAAACCGCTCGTCAGCTTCAGGTTTTCCTTTCTTGTCATCCCTGGCAGCTACCTGCTCTTTGGGTTTTTCACCCGCCTTTTTATCGGGAGAGGGTTTTGCCCAACGGTTAACCAGCAGGTCTTTGACATGGCGTCCAGTCGGTCCCAGTTTTACTGGCGGTGGCGTGACTGGTTTCGGCGGCTGAGCGACCGGTTCTTGTACCGGTGCTTTAACTTCAGGTTCCGCTGGCTTGGGTGCGGCCGTTTTGGCTTCTTCCTCTTTCGCGGTCTCCTCGACGATAGGCTCAGCTTCTATGGAGAGCTCTTCCACAACCGGTGGAGTGGGCTCTTTCTCTTCAGCAAAAGACTCTTCGCGAACCTCTTCGGCGTCTTTGAAAATCTTCGACTCTAAAGAAAGCTCTTCTTCCGGTTCCGCCGGTTCCTCGACTGGAGTCTCCTGCTCGACAGGCTCCTCTTTCTTTTCCGGCTCTGCAAAAACAGAGCGGGATCGCGCCTTGATTTTTGGCGCTTCTTCCTTTTCCGGAAGATCGACATGTTCTTCGGCGGCCCCCTTGCCGGCTTTAGCCTTGTCCGCTTTAGTCTTTGTCGACTTCGGAACGGGCTTTTGCTCGGCAGGTTCTTTTTCTTTTCCGCCCGCTTTTTTCTTGGCCAGCTTATCTTTCAGGCTGTCTAAGTTGAGAGCCTTAGCGATCTGGGTGTTTTTAATATTGAGTTTTAGGTTTTTAGCCAAGGATTACATCCTTTGTTTACGGATTTGGTCTAGTATTCTATCTGCCATTTCGATGCTGATGCCTGGAATCTTTGCCAGTTCTTCTGGAGTTGCCATCAGAAGGTTTCTGGCAGTGTTGTATCCTTCAGCCACAAGGTGCTCGAAAATCAGGCTGTTGATGCCTTCGATTTGCTTCAGCGGTTCATCAAGGGCAGGGTCCTCGGAATCGGCAAGTTCAGTTCTCTGGATTGCCAAGGTCTTCTTGTAGTCGGTCATTTTCTTGACTTCGATTTCGTAGCCAACCAGATCTCCGTTGAGCCTTGCGTTCATTCCCTTTTTGCCGATGACTGTTGCATAGTCATCGTCTTCGACAACGATTGAGATGATGTTATCATCTTCGCTCAAGCTGACTTTTCTGATCTCGATGGGCGACAGCGCGTTTTGTAAAAGCTCTACCGGGTCTTCCGCAGCAGGGATGATATCGATCTTCTCATTGTGTATTTCCCGGACAACGTTTTTAATACGCATTCCGCGCATGCCGACGCAGGCGCCTACAGGATCTACTTTTGGATTGGTTGACTTCACTACCAGCTTCGTGCGGTAGCCAGGCTCTCTCACGATTCTCTCGACAATGACCGTTCCGTCATTGATTTCAGGTACTTCCTGTACGAGCAGATGGCGAATAAACTCTGGGCTGCTTCTGGATAGAATAACCTCTGCGCCTCCACTTTCTGTGTCGACCACCTCTTTTAGAAGAGCGATGACTTTGTCCCCAATGTTATACTTTTCAATTTTGGGGTACTCTCTCATCGGCATGATCGCTTCGACTTTGCCCAAGTCGACAACAAGGTTGCTGCCTCTGATAAAACGTTTCACTGTGCCGGAAACGATGTCGTTGATTCTGTGCCTGTATTCTTCATAGATGACATCGCGCTCTGCACTTTTGAGTTTTCTCGAGATGATCTGCCTGGCTTTTTGCGCTGCGATGCGTCCAAAATCCCTGGGAGTAACGATGATGTCGATAAACTGTCCAATCTGGCAATCAGCATCGATCTTTCTCGCTTCCTCAAGAGAGATTTCCTGAGCAGGAACTTCTACGTGGTCTACGATCTCTTTTTCGCAAAGTACATCGATATTTCCCGATTTAGAATTGATCGAGACCGTAACGTTGGATGCGCCGGAAACGCTTTTGCGCGCCGCTGCGCACAGCGACTCTTCAATGGCGCTGATCACCACTTCGCGCTGGATTCCCTTCTCTCTTTCTAGATATTCGAAGATAGCGATGAGATCTTTATTCATCGATTGCCCCTGTCTTAATTAATCAAAATCTTTCTGCCGCCGAGCTTTGCTCGTTTTCGGCGATTTACCCTTGTGGTCTGGTGTAGCTCTCTTCGCTGACGCATCACTTTTTACCAATAGGCATCCAAAAGGACAAAAAGTGTCTTACGTGCTGTTCAAGCAGCGAATTGTGCACGAACTGGCCGATTTACACAACGCGAATAAAAAAAGCGCCTTAAAAGGTTTGAAGTTGCTTTCTTTAAGAGCGAGTTTGTACACAGACAAAACACCGAGAACCATCTCTCGGGTATACAACGCGGCTTTCTTGCTTGAGTATCTTGAAACTTGTCTCATCCTCAGTTAGCTTCTCGAGGCAGCCTGCCTTCTGGGAAGCTATCCAGGCTATAGAGGAACATGGATTTCAAAAGAACTCATTTAAAAAGTTACTGCTGTGTTAAAAGACGCTTTCCTTTGGCTCGAGAGACACTTTATTGTCCCATTCACCGCAAAGAAGGCTCACGAAGTTTTAACTTAGCAGGAACTCTTTAAGGAAAGAGCGCTCTTCAAAATTGAAGAACTTCAGCGAAAGCGCTCCTTTGAGGAGCGCTTTCGCTGCCTAGTTTAGTCGCAGACCTTATTCGTCATTAGGCTTGCCGGAGCCGACTTCGATGTCGTCTTGGCTGCACTGGTTCTGATCGATCTGGTATTCTTTGATGGAAAGAGCGATCTTCTTGTGCTCGGGATCCAGCTTAATAACCTTTGCTGTTACCTCATCGCCTTTGGAAACCACATCTTCCACTTTGCCGAATGCCTGGTCGGAAAGCTCTGTCACGTGGATCAGCCCTTCGAGGCCGTTTTCGAGTTCAACGAAAGCGCCGAACGCTGTAATCTTTGTGACTTTGCCTTTAACCAGAGTGTTCACCGGCATTGTTTTTTCGATGTCTTCCCATGGGTTGGAAGTCAGCTGCTTAACACCCAGCGTGATTTTCTTGCTCTCTCTGTCGACGGAAAGTACGATGGCGTTGACCATGTCGCCTTTGCTGAGAACTTCGGACGGATGGGACACTTTTTTGATCCAGCTCAGATCGGAGATGTGGATCAGTCCTTCAACGCCCGGCTCAAGTTCAACAAATGCTCCGTAGTTAGTTAAGTTGCGAATTTCAACTTTTACATTCTTTCCAACGGGGTACTTTTGCTCGACATCATCCCAAGGGTTGTGCTCGGTTTGCTTGATGCCCAGGGAGATTTTGCCTTCTTCTTTCTGGATAGAAAGAACGATCGCTTCGATCTCTTCGCCTTTTTTGACCACTTCGGAAGGATCTGTGACATTTTTCACCCACGACATTTCGGAAACGTGGATCAAACCTTCGATGCCTTGCTCGATCTCGATGAACGCGCCGTAGGGCAGCAGGTTGACGATTTTTCCTCTAACGCGTGTTCCTGGAGGATATTTCTTCTCGATCTCGTCCCAGGGGTTCGGTCCTTTTTGCTTAAGGCCGAGGGCTACACGTCCTTTTTCCTTGTCGATGTTCAGGATCATGACATCGAGCTTCTGTCCGAGTAGCACCATTTCGGAAGGATGCTTAATTCTCTTCCATGTCATATCGGTGATGTGCAGCAAGCCGTCGATGCCGTCGAGGTCTAAGAAGACGCCGAAGTCGGTGATGTTTTTCACGATACCTTCACGGACATCGCCGATCTGGATCGTTTCAAGCAGTTCCGCCTTCTTCGAAATGCGCTCAGCTTCGAGGAGCTCTCTTCTGGAAACAACGACGTTTTTCCTTTCGATGTTGATTTTAAGGATTTTGAATTCGTAGGTTTTGCCGATGAACTCGTCAAGGTTCTTAATACGCTTGTTGTCGATCTGTGATCCGGGGAGGAATGCCTCCATGCCGATGTCGACCATCAAGCCGCCTTTGACTTTTCTCAATACTCTGCCTGTGACGATCGAGCCTTCTTCGCAATGCTCCAAGATGAATTCCCACTGGCGCTGCTTTTCGGCTTTCTCTCTGGAGAGAACAATCTGTCCGTGGCTGTCTTCTGCATGCTCCAGCATAACTTCGATTTCGCCGTCCAGCACGAGCGAAGAGGGGTCGGAAAATTCGGAAACGGGAACTAAGCCTTCCGATTTTAAGCCTACGTCAACGACGACATAGTCTTTTGAGATTTCAACAACGGTTCCCTTAAGGATGGCTCCAGGCGTATACTGGGGGGAATCGCTTTCTGCCGCAAGCTTTTCCTCTTTCAAGAGGTTTTCAAATTCTTTCAGGTCATCATCGCGAAACTGGATATCGTCGACGATGCTCTCTTTATCCCAGGTTGAGTGTTTATTTTTTGACATTTAAAGGTTTCTCCTACAGTTTACTTATTAATTCACACAGGTTAGCAGAAGGAAAAGAATAAAAGCAACATCTAAAGGGGTGGTTTTCCTCAGCTAAAATGGTGAGTTTTCAGCTTCGCGTTCCAAGGTTAGAAAAAAATTCAATTTTTTTAGAAAACAAAATTTCTTTTGCCGGAATGGAATCGATTTTTTCTTCTAAGGTTTTTTGCGTTCTCGTTTTTAATTCTGTTAGTGCGGCGTCGGATAGTGTTCGTTTGAGGGGTTTTGCGTTTATGCTCTTGCATGGGTAATGCCTGAGTGTCGTCTCTCCAACGATTTTTACACGAAAGTCTCTCAGGATTTGAGGGTTTTGGCTGACCTTTTTAATTAACGAAGTAGGTTACCTTGCAGCTTTCAGTCTCTTGCAGCGTGACAGAGTGGAGTCCGCGGATCTTCTCTTTGAGTTGGTTGAAGATCCAAAGCGCGATGTATTCAACTGTAGGTGAATCTGTTTCCAAACTGTCATTGAGCCAGCAGTGGTCTAGTTTTTCTTTAATAAGCGGTTTGACTGTAGAGGAGATGTCTTGAAAGTCGATCACCATGTTCCGTTTGGGGCCTTCGGTTTGCAGGTGCGGCGAGCGGACTCGAACTGTAAGAACGTAGGAGTGGCCATGGGGAATTTTACATTTTCCGTCGTGGTGTGCAAGGACGTGGCCGGCTTCAAAGCGGAATGTTTTTTCTAGCTCGAACATGGTATTCACTTGATGTTGACTCAATGTAAGTAATTTAGTAATATTGTATAAAAAACTTTAACCAAGTTTTTTTGGTTCTTTTATCATATAGTTGAATTAAAGAACTTCTTAGAGACTGTTAACGGATTCGGCTTCTGTTGATTTTGGGGTCTTTTGACCTGTTTTTCGATCCTTTTTTAAGGGTCAATATCAGCTCTTGCATATTGCCCCCCAAAAAGGGATCGAAATAATCCTACAAATCGACGGAATCCGGATCTGTTAATAGTCTCTTAAGCTTTTAAGCTCATGTTGCAAAGGCAAGCGATCTCATTAGCAAGGCTCGCTGCGGGCTTTTCTGAGACTTTAAAGTGTTTCGGTTGGGTAGATGGGTGCCTGAGGTGAATTTAAAAGCTGAAGAGAACCAAAACTCTTAGAGAAGATAGGATAGCATGTTAAGGAATTGTATCCAACATGTTATACCGAAAGTGCTTCAAAATCCTGAATTTTGGGCCACTTTCGGCATATTTTTGAGGCGCGGGTCGTTGGCACTCTTCATTCCAGAGGGAACTTATTTCTTTATCCAAAAGTAAATTTTAATTCCCCCTGCAGGCGACGCAGGTGAGCGAAGCAATACGAGAGTGCCTGCCAGATTGAATTATTTCAGTTTACACAGGCGCTACAACGAGAGGACCGCTAAATTGGGGATTTTAGCTTTGAGATAGCCTCGGTATACAATCTTTTAATCTGAGGGAGCTTTCTCTTTGCCAAAAACCTGGTTTTGAGACAGTTTCGGTGTAATGAGAAATGCGTTGTTAGCGAAGCCTTGCCAGCTGCGGCTTTAAATGTACGATTGAGCTGGAATGAGTATAAAAAGAAGCCTATGATCTGACGGTGAGCTGTTATCGGTTTTGGCTGAACGGTCTGCAGGCTCTGTTCTCCGGTGAGGGTATGGAAAAAGTTCTCGTGATGAAATTTGGAGGCGCTTCGGTGGCGGCCCCCGAAAGCTTTGAGCGTGTCGCTGAAATTATCATGGAGAGAAGGACGCAATATCACAATATCGCCGTCGTTGTGTCCGCTATGGGAGATACAACCGATGAGTTGATCTCGCTCGCGAGGAAAGTGAACCCGAATCCGCCCAAACGGGAAATGGATATGCTGATCACCGTCGGAGAGAGGATCAGTATCGCGCTCCTGGCAATGGCTCTTGCCAAAAATGGTGTGGTGGCCAAAAGCTTTACAGGCAGCCAGTCCGGGATTGTCACCAGCCATGAACACACCGGTGCTAAGATAGTGAATGTAAAGCCGCATCGCCTGCACAAAACGTTTGCCGACGGGCATCTGGCGATTGTCGCAGGATTCCAGGGTGTGAGTACTGAAGGAGAGATCACGACGCTGGGCAGAGGGGGCTCGGATACGACGGCTGTCGCTTTGGCTGCCGCGATCGGGGCCCCTTCAGTTGAATTTTATAAAGATGTTGCGGGGATATTTGACGCCGATCCCAAAAGGCATAGCCAGGCGGTTAAATTTTCCTCGATGACCTACGAAGATGCCTATAAACTGGTGAGTCGGGGAGCGGAAGTGCTGCACCCGCGCTGTATTAAGCTTGCTGAGAAAAACGGCGTTATTTTGCAGGTTAAGTCGTTTATTAACGGCGATGATCCCGGAACGGTTATTCAGGGCGACAACAGGGGAGTGCCGGCTGTCCCTGTTTATGAATTAGAGGAAGAGGCTTTGCTCGCCGGGCGTTGATTTCGAGGGGGGCCTCTTCTTCTGCAGGCCACGTTTATGCCAAAAATGTCTCAATATTTAGATTTGTCAGAGCGTTAAAACCAATGTTGAGTCACTTTCGGTATAACCAAATTCAGCGGCAAAGCATACTGATTTGAGTTTGTGGGCAGTTTATAAGGATCAGAAGCAGCAGTAAATATTGAAAAGGTGTATGGCTGACGATTTATTTCCAACAATAGCGACCGTATTTGATCCTCACTCGGAAAGGTCCATTTCCGCATCGTACGTTAACGCCATCAGGATGGGCCTCGAAAAACTGCTGCCGTCCAATTTTTTCAAATTTGAAAGCAGGGACGAAGAGTCTCTCGATGACTTGAAAGAGAAGTTTCATTCGCTCTTGCCGGTGTGCAAAGCCTATCAATCCGAAGAGCATCCGGAAAATTACTCCTTTTTCATGCTGGGAAAATATAGGGCGAATGCCTTTAAGTTTTTTTTCGAAATGGTCAGCATGTGGCTGGTGCCCGGCAAAAGGCTGGATGTAGCGATGATTTTTGCCGCCGACTTCAAAATTTTGGAGTTTGGCGATGCCATTTATACGCTTTGCGAAATTATCATTTCAGTCAAAGACGCCAAGGATTTGGTGGAGATCCAAAGTAATATTCCTATTATCGAGATGGAGGCAAAGCTTGGAGTTGACTCAGCATATCATGCTCGCCGTATTCTCGAAATCAAGGGCCTTTCGACGGAAGAGAAAATATCCAGCATCCAAGATGATATAACGACGTTGCTCAAAAAAGCTCCTCAGCATATCGGAGTTGATATTCTAACCGAAATGCAGCATGTGATGGTGATCACTCAGGACTCATTCCGCAAGCAAAGAAAGAGCAGGCATCTTTGCCGTATGATCGGTATCCATTACCTATTCAGAAAAGCCCTTCTTGAGTCCGTCAAGCAGGGGAGGGAAAAGCGCTTTTTAAAATTGAAGTTATTCAGAAGTGTCTTGAGAACTCCTGAAGGCGGCGATAAACCCGTCCTCTCGATCCTGATCGGTCTCAATTTCCTAAGCGACAATGAGATTTTTGAAAAACAGCACGTCATGACAGCCGTCAAAAGTTACCTCCCCGGAGTGAACCTTGTCGAGGATTCGTTCTACGCCAATAAGAGGGGGGATGAGAAGATCTGCACTGTGTACCTGGAGGTTGAAAAGGAGGATGGATCCGCGTTCACGACAAATGAGATGAAGTTTTTAAGGCAGGAACTCCTTGTGGATTTAAAAGACCGCATCGGACACTTGATGCACCCGGTCTTTATGCCCCGCAACGAAGAGGAAATCATGAGGAATGTCTTCTCTTTGAGCAGTCAGATCAAATACATCGGAGACCTGCCTCAGGTATTTATCTCTTTTGACGAACAGACCTACGATCATCTTTTCTTCACAGTGATTTTAGTGAGGATCTTAAAACCGGGCGACCGCCCCGTTCAGGAGCTTTTTGCGGATACCGAAACTTCTTTAGAGTTCATCCCGGATCGCTGCAAGATGGTGGGAATGATCAGAAAGAAGTATCCGAAAGAGGCAAATGTTTTCAGAGTACGCTTGCCGATGCGCGGTTTCCTGCGCCAGGACCACTCCATTGACCTGACGAAGGCGAGAAGCGGAGTCGTTGAAGAGCTGAACCGGGTCATTGGAGAATTCAGGGACTTCAATGGTGGAATGATATCGAAACAAAACGAGCTTCTCTGCAATTTTAGAGAACTCCTCCAGTCTTCGAACGTCAAATTCAACGATCTTCTTCTAGAGAATTTCTTCTACTCTCTGACGCCTGTCATCATGCGCACTGTTTTGGAGCCTGAATCGCTTAAAACTCTGTTCGTGATGATGATTGAATCGGCAGAGAAAGGGTTCTTTAAGGGATTCCCTTATACCCTTGCAACGATCCAGGATGACCATTTCGCCTACGCCATGATCACATCCCACGACCTTTATATTAAAGATTACCTTAATAAGTCCATCAGCGGATTTCCCCGCCAGGGAGGCACTCTAGCGACCTCGTTTACACAGATGTATGACGTCGCTTGCGTTGGCTATATTCTTCGCTCTGATAATCCGGTTGCAAGGGAGCAGTTCTTCTCTACTATCGAGAAGGTCTTAAAAGCGAAAGAAAAAGAACAGCAGCCCTTGCCCGCTGCGCAGCATTAGAGCCCTCTCCAGACAACGCCACTTCAAATGATTTTTTTACAAAAATACATGCCGCAAGTGTCTGATAGATTCATGGCTTTGTTTTTTTTATTTAGTAAATAATATTGTTGTAATGTATTACTATCTATTGTCATTAAATTGAGGTTAATCCATGAATTTTGTTGATAGTACTAAATTAGTTTCGTTGTTTGATTTTGAGAGGAGTCCAAATTGGAGTCAGAAAATTAGCGCAGACATCAAAATCGGCGTGGCCACTTCTGCCCTTCAAGTTGACGGGGGTGACAATCACACCAATTCTAATTGGCATTTGTTTGAAAAGGGATGTAAAGCGGACGGCAGCCCTAACATCGAACGTGGCGAAACATCAGGAATCGCGCTTGATTTTTGGAACCATCCTGAAGTGCTTATCGAGAAACTCAAGGAATTAGGCCTTAAAAATTACCGCTTCTCCGTCGAATGGAGCTCCATTTGCCCGCGACGAGGGGAATATAGCGAAGAGGCCTTAAAAAAATATGAAGACCTTTGCTCAATGCTCCTTAGAGAAGGTATTGAACCGCTCATTACCCTCCATCATTTTAGCGACCCGATCTGGTTCGAGCAAATGGGCGGATTTGAACACGATCAGAATATTGCGGACTTTGTTGACTTCTCTAAAGTGGTCTATCAGAGACTCTCTCCTTATGTGAAAAATTGGGTTACTTTTAACGAACCGTCCATCTATGCCTTCCAGGGCTGGATTCGAGGTGTTTTCCCTCCTGCCAAAAAAGATGCGGCGCTATGTGGAATCGTGCTTAGAAACTTAATGAAGGCGCACTGTGACGTTTACGATGCTTTGAAGGCGATGGATGGGTATAAAGACAGTAAAATCGGGATTGCGCACCAGGCGCTACGTTTTCGTCCCTACTCGTTTCTGGAAAGCGTTCCATGCGAACTTTTAACTAGAGTTACACACAACGCTGTGATGGATTTTTTCAAGACGGGTAATTTCTGTTTTGAACTTCCGGATTACTTGAATTATGTGGGCGGCATTCTCCAAATCCCCGGATCTGCACATGTAACCTATTCCAGGCCCGATATTCACGAAAAGTTCGACTTCTTCGCAGTGCAGTATTATACGGATCCGTTGATTTCGGCTATCTGGAAAAGCACCTACGACAAAGAGGGGGGAGGAAAGATGACTAATATGCCCTTCCGATTCTATCCCCAGGGTCTTGCGACGCTTCTTGAAGAGTGCCGCGAACTTAAAAAGCCAATATGGATCACAGAAACGGGAGCTGCAGCACCTGAGCCCGATCAAAAGGAATTCATCAAAAAGGCCTTGAAGGTAGCTTCGTATGCGCGTGAAACGGGTGTGCCCGTTGAACGAGTGTACTTATGGACCCTTGCCGATAATTTTGAATGGGACATGGGCTGGATGGAAAAGCCCGAAGGGTTCGGTCTCTATGACTTCAACCCTAACACTCATGAGTATAGACTGAGGCCATCGGGAAAATTTATCCAAAAATTACTTCGAAAGACTTCCAAAAACGAAATCGTCTAATTCGTTTGCGGGATTTTGGCTTTGAGAGGGCCATGGGATGATGAGCCTTCTCTTTGCCAAAATCGACGAAATCCGTATCCGTACCACTCTCTAACTTCAGAGCCGCTCCCCGAAGGATCAAAAAATGAGATACCCGTACTCAGCCAGAAGGGTTGCCAAAAAGATGATCAGCACGAACACTTTCACCGGCTTAAAATCGTATAACTTATAGAAAATATTCAGAAGGCTCAAACCAATCAGAGCCGGGTAACAGGCGGCAAGCGGCGGCGCTAAGAATTTGACAATGCCGGTAAACTGCAGCGTGGAGATGAAATAGGTGGCGGCTAAAGTGATCAAAAGAGAAGGGACGTATCCCAGGCGATGCTGCAGAATGTCCACGTGGAGAAAATGGGCGAAAACGTTGGCTAGCGCAATCGCTGTTGTCAGGCAGGCTAGGGCGACCGCCACCGAGGTGACAACTCCTGCATAGGGGCCCAGGACATTGAGGGAAATTGCACCGAGAATACGGTCTTTGGGAACTCCATCCAAGGACAAGGACATATAGGCTGCAAGGAAGCTGAATCCGACGTAAACTAAAGTTAGAAGGGCGGCTCCGATCATACTGGCTTTGATTGCCATCGAGATCAGATTTTTTACATCTTCCGAAGTCTTCGGGTTATAATCTGCTTTTAGCCCCAGGATAATGACCGAGGAAAAGAAGAAGGCGCCCAGAAGATCCATCGTCTGGTATCCCTCCTTGAAGCCCATTTTGAATACTTCGGCCGGTTCAAGTCCGCTCTCAGGCAGGGATCCTGCCTGATAGAATCCGACGAGGATGATAATACCTAGGGAGATCAGGAGAAAGGGGGTCAGGAAAAAGCCGAGAATGTCTAAGATTTTCGACGGCTTAACGGTAAAAAACAAGATGATCAGGCAAGAGAGGGCTGAGAAAAGAGGTAACTCGATGGCATTCTCAGGTAAAAACATCGCGATGGAAGAGTAGGAGAGGGTGACGCAGCGGGGGATGGCGCCAAAAGGTCCGATGAGCCCCATGATCACCATCGATAGAAGAAACCCGGGCCACTTTCCTATGCGCGCGAAAAACTCTTTATAGTCCCCCTTGAAAAGGATCATGCTGATGAGGCCGGTGAAGGGAACGATGACAGCGCTGATGATCAGCCCCATGATGGCGAAGGGATTCATGTCCTTAGAGAACTGGCCGAGGGCTAGGGGAAAAACGATGTTGCCGGCTCCGAAAAACATGGAGAACATCGCCAGACCGGTAGTCAGGATAGTTGATTTAAGCGCTCCGTTCAATTTATCCAACGATGACTCCTGCGATTTTTTTAATTTCCTTACGACACTTTCGGTATGGCCCTATAGAGCAGCAAAGCATACTGATTTGAGCTTGTGGACAGTCTCTTATCCTATAAAATTGATTCAAATTATACAATTCTAATCAATCCAGATGAGGCGGTTATGAACTCACTTTGGGATAGGGTGATTTAAATCAACTGTATCTGATTAATGCTCAACCGGGGCCATTTGATCTTGTAGAAAATAGTTATCCGGGAATATTCTCTCATCAAATCTCCAAGCTCTCCCTTCGCGACCTCTCATACTTGCTTCTTTGGCTCTTCCGGTCTGCTTGAAAGGGAAATAACCTCACATGATTGAATAGGCTATGTTCCTGATACTCATAAGACAACTCGAGTCCTTCTTTGATTTTCACATGCCTCATGTTTTTGAGTACTATTCCACACGCATTATTCTCTCTGCGATCACTGCACTGATTCTCTCTATCTTTCTGGGGCCTTCGTTTATCAATAAGCTCTATCAGCTGAAGATAGGACAACCCATCAGGAAGGAAGATTGCCCTCTCCTTGGGGATTTGCACCACAAAAAACAAGATACTCCCACCATGGGGGGACTTTTGATCTTGGCATCCATGCTCTTTTCCATGTTTCTCTGGATGGATTTGAAGCATCCTTTTACTTTCATTCTCTTTTTGGCCACTGTGACTTTCGGGTTTCTGGGGGCGTATGACGATTTCCTGAAACTCAAGTGGAAAAACCCTAAAGGGCTGTCCGCTAAAAAAAAGATGGGAATCCAGCTTCTTTTTTCAGTCCTAGTCGCCATCTATCTTTTGGTGCCGGGTGTTTCTGAAAGTGTCAAATTGGGCTCTTGGTTCGATCCTCCCGTCATCAAGGAGCAGGTTGCCTTCAAAAGCTACAAAAGCGCGGAGGTACCCCCTGAAAATGTGGCGCGCACGCTTTCCCTTAACGAGTATGCCAGCAGGCTTTATATTCCCTTCTTCAAAGAGCCGCTGGCCAATTTCCAGGGAGTGGCCGTTTTGCTTCCCGCCCTGCTGATGGTCTTTGTGATTACAGGGGCGTCGAACGCCGTCAACTTAACAGACGGACTGGATGGATTGGCATCGGGGTGTTTGATTATGGTCGCGATGTGTCTTGCGCTCATTGCCTTTGTCTCCAATCACATTGATTTGGCCGGCTATCTGAACATCCTTTATATCGAGGGGAGTGGAGAGATTGCGATCTACATGGCAGGGCTGATCGGAGCTTGTCTTGGCTTTCTTTGGTACAACAGCCATCCTGCCCAAGTTTTTATGGGTGATACAGGATCGCTGGCATTGGGTGGTATCTTAGGGGTCGTCGCAGTGCTTTTAAAAAGAGAGATGCTCCTTGGCTTAATCGGAGGGATTTTTGTTGCCGAAGCGCTGTCGGTCATCTTGCAGGTAACGAGCTTTAAGCTGCGCAACAAGAAGCGGATTTTTCTCTGCGCACCCCTGCACCACCATTTCGAATACAAGGGGTGGCCAGAAACTAAAGTTGTCATCCGATTTTGGATCATCGCTTTCCTGCTGGCCATTGTCGGCCTCGCTTCGCTTAAATTTCAGTAGGCAGAAATATGGAGCGGTTTAAAACGAAAAGAGTATTGATAGCAGGTCTCGGAAAAAGCGGAAAATCGGCTTGTCGCTGGCTCTTAAACAAGGGCGCCTCTCTTTTCTGCTTCGATGATCAGCAAATGAATAAAGAGCATGATCCCGAGGCAAAGGAGCTTATCGGAAAGGGCTTGAAAATGGTCTCCATCAAATCCGCTCTTGAAGACTCTTTTGACATGATGGTGGTCTCTCCCGGTTTCCCAAGGACGCATGCAGTCTATGAGAAGTTTATCCGTGAAAGCAAACCGGTGATCGGCGAGATGGAGCTTGCATTTTGTCAACTAGACAAGAAAGCGGTGGGCGTCACCGGAACCAACGGGAAGACGACAGTCGTCTCAAAAATTGCTCATTGCCTCAAGGATAACGGAATTAAAGGGGAAGCGCTTGGGAATATCGGAACGCCCCTTCTTCAGGCAGTTGAAAGACAGGGCGAAATCGATGTTTTTGTTGTCGAGATCAGCTCGTATCAGCTAGAAACTTTGACGACCGCAAGACTGTCCTCGGGATGTATTCTCAATATCACTCCTGACCACCTCGACCGATACAGTTCGATGGAGGAGTACGCACTGACAAAAGGACTGATGGGGAGAGTGGTTGTTCCTGAAGGCCGCCTCTATGTGGAGGAGAAAACCTTGAAATCATGGGGCAAGTGGATCGACCATCCGGGCACCATGGCTTTTGGGTTCAGCCCCGAGTGCGATGTAGCTTTGGTGAACGGAACTATCAGGCGCTTTGGAGTGACCGAAATTCGGCTGCCTGATGAATTTGGCAGAGCGGCCCCCCACGATCTTGAAAATATGCTTGCATCCTACGCCCTTTTAAGGGATCTGGATCTTTCTGCTGAAGACATACTCCGCTCTTTCAAAGCTTTCAAAAAACCGCCTCACCGGATCGAGTTCATCAGAGAGGTGCAAGGGGTTTCATTTTTTGACGACAGTAAAGGAACTAATGTTGATGCGGTTCTTAAAGCCGTCTCTTCGATGGAAGGTCGCGTCCTTCTGATAGCAGGAGGGGTGGACAAAGGGGCGTCCTATACCCTTTGGATACCCCACTTTCAGGGGAAAGTTGTCAAAATCATTGCAATCGGAGAGGCCAGGGAGAAAATTAAGAATGAGCTTTCCACTATGTTTCCTGTGGAACTCTGTTCATCCTTGCAAGAGGCTGTGGATACAGCCTTTCGTTCAGCTAAGAAGGGCGACTCCGTGTTGCTCTCTCCCGGCTGCTCCAGTTTTGACATGTTCCGCGATTATAAGCATCGGGGAGATGAGTTTAAAAAGATCGTATTGACTCTTTAACAAATGAGGAATTCATGAGCCGAAGAGATATCATCATCATAGCAGTGTTAACCAATATCGGATTGCTTGCCGTTCTGTTCATGATGGCGATCAATACTGAGGACGAAACCAGGGACACCCCTCTTGTCGAAGAGGTGCATGTCGTCCAGCCTGAAGCCGGTATGGAAATTAAGGCAGGCGACAAAGATAAAGTGGTTCTGGCACAGCACAACGAGGCAGATGAAGTAGACACGCTGCTTAAGGATTTTGCTGAATCGAATTCGATCGAGTCTGAAAAAATCAAAGACAGCCTCTTGGTGGAGCCAGAGTTTCTCAATAAAGGTGTTGAGGATGAGGTAATGAGCGATAAGCCAGCGCCAACAAAAACGCAAGGCAACGAGCAGTATATTGAGGTCACTGTCAAAAAAGGTGATGTCTTAAGCAAAATTGCCAAAGCGAATGGCACTACCGTTCAAAAGATAAAAAAGTTGAATAACTTAACATCGGATCAGTTGAAGGTAGGCCAGACGCTGAAGATTCCGCATGAGGGCAAGTCCTCGAGCCTGCCTGTCAGGCAGGATACAAAATCGAGTGATTTGGTTGCAGGCGGCACCAGCGACTACTATGTCATCCAAACCGGGGACAACCCTTGGAAAATCGCGAAGAAATTCAATATCAGCGTCGGCGATTTTTTGAAGATGAACAATATGGATGAAAAGAAAGCGAAAAACCTTAAGGTTGGACAGAGGGTTCGCGTAAAATAACATTAAAAAAGCACTTGTGGGGTCAGCGTCGGCTGCCCCCCAAGCGCCTTAAGAAGGCAATGAATCAGCGCACCTTTCTTCTATTTCTGATCGTTTTTGTGATCTTTCTGATCGGGCTTGTCGTGATCTTCAGCACAACGAGCGCTGAGGTGCTCGATCAGGACTTATCCATCAGCACACATCACGCCCTAGTTAAACAAATGATTTACTTTGCGGCCGGCTGTGTGGCCTCCGGCTTGGTCTTCATGACCGGATATCAGGGATTTGTCCGCAAGAGCCCCTGGATCTTGGGCCTGCTCGTCATTTTTTTGGTGCTCGTTCTTATTCCCGGAATAGGAAAAGAGGTGAACGGCGCCAAGCGCTGGATCGCCTTGATGGGTTTTCAGTTTCAACCGTCAGAATTCGTTAAGATTGCCACTCCTGCGTTTTTTATCTGGGCTGCCGCCAAGCGAGGCTTTGCCGATATCACCTTTAAGCAGTTTTTGCTCATACTCTCTCTTGCCATGATACCGATCGTGTTAATCGCAATTGAGCCAAACAACGGCACTGCCTTCGTCGTCTTTCTCTCGCTCATCGTCCTTTTTTTTCTGATGCGCATTAAAGCCAAGTATTGGGCGTTGCCTCTGATGGTGATCGTGCTGGCGGGAGGAGCCTTTGCATCCCAGCTTCCCTATGTCAAGGGGCGTATCCGCGTTTATATGAATCCTGAAGCGGACTTGCTCGGCAAAGGGCATCAGCCGTATCAGGCAAAAATCGCCACCGGTTCCGGCAAGATAATCGGAAAGGGTCCGGGCAAGAGCCTGCAAAAACTTAGCTATCTCCCGGAAGCGCAGAACGACTATATCGCCGCCATTTTCGGTGAAGAGTTTGGATTTGTTGGCATCAGCGTGTTGATTTTGCTCTACAGCACACTCATCTATCTCGGCTTTTCAATCGCTGCCCTCGCGGCCGATAAGACAGGCTTTTTACTCGGGGGGGTGCTTACTTTCCTGATCGGTTTTCAGGCATTTTTAAATCTAGGCGTTGTGTCGGGACTCCTTCCCTCAACCGGTTTGAACCTGCCCTTGTTCAGTCAAGGGGGTACTTCTTTGATAGCGAATTTGACGGAAATTGGGCTCCTGGCCAGTATATCTAGTAATTTTTCAGTTAAGGACAGAGTATGAATCAAGACGCAAAAGCAAAAGAGACTGCAGGCCCCAACTTAAAGAGTGGTACAATTCTTCTTTGGACAAGCATAGGTCCAATCCTGCTGCTGCTGGCAGCGCTTATCGGTTCTTTGCAGCAGTCTGCTTTTATCCCATGGCTTGGTGGTATAGCTGCCTTATCTGCATTGATCGTGTTTTTTCTCGGTTTTAGAGGAACGCTTCTTGCAGCGCTTCTTTTCGGATCCGCTCTCTCGTATCAGTGGGCAACTCATGGGTTTTCCGAGGGGCCCTTCCCCTTCCTGCTGGCCATTTCCTATTTTTTGGGAGTGTTAGTCTTCTCTCTCGGGCTTTCAGAGTCGCGTGCGCTTTTTGACGAGATGGAAAAAGAATCCAAAAGCCGTCTTTCAGCCCTTTGGAAGCTTGAAGAGAAAACGAGGAACGAAGAGAAACGCTTTGGACAAGAGCTTGCCAAGCAGCAAAAAAATCCCGTAGACGCTAAAGATCAGGAGAAGGAGCTGCAGCTGAAAAAACTGCAGAAGGAACTGGAAGATGAAAGACGTGAAAAGGAGAGCGGTTTAAAGCAGCTTGAAGAGCTGAAGGCAAGGTTGGAGAGTGCCTCACGTGACAGGCAGCAGGAAGAGGAGAGGGATCTTAGGGTACAACAAGAGCACGAAAAAGCGCTTGCCGCACTCAAGAGCGAATTGGCTGAAGCCAACCGACAGCTTCAGGATCATGAGAGTGAGGAAATCCGCCAGCGCACGATCCAAAAAGAGATGTCTTCCATGATCGAGCGGTTAACGGAAGAGCAGGAGGTTCTGACAGATGCCTTGGTGAAAGGAGAGGAAACCGCTCAGAGTCAGTTGGAAAAAAGCGCCGCATTGCAAAAGGCAATGGAGGAGTTGGAGGAGAAGCTTCTTGAAAAAGAGGAGAAGTTCAACACGCTTTCCCAAGAATTGCAGCAGATAGGGCATGGGTATAAAGAGAAAGAGTTTGTCTTAAGAGGCATCTTGCAAGAGGCGAATGCACGAAACGCGCAGCTCGAGAGGGAATTGAAGGATTTGCGCTCAAAATCTTCTGTCCAATCCGCTTCGCAGGAGAGCCTCGACGCTAAAGAACAAGAGATTAGAGAACTCAAAGAAAGGCAAGCGGAAATCACGAGAGAGCTTGCTGAGCGCAAAGTTGAAATTGAGCAGGCTGAGACGCTTAAAGAGAGGATCAAAGCCCTTGAAGAAGAAAGAGAACTCCTTTCCGCTGAACGCGAGAGCGTCATCGCCGCGAAAGAGGCCGAGGTGGAGTCTGTAAAAGGTCAGCTGAAGTCACTGCAAGAAGAGCTTGAAAGGCAGGCTGAGGAAAGAAGAGCTGCTGACGAAGAGAGAATCAAAGCCCTTGAAGAGGAAAAAGAACTCCTTTCTGCTGAACGCGAAAGCGTCATCGCCGCGAAAGAGGCCGAGGTGCAGTCTGTAAAAGATCAGCTGAAGTCACTGCAAGAAGAGCTTGAAAGGCAGGCTGAGGAAAGAAGAGCTGCTGACGAAGAGAGAATCAAAGCCCTTGAAGAGGAAAAAGAACTCCTTTCTGCTGAACGCGAAAGCGTCATCGCCGCGAAAGAGGCCGAGGTGCAGTCTGTAACAGATCAGCTGAAGTCACTCAAGGAAGAGCTTGAAAGGCAGGCTGAGGAAAGAAGAGCTGCTGACGAAGAGAGAATCAAAGCCCTTGAAGAGGAAAAAGAACTCCTTTCTGCTGAACGCGAAAGTGTCATCGCCGCGAAAGAGGCCGAGGTGGAGTCTGTAAAAGATCAGCTGAAGTCACTGCAGGAAGAGCTTGAAAGGCAGGCTGAGGAAAGAAGGGCTGCTGACGAACAAATGCTGGATGTTCTGAAAGCGGAAAATGAGCAGTATTTGCAAAAGCACGAAAGCTTGAAACTTTCTCTGGAAGAGAAGCAAGCAGAGGTCTCTTCGTTGCGCACTGAATTGGAGCGGCAGATAGAGAGAGCTGCAGCGGCAGAAGTCGTGGTAGAAGGCAGTCCTAAAGAAATGAAGAAGAAGATGGACGCTGCGATTAAAGAGAGAGACAAGTTCAAAGAAATTTTGGGTGAGCTTAAAACTTTACGTAAAGAGGATACAAAGAAACTCAAGGAAGTGCAAGCTCAGCTCAAGCAGCTGAAGCAACAGTTCGCAGATAAATCGGAAGCACTTGATGATTCCAGGAAGTCCCTTTTCCACATGCAGGAGAAGCTCCTCATTCTACAGAGGGAAGCCGAGGAGAGACCCGACAGTGACCGTTCTGAGGTGGAGCGCCTTTTGGAGCGGCAGATCGGCAAGATGGAACGGGAGAGAAAAGAGTTGCTTATCGAGCATCAGGAAGAGGTGACGGCCCTGCAGGAGATCATCGATGCTCTCTCGAGCCGCCAACCTCAGGACGCTTTGACGAGCTGAACGTGCGCCTAACGTGTCTCGAAATTTAGGGTTTTAGCTTGATGAAAGCCCCAAATTTCGAGACACGTTTGGTATAGAGCCTAAAGGGCGCTGCAGCCCTTCAAAAGACTCTTAGATGAAGCGCTCCGCTTCGGATTTGTAGTCGAGATGCCACGGAGTCAGAATTTCGCAGCCGGTTTCGGTGACAAGAATCATATGCTCCCACTGAGCGCTCGGCTTCCCATCTACAGTCCTTGCAGTCCAGCCATCGCGGATGTCGATCACAGCTCCTTTCTTTCCGGCATTGATCATCGGTTCGATGGTGAAGATCATTCCTGGAACGAGGGGGGTTGTGTTCTTGTTTCTGTGGTGGCAAACCTGGGGTCCTTCATGGAATTCGATGCCTACACCGTGCCCCACGAACTGGTTGACGACAGAGCATCCGTGCTTCGCTGCGAAATCTTCGATGATGTCTCCGATTTTATTGAGGGGCAGTCCGGGCTTGACGGCCTCGACAGCGCGCATCAGGCAATGATAGGATACAAACGAGACCAATTTTTTTTCTGGAGTCGTTTCGCCGATGATGACCATTTTGCTGCAATCGCCGTAATATCCGTCTAAAATACATGTGACGTCGATATTGAGGATGTCGCCGTCCTTCAGTTTTTCGTTCCCGGGGATGCCGTGACAGATCACTTCATTCAGCGAGGTGCAGATGCTTTTGGGGAAGGGAGGGTCCCCATACCCCAACGGAGCGGGGGTTGCCCCTGCTTCTTTGTGCAGCTTCACGGCAAAGTCGTCGAGCTCTTTTGTCGTCACGCCGGCTTTGGCGATCTTGCAGGTTTCGTCCAGAATGCGGGCTGCGAGATGCCCTGCCTGTCTGATTTTGGCGATCTCCTCTTCTGTCTTGATCAGGATATGCTGCTTCCGATAGAGGTCGGATAATCCGGAGGGCTTTGTTTTCTCTAGAGGTGAAAGAGAGGGGTAGTGGCATTTCTTCCATTTTTTTCCGCTTCCGCACCAGCATGGGTCGTTTCTTCCAGTCATTTTAGTTCTCTTGTCTTACAGTGGATTAAATTTATGTATCCCAATATACCGGAAGCGCCTCAAAATTTGGCGTGGGGCTTTCTCTTTGCCAAAAAACCAATGGTGAGACACTCCCGGTAAGTAGCCAAACTCAGAAGCAAAGTATATTGATTTGAGTTTGTGGTTTGTCTCCTAAAATGCAGGGATTATAGCTCCCTTGTACTTATTTAAAATAAATTCCCGCATTTTTTCGGACGTCATAGCGGCCTTTAAGGCTTTAATTTCCGGCCTGTTTTCATCTCCGGCCCGGATGGCGATGATATTGGCGAAAGGGGAGTCCTTGCTTTCAAGAGCCAAAGCATCTTCCAGGGGGGAAAGCTTAGCTTCCAAGGCGTAATTGGTGTTGATGGCAGCTGCATCTACATCTTCCAGTGAGCGGGGAAGCATGGCCGCATCCACTTCAATAAACTTGATGTGTTTGGGGTTGTGGGTAATGTTTAGAATCGTCGCTTGCAGATTGGCTGGATTGTCAAGCTGAATAATCCCTTGCTCATGGAGCAGGTTTAAAGCTCTCGCCTCATTCGTGGGGTCATTAGGAACGGCGACTATCGCGTTGTCTTTTAGTTCTGACAAGGAACGGATTTTTTTAGAATAAATTCCCATCGGTTCAAGTTCGATTTTGGCCAAGCTCACTATGGGATACTGAAATTGTTTTACTTGTTCTTCCATGAAAGGGAGGTGCTGGAAGAAATTGGCAGCCACTTCATTGTTTGCAAGCGCACGGTTGGGTAAGTTGTAGTCGTCGGTGATGACAATGATCAGATCGATCCCTTGCGCCTTAAGTTCGGGTTTTACGAAGTCGAGCATTTGCGCATGCGGCTGAGGTGTTGCAGCTACCTTAAAGCCATTTTCAGGGCTGGAGCAGCCTGAAAGCAGGAGCAGCAGGTTTACGGCAAATGCCAAGCGGCGTTTATTCATAGATAAGTTTTCCTCGTTTTTTCAGGATTGACTTGACCACTCTGTTTCCAACCCACTGCACGCCTTGTACAAGCAAGATCAGCAAGATCACGGTGGTAACCATAATGAAGGTGTTGAAACGATTGTAGCCGTATTGGATAGCCACTTGCCCAAGCCCGCCGCCGCCGATGAGCCCCGCCATGGCGCTATAGCCGATAAGATTGACGATTGTCAGCGTGATGCCGGAGAGGATGGAGGGCAGCGCCTCTTGGAGCAGGACTTTTGTGATGATTTGCCAGGTGTTGGATCCCATGATGATGGCAGCCTCCAGGATGTGGTGATCCACTTCTTTGAGGCTGGCCTCAATGAGCCTTGCCACAAAGGGAGCGGCCGCAACAGTTAAAGGTACAATCGCTGCAGTTGTTCCCAAACTCGTTCCGACAAGCCATCTAGTGAAGGGTATCAAGGCAACCATCAGGATCGCGAAGGGAAAAGATCTTCCGATATTTACAACTGTCTCTAAAACTTTGTAGAGGCCGACGTGTTCTTTAATGTGCCCCTTGTCCGTTATCGTTAAGATGACGCCGACAGGCAACCCTATCAATACGGCAAAGAAAGCAGCGACGGCAACCATGTAGATGGTATTCCACAGCTGTAGGGGAAGAAGCTGAAGCGCAAGGTCAATGTCAGGGTTCATGTTGCTGTAATACCTCATGGTGGACAGTGTTTTCAGCAAGATAGTTCAGGGCACCGGAAATTCCCTCGGCAGGTCCTATCAATTCAATGACCAAAGTACCTACAGTCGTTGTTTGCAGTCGATCGATCCAGCCGAGCAAAATGTTGGCATCGACATGGAATTTTTTTACGATCTGGGAAATGAGCGGGTCGTTCGCAGCTGATCCTTTGAATCTCAGTCGCAGCAATACCCGATTAGGCGACGTTGTTTTATAAAACTCTTCCGGAATTTCATGAGAAGAGCCCTGTATAAATTGCTTGGTAGTGGGATGTTGCGGCTCTGCAAATACTTCGGAGACGGGGCCTTCTTCTACAATTCTTCCGGCTTCGATGACGGCCACTTTATTGCAGGCTCTTTTGATCACTTCCATGTCGTGAGTGATCAAGACGACCGTGACGCCCAAATTTTTGTTGATGGTTTTTAGAAGATCTAAAATTTCTTGGGTTGTTCTTGGATCTAACGCTGAGGTTGCCTCGTCGCAGAACAACACTTCCGGATGATTGGCAAGAGCGCGTGCGATCCCGACTCTCTGTTTTTCACCGCCGCTGAGCGATGCGGGATAAACATCTTTTTTGGAGGTGAGCCCAACTAATCTTAAAAGCTCATCGACACGCTTTTCTTGCTCCGCTTTTGAAACACCGGCTATCTCGAGGGGATAGGTAACATTTCCGGCAACCGTGCGTGAGCTCAGAAGGTTGAAGTGCTGAAAAATCATCCCGATTTTTTGGCGGAAGGCGCGTAGATTAGCGCCCTTTAGCTCACGGATGTCGCTGCCATTAAATAAAATTTTTCCTGTAGAAGGGGTGATGAGTCCGGCCAGGCAACGAATCAATGTGGATTTGCCTGCGCCACTCAATCCGATGATGCCGTAGATGTCTTGCTTGGCAACGAAGAGTGACACGTCACGCAGTGCGTGGGTGATCTTATCTTTGTGCGTATAAGTTTTTGAAATCAATGAGACTTCAATTATCGGTTTTGGAGCTGCTGGCTTACCCTCGTTCATTATTCTCTCATAGAACCAGTTTTATTAAGTTTAGATCATATTAAATACATGGGATAAAATCCAGTGCCCAAACTTATTAATTTTACAGATTTGCAAAATGCCAAAGCTCCTTAGCTTCCTTGCTTTATACCGAAAGTGTCTCAATATTTGGGATTTTGGGGGCTAAAAAGATAGCAATCCTTCGATTCCGGGGCTTTCTCAAAGAAAAAATCCTAGATGGTGAGACACTTTCGGTATAAACCCATAGGATTCATGGGAAAAGGTCTTCGGTTCACTTGGCTGTCAGCGAGAGGTAAAGAAGTGATTTGTCGAAGAATGGATGAGTCGCTTATAAGAGGTTGTCATACCGAAATTGTGGAAAGTCTCTTAACTAAAGGGTGGGCTCATGGAAAGGAATAAAATGGAAGAAGAGGAAGTTGCTTTCGATGAAATGGCATCGGTTCAGCGTCTTCATGAGTTGAAGCTGATAGCACCCGACATGACGGAACAGGGGATTTTTTCAGAGGAGAGGATTAAAAATCACGTGGCGCGGGGAGCTGGCATCACGTTGCTTTATGCGCCGGAGAGGGTGGATGAAACGATCCTCGGCGAGTTGGAGACCCTTGCTAAAGAGGCAGGTGTGCTATCGAAAATGCAGAGGATGCAGTCGGGTGAGGTGATGAATTGCATCAAAGGGCACCAGAGCGAAAACCGGGCTGTTCTGCACACTGCCGTGAGGGATTTTTTCGGAGAGGAAAACAACTCAGGGCCCGCCAAAGAGGCAGCCGCCATGGCCAAGATCGAATGCGATAAGCTGAAGCAGTTTCTCTCCTCCATCGGCGATGAGTTCAGCGAGCTTTTTATGATTGGCATCGGAGGATCGGATCTCGGCCCCTCGGCCATCTATTATGCGCTCGAACATCTTCTCATCAAGGGGAGAAAAGTCCATTTCATCAACAATATCGACCCTGATTCATTGGCCCTCGCTGTTAAAGGGGCAGATTTGAAGCGTTCGCTTGCCGTGGTGGTCTCTAAATCGGGATCCACCATCGAAACTAAAACGAATGAAGAGTTTTTAAGGTCGAAATTCAAAGCCGCCGGTTTAGATCCCGGACGCCACTTCATTGCAGTGACGGGGGAGGGAAGTGAAATGGATGATGCCAGGCGCTATCTTAAGGTCTTCTATATCTGGGACTGGATCGGGGGGCGCTACTCGTCGACTTCCATGGTGGGAGGGGTATTACTCGGGTTTGCCCTCGGATTTGACACTTTTTGGGAATTTTTGAAAGGCGCCCATGCTATGGACCAGGTTGCCTTAAGGGAAGATATTCGTTCCAACTTGCCGCTGATGGGAGCGTTGCTTTCTGTCTGGAACAGAAACTTCCTCGGCATGGCAACACTTGCCATCATTCCCTATGCCCAGGGGATGAGTCGTTTCCCGGCCCATATCCAGCAGCTTTCCATGGAGTCGAACGGCAAACATATCGACAGAAGGGGTAACACCGTCTCTCATAGAACAGGAATGGTGATCTGGGGAGAACCCGGAACTAATGCGCAACACTCCTTTTTCCAGCTCATTCACCAGGGAACCGATACCATCCCGCTCGAGTTTATCGGATTTAAAGAGAGCCGGTTTGGCGATGATTATACCTTCGAGAAGACAACGAGCCAGGAAAAATTGATCGCTAATTTGATTGCTCAGGCGATCGCTCTTGCCATCGGGCAGAAAAGCAACAATCCCAATAGAGAATTTTTGGGCAACAGGCCCTCCCATCTTTTGATTGCCAAACGGCAAGACCCCTTCACCATAGGAGCTCTTCTTGCCTACTTCGAGCACAAGGTGGCTTTCGAGGGGTTCATCTGGAATATCAACTCCTTTGATCAAGAAGGGGTTCAACTGGGAAAGGTGTTGGCTAATAAGGTTTTAAACCGCATGCCTTCCATGAAGAGCGCTTCCGATCCGTTCCCGGTTGCCGATGCATTCATTAAACATTTTGGAGATGTTTGATGAAATTCCCAAGAGAGTGCTAATATGCTGGCTTTGGAACAAGTCCCGTAAGAGACTGTTCACAAACCCAAGTCAGTATGCTTTGCTGCCGAATTTAGTTTGAAGATGGTCTCTGGAACAATTCAGTCTCTTTTTAATTGCCTTTCAGCTGTTTTTTATCGAAATGCGGCTCGGGCAATTCCTGATTTTCGGAGAGATTTTCCGGATAGGTTTTTGGTCTACACGATTTAGTATCTCTTAAGAAGAGGCATCCATGGTCAAGCGGGTAATGATATGCACAGGAGGAACGGGGGGGCACGTTTTTCCGGCTCTAGCCCTTGCCCGACAGCTTAAAGAGGAGATGCCATCCCTCTACATCTGCTTTGCGGGCGGCGGTCTTTCACAAAACCGGTTTTTTGACAAGGAAGCCTACCCATTCAAAGAAGTCCTCTGCGGCTACTTTCCCCTCAAGAACCCTCTCAAATGCGTTGCATCAGCAGGTAAAGTGATGGCAGGAGTCATCCAGAGCGGACGGATCTTAGACGAGGTTAAGCCTGATCTGGTGATCGGTTTTGGCAGTTATCACACGCTGCCTCTTCTGATTGCCACTAAGCTGAGAGGTGTTCCCTATATTCTCCATGCAGCAGACAGCATACCGGGCAAGGTTATCAGATTGATGTCCGGAAGCGCCCTTGCGACAGGGATCACGTTTCCGATGGCAAGAAAGTATTTAAGAGGTCCGGTCGTGGATGTAGGGTCGCCCTTGCGCGAAGACCTGAGGCAAGGCAGGCCTGAAAAAGAGGAGGCCCTTGCCCGCTATGGGCTTAAAGCGGGTAAAAAGACGGTTCTTATCTTTGGAGGGTCTCAAGGGGCGGCATTCATTAACGAGATGATGGAAACGGCATCCAAGTCACTGCACTCTTTAAACGGCGCTGTCCAGTTTATCCATCTGACAGGGTTGAAAGGGGATACTTCTGGTCTTGTCAAAGCGTACCGGGAAAAGCAATTCGACGCCTGTGTCAAGCCCTTTGAGGATAAAATGCAGTATGCGTGGACGGCGGCAGACCTTGTAATATCAAGGGCCGGAGCCGGAACGATCGCCGAACAGATTGCGTTTGAAGTCCCGGGAATATTGATTCCCTATCCCTATGCTTCGGAGAACCATCAGGAGATGAATGCCGAGTTTATGGCCGGGGAAGTGGGCGGTGCAAGGGTCATGACAGAAGCGGGCTATTCCTCCGCGGGCTTCGATCTTCTCATGAAGCAGCTCATCACAAACGAGGACGAACTTTTTACGAAAATGCAAGAAGCGATACGGAACTTTAAAGAAAGAGCGCCAGCAGAAGATATGTGTTCGCTTGTGAAAAAATTGATGCCGACAACGACAGGGGAAAGCTAATGAAGAGCACTCATTTTATTGGAATCGGAGGCATCGGTATGAGCGCCCTTGCCAAAATTCTTCTGATGCAAAAGATTCCCGTGAGCGGAAGCGATATTGCTTCTTCCTACGTTACCGAGGAGCTTAAATCCCTTGGGGCAAAAGTGCATATCGGGCACGATGCCGGCAATGTTCCTCAAGATGCCATTGTAGTCTACAGCACCGACATATCCAAAGACAATCCGGAGTTTCTCTTCGCGATCAAAAATCATATGGAAGTGATGCACAGATCCGATCTTCTGCAGAAGATGATGAAAGGGAAGAAGACAGTCGCCATCGCGGGAACTCATGGCAAAACCACCACCACTTCTCTGATGGCAACGGTATTTACCGAGTGCGGCATGGCTCCGACGTTTGCTGTCGGCGGGTTTGTTAAAAATTATGGAACCAACGCACTGTGGGGCGCTGGCGAACATTTCATCGCCGAAGCAGATGAAAGCGACGGTACATTCCTTAAGTATACACCCTTTGGAGCCATCGTCACAAATATCGGAATGGACCATATGAGCTATTTCGGCACTAAAGAGCGTCTGAAGGAAGCTTTCCTTAAGTTCCTTTTCAAAGTGCAGTCGCACGAGCACCTTTTCTTTTGCAAAGACAACAAAGACCTCAATGAAATGTGCCATCATGGGGTCGGCTACGGATTTGCAGAAGACTCGGAGCTGCGGGGCAGCAATTTTGTGCAGGAGGGTTGGAAGCTCTCTCTCGACATCCGTTTCCATAGCAAGTTCTACAAGAAAGTAGAGGCTCCTCTTGTCGGATTCCACAATGCCCTTAACGTCCTCGCCGTGTTCGGCTACGCCGTGTCCAGCGGAATTCGGGAAGAGGCGATTCGTGCTGCGCTGCTTAAATTCGAGGGTGTCAAGAGAAGGTCGGATGTGATCGCCAAAAAGGAGGGGGTCGTTTTTGTCGACGACTATGCTCACCATCCTACCGAAATCGCGTCGACGCTGCGCGGTCTTAAGTCGGTCTTTCCGGCCAACCGACTTGTGGTTGTTTACCAGCCCCATCGCTATAGCCGGGTCAAAGATTGCAAAGGAGCATTCGGAAAAATATTTGATGATGCCGACGAGCTCATTGTCACTGACATCTATCCAGCCGGTGAGGCGCCTGTCAAGGGAGTGGATGCCATGAATATTGTCGAAGAGGTACTTGATTCTTCCGACGTGTCGACGGTGTTTGTTTCCAAAGACAAGCTTCATGACCATCTGAAGGGCTTTTTGAAGAAGGGCGATGCGGTTGTCTTCATGGGCGCCGGAGACATCTCCTCTTTCGGAAGGCAGTTTGCTTCCCAGTATCAGGCCAGCTGTTCGACGGAATCCATCTCGATTTGTTCATGAGCTGATAAGAGATGGATCCAAGGGTAGAACGAGTCTCTTTCTTGACGGGAGTGGCCATAGTCTTGGGTTCTCTTTGCTTCACGTTCGTCACGGCTTTTATTTCTTACCAGTACTATCAACAGTGGCTGGAAGAGAGGAAGCTTGATCCCAAATATCGTGTGACGGGGGTTGTCCAGACAGGAGCGGTGAAAGAGCCTCTGCCTACGCTGGCGCTGATCGAACTGATGGGGCTTTCTTTGGACAAGCCTTTAAATCTTTACGCCGCGTCCGAAAGAAGGCTGGAGAACCAGCTGATGAAAACGCCCTTTTTCAATCGGGTTAAAGTCAGCAAAGTCTATCCGAATATTCTCTACCTTGACTACGAAGCCAGAAAACCGTTTGCCTATCTGAAAGACTACACCAACATCCTGATTGCCGAAGACGGCACCCTATTGCCTTTTAAACCCTTCTTTCCGCCAAAAAACTTTCCTGTCATTAGCCTGGGGCCTTCGATGATCGGTGTTAGCGACCAAGAGAGTGTTGTCGGCTATGTAATTCCTCAAAAGACTCTGGAGCTAATCAAAAATTTTACGAAAAGTGTCGAGCGTTACTTTGAGGAAAGAGGGTTTCGCGTCGTGTTTATCGATTTTCAGAATGCGGGGGCAGGAAGCGGAGAGCTGTCCGAAATTGTGGTTTTGACGGAAGGCAGAAGGAGGCTTAAGAGCGGCAAAGATATCGATTTGCAGGTTTTGATTCGCTATGCGCTCGATAGCTACAGCGAGACGATTGAGGTGTTTGACCGCATTATACAAAAGGAGTCGCAGCGTATCGATCGGGCGATAGGCAAGAGTGAGGCAGTGACGTCTTGGCACCTGTTGATCGACCTGAGGACTAAGGGAATAGCGCTGGTCTCTCCCTGAATTTCAATTGGGCTCTTGATGTTTCATGACACCCTCAAATGTTGTGATGAATATTGCCTTCGGTATATACCGAAAGTGTCTGAAAATTTGAGGTTTTGCTTTTGGAGAAGTCTCTTCATGAAAGGTTCCGGAGGGCTTTGCTGACGCGGAAAATCAAGTTTTGAGGTGCTTTCGACATAAATCACTAAGCAAGAATTGTTAAAAAGGAAGGTGGGGATGACGCAATACATTGAAATACATTGGACGACGGCTACTATCGACGAGGCGAGGCGTGTTTGTCGCTTCCTCGTCCAGGAAAGGCTTGTCGCCTGTGCACAAATCACGCCTTGGATAGAGTCCATCTACATGTGGAATAACCAGCTGGAAACAACACAGGAGAGCAAGGTCGTATTCAAGGCTCTGCTGGAAAATTTCGATGAGATCAGAGGTGTCATCGAGAAAAATACTTCCTATGAAGTGCCCGAAATCACCTACCGCTTCATCGATGGCGGCAACACCTCCTATCTTGAATGGGTCAAAGAATCGGTCCAAATTGATAAGGCAAGCTCTCAAAAATGAGGCGAAAAAATGGAAGTTATGCGATCCTTGCGCCCTTTGACGCCTTATACCGAAATGCACACCATTTCACCAACAAAGAGAATCAAGCATGAAAGAGTTTATTGAGTACATTGTAAAGAATCTTGTAGACGAGCCGGATCAGGTAACTGTCCATTGCGACCAAGGAGAAAAGGGGCTTGTCGTTGAAATTCGCGTCGGGCAAAAAGACATCGGCAAAGTAGTTGGGCGCAAAGGAACTACGATCAATGCGTTGAGAACCATTGCCATGACGGCGTGCGCAAGGCTGGGCCACAAGGTGCGCGTTGAACTGGTAGAGTAATTATAGGTTGAAGCCATGAAAAAAGAGGGATCCGCTCTTCACTTCGTAAGGTTAGGGAAGGGGGGCATCCCCCTTGTCATGATTCATGGTTTTGGTAATACACTGGAGAATCTACGACCTCTCGCAGAGCTTTTATCGGATACAAGAGAGGTCATCCTGATCGATCTTCCCGGTTTTGGAAATTCCCCTCCGCTAGACTCCGCTGTCTCCGCTGAGGATTTTGCTGCGTTGCTGAAAGACTTCTTGGATAAAGAGGCGATAGCAAAGATCGATATCGCTGGACATTCTTTTGGCGGCAAGGTCGGAATGATGTTTTCCTCCCTATATCCCGACAGGATAAGAAAGCTGGTGCTGATCGCTACTTCAGGACTCAGGAGAAAGCGGACGCTTACTCAGTCTCTCAGGTTTCATTCAGTTAAAACGCTTGGCAAAGCGGTTAAGCTGTTTGATAAACTCTCTGGCAAGCACCTCTTCAAAAGCTGGTTCGCTCCCCAATTTGGTTCGAGTGATTACAATCTTTTCCCCCATGTGAGAAATATTCTCGTTCGCTCGGTCAATGAAAACGTTGACGATAAGATTTTCAAAATCAAGACTCCCACCTTAATCTTGTTTGGAGGGAGGGATCAGGAGACTCCACCGGAAATGGGGCATCGCCTGAACCGTATGATAAGACAGTCTCAGCTTGTAATCTATCCGACGCTCGATCATAGGCCGTTTGAAGATGTCGGAAGGCATCTGATGCAAAAGCATATTCATCAATTTTTGGAAGATTTCTCCCTGGTGCGCAAATGATCTCTCTTCTATCTCTGCTCGCGGCATTTTCTTTTTTTATCTACCGCAGGATGAAGAGGCTTTTACGCTACCTGCAGCAAGACGATTATATTCCTTCGAGATTCGTTCGATGGTTTGTTGAGAAAAAAGCTTTTGATATGAGGGGATCGGCCGTCGCTCTTTGCGGAGGGGCGATATCCCTTTTGGGCTGGGAAGCCACCCCCTGGATGGCTTTAGGCTATCTGGTCATTGGACTCATGGAGAATAACCCAGAGAAATCAGGGAAGATGCCGCTTAAAATGACAGCGAGGGCAAAGCGTATTTTATGGGTTGCCTCGGCCATGCCCGCCCTCTGTTTTGCGATGCTTCTTCTACTCTTTTATCGCTTCTTTCCTGCCTGGCCCGCAGCTCTTCTGATCAGCCAGGCGGTGCCTCTTTACCTTCTTGCAGCCGTGGCAGTTTTGAGCATTGACGAGACGAGGCGGCAGAGACGTTTTATGGAGGAGGCAAAGAAAAGGCTTCTTGACGTCAACCCCCTCGTGATCGGGATCACGGGAAGTTACGGTAAAACGACGACAAAACATTTTCTATCCAAGCTGATGCAGCAATCTCTGGGTCCTACGTTTTTTCCCGGAAAAGGCGTCAACACCCCCATGGGAATAACACGTGAGATCCGCGAGCGCCTGAAAGACCGCACTCCTTATGCGGTGGTGGAAATGGCGGCGTACGGGAAGGGATCTATCCATCGTTTAACCAAACTGACTCCGCCCAGAGGGGCAATCTTAACAATTATCGGTAAAGCCCACCTGGAGAGGTTTGGCAGTCAGGAGATGATCCGCAAGACAAAGGCGGAGCTGGCAGAGGCAGTTCCGGAAGATGGCTTTTTGGTATTGAACGGTGACGATCCACTCTGCAGAAAAATTGGCTTGGAGAACCCTAAAAAGGCTGTCTTGTACTATGGTTACAGTGAAGATCTCGGGCCTCTCGATTTAAAAATGACACTTCTAAAAAGCGGTGCCGCTGGCACGGAAGTGGAATTTCTTTGGAGGGGAAAACCCTATACGGCAACGGTTTCACTGCATGGCAAGCCCATCATCGCCAATCTCGGATCGGCCTTTTTGACTGTTTGCCACCTCGGTGCCGATCCTGCTTTTGTCACTGCACTGCTTCCTCATCTTGAAGCGTACGATAACAGACTGCAGGTGCGCCGCGAGGGCGACATCACGGTCTTGCACGACGCTTACAACTCCAACCCGAGCGGCTTTAAAGCTGCTGTCGATGTGCTCGCTTCCGTTGACGGGAAGCGGCGTATTCTGATGACTCCGGGAATGATCGAACTGGCTGAAGAGCAGGAGAAAGAGAACGAAGAGGTTGCTTTTGCCTCCGCCAAAGTAGCTGATTTAGCGCTGATTGTCGGAGAGACAAACCGAGAGGCCCTCAAGAGAGGTCTTTTAAAAGGGGGCATGAGCCCGGAAAACATCCTCTTTTTTAAAGGGCGAGACGAAGCATTTCACTATCTGAAAGACAATAGGAAGGAGGGAGATGTTCTCTTAATCGAGAACGATCTTCTTGACCTTCATGAAGCTAAAGAAGCTTTTTAACGACCGGGTGCACCATGGCTAAACGTAAATGCATCGCCGTAATGTATGGCGGCAGATCTTCCGAGCATGAGATATCCATTATCACCGCGCTCCAATCGATGCAGGCTATCGACCCCCTATCCTACGAGGTAATTCCTGTGTATCTTGCCTTGGATGGTAAGTGGTATACCGGAGAGGGGCTTTACGATAAAAAAACCTACACCCGGTTCGATGCGGAGAAGAAAAAGCTGAGGGAGATCCTGCTTCCGGCAGATCCCTCCATTCGCGGATTTGTTCCTGTCGAGGGGGGAGTCGTTTCCTTGACCAAACCGTTTCGGCCTGACGCCTGCCTGTTGGCGTTCCACGGGCAATATGGCGAAGACGGCTGCGTTCAAGGGCTGCTTGAGCTAGCTTCCATTCCCTATACCGGCTGCCAGGTCATGGCCTCTTCCGTGGCGATGAATAAGACAGTGTGCAAAAAGGTGGCGCAGGCAGAGGGAATTCCAACTCTTCCCTATGTGGAAGTCAAACGGCAGGCGGCGGTAAAGGATATTTGCAAGCTTGCTAAGGAGGTCGAGGACCGCTTGGGGAAAGATTCCTATCCCTACTTTGTGAAACCTGTGCATTTAGGTTCTTCGATCGGCATATCCAAAGCCGGCCATCTGGAGGCTTTAAAGGTCTCTCTGGCCAAAGCGCTTCAGTATGATGAAAAGGCTCTGGTGGAGCCTTGCGTTACCAACATCATGGAAATCAACGTAGCTGTGCTGGACACAAACCCCATCCGCACTTCGGTGGTGGAGATCCCTTTGTCATCGGGCGGGGCCTTGAGCTATGAGGATAAGTATATGCGGGGGGGATCGAAAACATCGGCGGCAAGTCAGGGGATGGCCTCGTTGCAGAGAGTGATCGACCCGGTTGACCTCTCATGCGAGATCAAACGCCGCGCACAAGATTTTGCCGCCCGGTTTTATGAATCAATCGGAGCCAAAGGGATCGCCCGGCTCGACTTTATCTTGGATTTAAACAGCGACACTCTCTACTTCAACGAGATCAACCCGATTCCCGGCTCTCTCTCGTTTTATCTTTGGGAGAAGTCAGAGCCCAGAATGCTCTATCCGGACCTGATCCACCACCTGATCGAATCGGCGCTCTCGGGCGCTGCTGCCAAAGATTGCCTGGTTCCGCTAGTTGGTTTCAAAGCGCTTAAGTATACCGAAACAAATTGAAGAATTGGTCTTTGGCTTCGTCGGGTTTACTTAAGAATTTTCGTTCTCACTCGCGCCTTGCCTCTCGGCAATGGTCGCTCGCTCTGGACAAAAATTCTTAAGGCCCTCCTGGCCAAATTTCCAATTCTTCAAGTTGTTGCGGTATAGCTTTTCGCTTTTCCCGAAAGAGGCCGGAGGTGACGCCCTCCGGCCCTGTCATCCAAAGAATTGGCTCTATACTCTCTCTCTTGTGAACTGATCGAAAGCAAGCAAAGCATCGGCGGCATACATCAGAGAAGGGCCTCCTCCCATATAGATGGCCATGCCGAGCACCTCTGCTACTTCTTCCCGTGACGCGCCGAGACGCGCGAGAGCTTTGGCGTGATAGCCCAGACACCCATCGCATCGTGCAGCGACGCCGAGCGCAAGCGCGATCATCTCTTTAGTTTTTTCATCGAGCACCTTGGTCGTCGTCGCTGATCTTGCCATAGTGGTGAAACCGGCCATGGTGTCGGGTATCAGTTTGTGCAGCTCTTTGCTGTAGGCGCTGATATCTCCTATAATCGACTTATAATCTTTGGTCATCTTAGTCTCCTTGTACAGGCTTGATGTTACAGAATCACTGAGTAGTCTAAGCTTTCATGGCTTTTATACCGGAAGTATCTCAAAACTTGGGATTTTGGCTTTGAGAAAGCCTCGGGATTGAATGATCGTAAGTCACCTCATATTTCTAATATTAGGTGGCTTACGATCATTCAATCGCGAGAGCTTTCTCTTTGCCAAAAACCAAATTTTGAGAGACTTTCGGTATAGTCTATGTTCAGCACTTGTTACAAAAATATGTCGATCAACATGAAAATGGCGAGAGAGGCTGTCACTGAAGCAAATAGGACCCGGGTGATTTGATCCGGCAGCCTGTTAATCACAGAGGTGCCGATTAGGAGGCCGAGGGCGCCACCGAGAATAAATGGGATCAGTGCTCCAATATCCAGCGTTGCACTTTCGATCAGATGCCCGGCCAAAGAGGTCAGAGAGATCATTGCGATACTGGCCAGGGATGTACCGACCGCGGTGGCGTAGGGCATGGCGAAGATTAAGTTTAAGAAGGGGACGATAATAAAACCGCCGCCGACGCCAAAAAAACCTGCCATAATGCCGGAAATGGCGCCGCCGATGTTGATTAACAGCAGAGTTGAAAGCCTCGTGCGTTTACCGGGAGGTTTAGTTGTGAGAAAAGAAGCGGGCCGAAGCATTGACCAGGCAGCTACCAGCATGAGCAAGGCAAACAATCCCACTCGGAAAGTTTCGTTGACCTCTGATGTCAATCCCACGGTTATCGGCGACACGATCATACCTGCCAGAGAAAACTGAAACGCCGCGACCCAGTTTACCTTTTGATCCAGGGTCTGTCTAATCGCTCCGAAGGCCGCTATGCAGGCAACGACTAACAAGGAAATGACAAGCGCTTGCTGCACGGGCATTTTGGCGCCATAAACGAGGAGCGGGATGGCCAAAATAGACCCGCCGCTCCCCGTCAGTCCAAGTGAGAGGCCGATTAAAGCGCCATACCCGACTAGCGATAGATCAAAGCCCATGCTTGTTTCCTATTTTCGTCTGTTTGAAATTTGGCAGCTATCTCCTTTTAAGGGGGCTCCCTCCGGGGCATGACAGGTGCTTTTCACCGGAAAAGAACAGCAAGAAGGCCCCTCTGTTTGCTTTTCTTTCCTGTTCCAGGGCGCTTTGGCAAGGAGCAGACCCATGCCGCAACTATCTGTCAATCCTGCAAAAACCAGTCCGCCTCCGACAAAAAGAGGGATGAGGGTAAAGAGCGGGTTAATCAGCAACCCCAGAGCGGAACCCGTCAGGGTGAGTAGACCCGCTGCAATGCGCACTTGGCGCTCCAGAGATATCGGGCGCTTATAGGAGGAAATTTTGTTTCCGTAGCCTTTGATGGGATGCCCAAATTCTTCGCAGGCGATAATCCCACCCTCAATGACCTTCACATTGCTGTATCCGGAGGCAACAAACGCCTGTGCCGCTTGGCTGGCGCGTTTGCCGCTGCGGCAGAGAATGTAGACAGCGGCATCGTGGGCAAGTCCGTGTCTTTTCATGAAATCACTTGGGTTTAATTCGTCTACCGGGACGAGCACGTGCTCGAAGCCTATGTGCTTTTCATCATGCTCCACTCGGGTGCGTACGTCCAGGATGATTTCGTTTTTGAAGTCTACGGGATGGAGGCTTTCGGGGCCGACGGTTGAAAAACTTTCCATAAAATCTCCCTTGGGTTTGCTTAGTAGTTCTTGATGTTATAATATCATTATATTATAATAATGTAATATAGTCAAGGAGGGGGATTATGGAGAGCAAAAAAGAGAAGCTGGACGGGCTGCTCAAGCAGCTTGCGCACCCGGTCCGGTTATCAATTTTGTGCAATTTAGCGCGGAAAGGCGAGATGAGCGTCTCGGAAATCGTCGAAGCAGAGGGTGGCGCAGCGAGTCAGTCGCAGGTGTCGCAGTTCCTTGGCAGGATGCGCAGTGAAGGTTTGGTTAAAACGCACAAGGAGGGGCAAACGGTCAATTATAGTATTGATTCGCCTAAAGCTAAAAAGGTGGTGGAAGCTCTGTACGCGATATACTGCGGAACGAATTGACGGCCGCTCAGCTGATTTTGGCGATCTAACTGATGCGGTTTCTGGCAGAGACTCAAATCGAACACTTTGTCTCCAAAAAAAAAGCCCGGCTCTAAAGCCGGGCTTTTGACATTTAGGCGCTCGCCTGCGGCAGCGTTGCCTTGCGGCTTAGCTTAACTTGGCCGCGGTCATTGATTTCCAACACCTTCACATGGACGGTGTCTCCTTCTTTCACGACATCCGTCATGTTCTTAATGCGGAAGTTGTCAAATTCAGAGATGTGGCAGAGGCCTTCTTTACCGGGAAGGATCTCGACGAAAGCGCCGAAAGCGACCACAGAAGTGACTTTGCCTTCATAGACCTTGCCGACTTCTGCTTCGGACGTAATGCCCAAGATGATCGCTTTGGCTTTTTCGATCTGTTCGAAGTTGGGCGAGGTGATGGAGATGATGCCATCATCGTTGATATCGATTTCAACGCCTGTCTGCTCAATGATCGCACGGATCTGTTTGCCGCCGGGACCGATGACCTCGCCGATCTTGCTCTGCTTAATCTTGAGCGTTTCGATACGAGGCGCATGCTTGGACATCTGCTTTGGAGCAGGGGATGCTTGCATCATCTTCTCCAGGATGTGGAGTCGGCCTTCCTTGGCTTGGTTCAGCGCGTGCTTCATGATATCGATGGTGATACCTTCGACTTTGATATCCATCTGGAAGGCAGAGATACCCTCTTTGTCACCGGTGATTTTAAAATCCATGTCGCCGAGCGCATCTTCGATTCCTAAGATGTCGGAGAGGATGGTGAACTTGCCTTCCTCTAAAATGAGGCCCATTGCGATCCCGGACACCGGACGGGTGACAGGAACGCCGGCATCCATCATCGACAGGCAGCCGCCGCCGACGGAAGCCATGGACGAGGAGCCGTTGGATTCGGTGATGTTCGATTCCAGGCGGATGACGTAGGGGAATTTTTCCTTCTCGGGGAGTATTGCCCTTAGAGCTCTTTCCGCCAGCTTGCCGTGGCCGACTTCACGTCGTCCCGGTGGGCCGACGCGGCCGACCTCTCCAACGGAGAAGGGGGGGAAGAAGTAGTGTAAGTAGAACCTGTCGGCATCTTCGC
This sequence comes from Estrella lausannensis, assembly GCF_900000175.1. Taxonomy (NCBI): domain Bacteria; kingdom Pseudomonadati; phylum Chlamydiota; class Chlamydiia; order Parachlamydiales; family Candidatus Criblamydiaceae; genus Estrella; species Estrella lausannensis. The sequence goes on from NZ_CWGJ01000027.1 coordinate 51,977, forward strand.
CCTCAAGGCTCTCGGTACGCTGAGCCATTGTTTCGCCGCCGAGTGTGCAGACAGCGACGGACTGGGTTTCGCCGCGTGTGAAGACGGCGCTGCCGTGCGTTCTTGGAAGGTAGGACATCGCGATATCGATCGCTCTGATGTCTTTGACGCCTCTTCCATCGCTGCGGACGCCTTCTTCGAGAATCATCTTACGCATGATCGTGGATTCAAGCTCTTTCAAGGCTTTCTCTACCATGGAGGGGTCGTGAGCGGGTTTATCCTCTCCTTCCGGACAGAGCGTTTCCATGACTTGCTTTTTGATAGCTCCCTGAGCCTCTTCGCGCTCTTGCTTTTTGATGATGCGGAGAGCGGAAAGCAGCTTTTCTTTGGCGATCTTTTCAACAGCCTGGTGGGTCGCTTCCGGGATGACAAGCAGGATATCTTCTTTCATCTTGGGCTTGCCGATCTTGACTTGCCAGTCATGGATGGCGTGGCACTGTATGCGGATGGCTTCATGGCCGAGCTCGATGGCTTTCAACACTTCTTCTTCAGTCAGGAAGTCTGCGTAGCCTTCGATCATCAAGACAGCGTCTTCAGTACCGGCAAGCATCAGGTCGAGACGGGACTCTTGCATTTCCTGGATGGTCGGGTTGACAACGAATTCGCCTTTGATAAGACCTACCCTGGCGCCGGCAACCGGCTTGACGAGAGGGATGTCGGAGATGGCGAGTGCTGCGGATGCGGCTGTGATGGCGAGGGGATCGGGTGCTGTTACGCCATCGTAGGACCAGACGTAGCAGAGCAGCTGCACTTCATTGTAGAAGCCTTCCGGAAACATCGGTCTAATGGGTCTGTCGATCAGTCGGCTGATCAGGATCTCTCTTTGCGAGAGTTTGCCTTGACGCTTGATGAATCCGCCCAGGGTTTTGCCTGCGGATGAGAAGTTTTCCTGATAGTCTACTCTGAGTGGTAAAAAGTCGGCGGAAGCCGCTTTCCCTGTAGCGCAAGCGGAACAAAATAGCAGGGTTTCGCCCGAGCGGACGACGACAGAGCCGTTGGCTTGTCTGGCGATCATCCCGGTTTCGAAGCTGATCTTCTTTCCTGCGACTTCGATTTCCATCTGTTGTTTTTGAAACATGAGTTATCCTTTGTTTAGCAATTTCAGTTGTGTGCAGGGAAGCTTACAAGACTGTCTGCAAACTGTAATCTAACGCTTTGTATGCTGATTTCAGTTAAGGCTTGTTTAGCCTTTATGAGAGGGAGAGTGGAGAATAGAATTCAGAAAGCAAGCCTCGATCATCCTGTCCAAGCCGGGTTTCTGATTTCTATTGACTCCGCAGTCGGCTTTGATCGCCTTCCGCTTTGTTTCCCGCTCGCTTTCCCTACAAGTTTAAAAACGGATTGTAACCCGTTTAGTGTGCGGCAACTATCAGCAAAATCCAGGGGATCCTGTGTTTTGTCGCTGACCGTTAGCCTCTTAAATAACAAAGGCAGCTATGCAGCTGCCTTTTTCTTTCGCTTTCGCCTCTTAATATCAGCGACGCAGCTTCAGTTTGGTAATCAGCGACTGATAACGCACCGTATCTGTCGAGTTGAGGTAGTCTAAAAGACGTCGTCTCTGGCCGACAAGCTTCAAAAGTGCGAGCCTTGACGCGTGGTCTTTTGGCGAGCGCTTCAGGTGCTCTGTCAATTCAGCGATGCGTTCGGTCAGAATGGCGATTTGCACATCAGCAGATCCAGTATCTTTTTCGTGAAGCTGGAACTTTTTTGTGATCTCTTCTTTTGTTCCTTTATCTAGAGACATTCAGCGAATCCCCCTTCCTGAGATTTTGGACAATTTTTAGACAAATTGTCTTGGTTTGTATTGTTTTTATAAGGATTTTATTAAGATTATAGCACATGGCCATTTATTCGGCAAGGAAAGGAGCTGTAGAGAGCGCCTGTATGCGCCTTGGTCAGAGTTTAGTGTCCAGGATCACTTCTATATAGGGGGCTTGTCTTGCCATCGGATCTTTGCGCAGCACGACTTTAAAGGGAATTGAGATCGTTCCTTTGTCTTTAAGATCCTGGAGCTCTTCGTAAATTTCCTTTTTCAACTGGTCGTCGGCTTGTTTTCCCTTGTGCTTGGAGAGTATCTTTTCGATTTGGGCGTGCTCTCTCTCTCTTAGGATCTCATAACCGTAAAAAGGATGTTCTTCTTCTGTCATGCGAACTCCGCTCGATAAGGATAGGAAAAGTCAAAGCACTCCGGGAGCTTCAGAGATGGATTTGGCTGAATCGTTCCGCGGACTTTTTCAAGAGGGGATTTGCAAAATCTTCCGAAGAAATGGGGGCCGCTCCAGGCTGCTTGAGCGCTGAAATCGACCGATCGGATTTTCTGCACATCCTCCAAGCTTGCGTGCTTGATTTTTCTTTCATAATCATGGTAGATTCAAAGCCATTTATCACACAAGCCAAAGTGTACATGCCGGTAGAACCTAAAAATGGATTGTAAACGGGGTATTTTCCTTGAGAGGAAAAGCGCCCTTTCCAAAGCCTTCGGTGTAGCTATTTGTGTCACAACGACTTGTATAACCCCAAGGGATGCCCATGCTGAAAGATACGACCTACCAGGAAAAATTTGTTATTTTGAACGACTGGATTCCTGTGATCATCGATGAAGTGAAAAAAGACTTAAGACAGGATCATTTGAAGAGAGACATCGGGTTTGCCCGTCAGTTTTTTCCATCGAAAAATCCCAGCAAGCTGACAATTGATGAGTTGGTGAGCGGCTACGACAAAGCGCTGGCCAAGCCGGAAATCGCCGAGGAACTCGGTGAATTCATCTCTAACCGCTGGCTGCTTAAAAATACCGATCTCTACTACTTTTTTGAAGAGAATCTTAAAAAGGTGACGACTGACTTTCAAGATCTTAAAGAGTTGGAAAGACCTTTTGCCGATAAATTGGCAGAAGAGGCCAGCCGTCTTTTCGGATCCGGCAAGGTTTACCTGTTTTCCATTTTGAACTCCGTTGTATTCCCCAAAGAAGTTTTAGAGACCTTGAGAAAGGATGCAGAGGCAGAGCGCGCCAAGAAAATTGCTAAGGACAGCGAAGATCTTGAGATGAAGACTTGGCAAGATAGAGAGAAAACCTACCAGCTGCAGATCGCCCGTCTCGAAGATCGTTATGAAAAGAAAATCTTAGGACTGCAGAAAAAATACCAAATCGACATCGAGACGCTGAAAAAGCAGATCGCCAACTTGCAGAGAAAGGTTGTAGAGTCCAAGGGAGAGCATGAAGCCGCTGCCGTTTCAGATAAGCCCGCAAAACGCTGACGAAATTTTTATGCTGGAAGCCCTTAAGGAAGCCTGGAAAGGCTTCCAAAAGGGCGAGGTACCCGTAGGAGCTGTCGTCGTCAAAAACGGCAAAGTGATTGCGAGGTCGCATAACCAAGTCGAAATGCTGAAAGACGCGACGGCGCATGCCGAGATGCTGTGCATTACAGTCGCTGAAGCGCATGAAGAGAACTGGCGTCTGAAAGGCGCCACTCTCTACGCGACGCTTGAGCCATGCAGCATGTGCGCCGGTGCCCTTCTTCTTTCCCGGGTTGATCGTCTTGTCTACGGGGCGCCCGACATCCGTCATGGTGCGTGCGGAAGCTGGGTCGATCTCTTTGAGAAGCCGCATCCCACTCATTCCATCGAAATTGTCAGAGGAATTCTTCAGGAAGAGAGCGCTACTCTGATGCGCGATTTTTTTAAAAAACGAAGGCTCGAAAACGAAGGTGCGATCAATGGGTCTGAACCAGCCTGACGATAAAATCAGTTGGCGTCTTGTCGAAAAAACGATTCAGGAAGTTATTCAGGATCAGGAGAATAAACTCTTCGCTGCCGGGAAGCGCTTTGTGCCCCATCTGACGAAAGAGGATCTTCTGCAGCCCAATGATTTTGAAGAGCTCGAAACCAACCCCTATTTCCGCTACGAAGAGGGGGTTTTATGCGGTCTTTTGACGATCCAGATGGCGATGCAGGCTCTTCGGCAGGAGAGATTGCACAGGAAGAGCGCTGAATATTCCGTCTCGCCGTCTTCTTCCTCCGATGCATGACCCGATAAAGGCATTGGCCTTTGTACCGAAAGTGTTTCCAAAATTGGGTTTTTGACTGTCGCTAGATTCGGGGGGATATCCCGGATTCAAAAAATTGAAGCGCTTTTTTCAAGCTGGTGTGGAATTCATAGAGCGCCTGATTGAACAGTTTTTCTTTCTCTTCTGCGCGAAGAGTTGCCGACTGATAGATGCGTTCAAGGAGAAGCAGGGTGTCTTCCTGCCTGTCCTCTATAGTCTCAATCACATCTTCCAAAAGAAATTTCCATGAAGTCTTAGCATCGTCGATTTCGGCGTGCTCAATGGCTCTTTGATAACGAAGGTAGAATACTTTACGCATGTAGAGGCGCTTGGCTCTGTGCTTGGCATTTTTTGCAAAGCCAAGGGCGATCTCGCGGTGAGGCTGCATTTTGGCAGCGAAGAAAAATGCTAAAGTCGCCAAAGTGGCCGAAAGTCCGGCAATGAAGATTTTGGTTCCTAAGGTAGCGGCTATCAGGTGGTCGGCGATAAAATTGTAAGAGGTCGAGCAGATGTATATGCCGAGAAAGCTGATGAGGATTCCCAGAATAAAAAAGATCGTTTTATAGAGGACAACGATTCCTTTTTTCAGCGTGTAAGGATGGTGGCTGAAAGAGGTACGGTTAGCCTCCAAAAGTTGCTTGAAAAGTTGGAGATCGTGGCTCAATTGCTTCTGCTCATGGGCTTTGAAATTCTCCAACTCCTCGAAAGCTGCTGTAGGAGAATCAAATGGTTTGACTTTTACTTTCATACACATTTAATTGTTTGTTTTGTAAATATCTTAAACTTTGTATTAATTAAAGTCAATCAATCTTAACCAATAATTAAAAATCGCTGTAAGTAATTAATATAAATTTAGAGGGTGCAGGCTGGGATTTAGCCACGAGAGCACAAGCGCTTCAGCAAGCCTAAAGTGCGGGGAGTTGATACGACGTATGGTGGAATTGGGGAGTTTGGCGGTGCGAAATCTCCTAAGATTGCAAGTCGCCTCATGGTTTTAAAATTGGGCGACTCACAATTTTTTGAAAACCGGATTTTGAGACACCTTCGGTGTCATTCGGCTTTTTTTAGCGAGGCTGGTTTTTTTGCCTGGAAATTCTTTGCATCCGTTTTCGCTCCCGGGCGGTGAGGGACCCCTCGCCGAATTTGGAAATCTTTTCGAGCATATCATCCATGAACTCCTCATCGGTATCTTCCCTAAAGGAGCGGATGTCGATGATTTTGGAGCCGCTCTTTTTGCGGAAATAGAGCTTTGCTCTGGCTAAAAAGATCAGGAGGTTATCTTCGGCCGATTTGATCAGCCGCCAAGGGCTTTTAAGATGCCAGGAGGTCAATGCGAAGAGCCACCCTGTCATCGCTCCGCACGCATTGAAGGCAAATAGAGGAAAGTCGAGTGCCGAAAGGGGAGGAATGAGCGTGAACAGCAGAACGATCAAGGTCAGCCACTTTGCCTTGATCGAGAGAGGGAACATGAGAAAGAGACGCCCCTCGCCGTTTAATGCTGTCCAGGCCACCAAGATAGCAAGGACCTGAGGTGTGCAGCCGGTCAGGATCGCACTCGTGTGATTAAGGTAAGCGAAAGCCGCTCCGCCGATGCCTCCTAAGAGGGTGGAGTAGAGGTAGAGTTTGACGAACGCTCTAGTCCCCATTCTTTCCACAATATTGGTTCCCATGATCCACATGACATAAAGATGGATCGCTAGGGTGATCATGTAGAAAAACGTGACTCCTTCGCCCGGGGTTCCGTAAGTAAGTGGATAGGTGACGAGCTGAAAAAGAAATCCTTGGAAGAGGTAGGAGGTGTTCAGTGCAAGAAAAGTTTGCGGGCCGGGAAGGGCGAAGACAGCATTGACGAACACTTCCGCAAGCGACGAGAAGAGGGCCGACAGTGCGGTGATCAGTATCAATCTTTTGATCACAAGGGGAGTATCGGCAGGTCCTGGATGTTGATAGTCTCTGTTCATGGGCCTTCGAAGTTAAGCAAATGGATGATTTATACCGAAAGTGTCTCAAAATCCCGAATTTTGAGACACTTTCGGTATAAGTCTGGTTTCGGTATATGTATACCGAAACAACTTGAAGAATTGGTCTTTGGCTTCGTCCGGTCTACTTAAGAATTTTCGTTCTCACTCGCGCCTTGCCTCTCGGCAATGGTCGCTCGCTCTGGACAAAAATTTCTTAAGGCCCTCCTGGCCAAATTTCCAATTCTTCAAGTTGTTTCGGTATACCCCTTTGACTTTAACCAGTATTAGTCACCTTTTCCCGGATTGCAAGGTCTTTTTACTTGCCCATGCCGGATGGATGGAATGGAATTTTTCATTGATGACAAAGCAACAGCTCGATCTGACGACTGCGGAGATTGCTGCCGATAAGCTTAAAGATCCGCTCCCTTATGTGCTTTTTGAGGAAGAGGGGTATTTCAACGATTATGAATACCCTAAGGTGACGATTGTCGTCCCTACCTATAACTGCGCGCAGATCATCTCTCTGACGCTGGAGACCATTTTGGACCAGCAGTACCCTGATTTCGAGGTGGCGATCATCGATGGCGGGTCGCAGGACCGCACTCTTGAGGTCATTAAAAGTTTCCGTGACGATCGCATTCGGCTATACTCCGTGACCGGTTTTCACCGCTATGAGATGCTGAACCGGGGTATTACAAGAGCGCTCGGTCAGTACATCGCCTTTTTGTTTCCTGGTGACTACTACGTATGGCGCCATACTCTGAAGCTGATGATGACCAAGGCGCTTGAGCTGAACAGTCCCGACTTGATCTACTGCGGGGCGATTTTACGCGATGGGCGAGGCGATCTAAAAAATTTGTACCGCCCTCTGACGCAAGATTTACTGCGGATGGGGCAGCAGCCCACCACTTTGCAGTCCTGCTTTTTCAAGAAGGAAATGTTCAAAAAGATTGGAAAATTCGACACCGGCTTAAAGCTGCGGGGAGGGTTTGACTTGCTTTGCCGCTTCATGCAGGCAAGCGACCTGCGGTTTGGCTCCGTGCATCGAATCTTGACCGATTATGACTTACGGATCGTCACAAAAGAAATGGTCGTCACCCATTTTTTCGAATCGATGCGGATCGTCTACAGGTATTTTGGGCTGAGGGCTACCTTGCGCTGGCTTAAGCATCAAAAAGACATTTCCCGCCTTTTCAAGCTGTGGTTCTCCAGGTTGAAAGTCTCCTTTCTCGGCCGTTAAGGGGCTCTTGGCAAGAGCACACTCACTCCTCTTTGGGCGCTTTTCGTGGATCCATTACTGTCTTGGCGCCCGCCAGATCAAATGAAATCCCTCACAAAGACCTTAACGAAAGCGCCTTTCCTTCCATTGCTTTCGGGGTAAATGGCGGAGTTGTTTTGAAACAGCTCCACCTTCTTCCGGCAGAAACGGTCTCTTTTCTATAAGCCATTGCACTAGTCTTGAATTAGCTCCGCCAAATCGGCATTCGACAGTCACCCTCATCGCTTTCTGTGGGATGCACGTAGCGCATTACTCCACGGCCGCAGGCATCAAGAAAAAAACACGCGAACCGGATCTCTACTTTGCACTGAGTGAAGAGGTTGTCAGAGCCCCATCGGGTGGTTTTAACTTTTCGGTCTCTCTGTAAAGGGATTATTTAGCATGCAAAATTTGGACTTGTTGCTGAATCCGAATTAGAACGCTCCTCATTTAGACAGGATTACTAACTTGCAAGTTTCTGTGCTTTTACTTTCGTGGCGATAGCATATTCATTCCTCTTTGGTGATTATCTTGGATCCATTACTGCCTTGGCATCCGCTAGTTTGCCAAATCAAATGAAATCCCTCTTAAAGATCTTAAAGAAAGCTTCTTTCATTCCACTGCTTTCAGGGATAAATGGCGGAGTTGTTCTGATACCCCACCCCAACCTCTTCCGGCAGAAACGGTCTCTTTTCTATAAGCCATTGCACTAGTCTTGAATTAGCTCCGCCAAATCGGCATTCGACAGTCACCCTCATCGCTTTCTGTGGGATGCACGTAGCGCATTACTCCACGGCCGCAGGCATCAAGAAAAAAACACGCGAACCGAATCTCTATTTTGCAGTGAGTGAAGAGGTTGTCAGAGTACCATCGGCTGGTTTTAACTTTTCGGTCTCTCTGTAGAAGGAGAGCATTTTGCTTGACCATGAAATAGTTGACCGGGAGTTACATCCTATTTCCCGGCGATTTAGGAAATTTTACTTACCGGATAGGTAGGTTTCCCGGATGATTTGACGCCTCTTCTCAAGAGCCGATCGCCTTCTTCTTTCTGCCGGGGATTAAGTTTAAATTCAGTCAACCGCTTAAGTCTTACTTCTATGTCTTCTACGTCTTCGGAGCAAGTCAGGTGGTGTTCTAAACGAGGAGCGCTTCGTCTCTCACTTCTTGCAGGAATATTTACGTAGCAAAGTCGATAATAAATCTGCTCGTCTTTAAATAAAATTATTTAATTGAAAATGTGATCGCCTTGTTAAAATAAAATTATAACTTTGTTTTGTTTAGTTAATCTGAGGTGCGGGTATGTTGAATCCTGTAATTAAAAATCAGTATTACAATCAATTAAGTGAAGTAAGTGGTGTGCAAGTTCCAAGTACCTCCGCTGTACATGGTGAGTTAACCACAGTTAATAGGAAAATTGATAATATTTTAAAAGAATTAGGTGATTTTAAAACTCCGGTTGATGAAAGGGAGTTATATAAAAAGCTAGAAGAGATAGATAAGAAATTAAAGTGTTTTGATGAATTACCTGATAGTAAATTTTCTAGCAATGAAAAGAGGGGTGCGAGAATACACGGCAATATTCATAAATGCGAGGAAATTGTCTCGCAAATAATGAAACAGCTTGCAGGTGGGGAGGATGTGTCTCAATTAGCTTCGGGGCAACCGGATCTGAACGCAGCGATGCTTGAAAGTAAAATTAAAGAGTTTGAACGAGCTGCCTGATACGCAATTTGCTGAAACTCCAAGGGTGGCTACGAGAATACACAAAAAAGTTAGTGACAGCGAGACACTTGTTTCTACAATAATGAAAGAGCTTGTAAGTGGACAGGATGCGTCTAAATCAGCTTCGGAGCAACCGGATCTGAACGCAGCGATGCTTGAAAAAAAGACTCTTGAGGCGGCATCTTTGGCGGGTCTGAAAGAAGACGCTGCACCGCGAATGCAAGAAACAAAGCCCCCTGCGGCTACCCCCCCCTCCTCCTCCTCCTTCCAGGCCGAAGCTTCCGCTGTAACTTCCGACAAAGCGAAGGTGGAACCTGCTAGACGCGAGGGAAAGAGTTTTCAAGAGGTCTGCAAGAATTACACTGTTCCCCTATCAACAAATCCGTCGACCCCGCCGAATGGCATCAATGAGCTAGACAGGGTTATGGTCGATGAAAGAGGAAATGAGTATGGAGAGAGAAGAGATCTCTTCACAAATTTCACTAACGCAAAGTTTAACGATGGCAGAGACATTTATTCAAATAGCCAAAAGGAGGCTCTTCGTGAGTGTTTTAATAACACAACGTATGTTTCCTGGGAGGAGTTTGACAAGCAACTGGATGCGGTGGCGAAGTACATTGACGAGTCAATTCCAGAGGGCAAGGATTATGTCGTTGTTGTCAAAGAGGGTAAAAGCAATAAATGGGTTGCTGAGCTAATGGGCCCCAAGTTAAAACACCTGCCCTTAGATGCCTTGGAAACCCCAGGTCAAATCAACGAATTTCTGGCTGCCAACCCTTCGGTGCGTAATGTCGTATTTTTTGACGATGCCGTCTATTCAGGCTCCCAACATATGTGGTTGTCTTGTTAATATAAAGATATACCTTTGTTTTATTTAATGTAATCTGAGGGGTGGGTATGTTGAATCCTGTAGTTAAAAATCAATATTACACTCAATTAAGTGAAGTGAGTGGTATAAGAGTTCCAAGTAGTTCCGCTGTACATGGTGAATTAAATACCGTTAATAGGAAGATTGATAGTGTTTTAAAAGAATTAGGTGATTTTAAAACTCCGGTTGATGAAAGGGAGTTATATAAAAAGCTAGAAGAGATAGATGTAAAATTAAAGAGTTTGAACGAGCTGCCTGATACGCAATTTGCTGAAACTCCAAGGGTGGCTACGAGAATACACAAAAAAGTTAGTGACAGCGAGACACTTGTTTCTACAATAATGAAAGAGCTTGTAAGTGGACAGGATGCGTCTAAATCAGCTTCGGAGCAACCGGATCTGAACGCAGCGATGCTTGAAAAAAAGACCCTTGAGGCGACAGCTCTGGCGGGGCCGAAAGAAGACGCTGCACCGCTAGTGCAAGAAGCTAAGCCTCTTGCTGCTACCCAATCCTCCTCCTCTCCGACCGAAGCCTCCGCTGTAACTTCCGGCAAAGCAGAGGTGAAACCTAGCGGACCGGAGGTAAAGGTTTATCCACAGGACTACGAGAACTACACTGTCCCCCTATCACCAAATCCGTCGACCCCTCCGAATGGCATTAATCGGCTAGATGGTGACATGATCGATGAAACAAACAAAAACCTTGGAAAGAGAAGAGATCTCTTCACTGATTTCATTAACGCAAAGCTTCTCGATGGTAGAGACGTTTATTCGAAGAGCCAAAAGGAGGCTCTTCTTGAGTGTTTTAATAACACAAAGCATGTCTCGTGGAATGAGTTCGACGAGCAACTGGACGTGTTGGCGAAATACATCAACGAGGCTATTCCTGAAGACAAGGAATATGTCGTGGTTGTCAAAGAGGGTAAAAGCAATAAATGGCTCGCAGAGCTGATGGGCCCCAGGTTAAAACGTCAACCCGTTGATGCTTTGGAAACCCCCGAACAAATCATCAAATGTCTGGCTGATAGGCCTTTAGTGCGTAATGTCGTGTTTTTTGACGATGCCGTCTATTCAGGCTCCCAGCTAAGTGGTTATATGCAAGATATTATAGAAAAGCTTGAAGAACAGAGGAAGGCGGATATAGAAAAGCTTAAAAAAGAGGGGAAGGAGGGTATAGAAAAGCTTGAAGAACAGGGGGAGGGGGATATAGAAGCGCTTGAAAAACAGGTGAAGGAGAATATAGAAAAGCTTGAAGAAAAGTGGCGGGAGATAATGAAAGAGCCAGTAAGCTTCAATATCGCGGCCCCTTACATGACATCTTACAGCGAGGAGAGATTTGCAAAGCTGAACGAGAGTAGTCTTTTCAACGAGAACAATTTTAAGATCGCTGTGGCTCCCCATCAGACGATGCAATCTGCCGCAGTCCAAGTGGACGAAAAGCATCACCAAGCGCTCAATGAAATTTATTGGCCACAGTTTTTGCCTATAGAAAGTCAGGGTGAAAAGGATAGAGTGGCCATACAATTAATAAACATCCTGAACACCCTCACCTACTCGGGGGGTGAAGACGGAGCAAAAGTGATAAAATATATGAAAACAAACTATGAGGGGTTTGAGGATATATTTAAAAAGCTAGAGGCAAGAGCGGAAAGGCTTGATATAGACAATGACTCGGGTTTGTATACAGATGATGAATTGGACTACTTTATAGAGAACACAAGATTCATTTTGGATAGCTACAAACATGCTTATGTTCAAGGGGATAATAAAGTAAAAAAAATGCTTGAAGAATCTTACTGGTTATTAGCAGGAAATGACGCTCTTCAGTATTATTTTTCGAATGATTCAGATAGGGGATTGCACTCTAAGACGCTCACGGTTTTCGACCATAAGACAGCTGATGGCTTGTCGGTTTTGCCGTGCTATGACAACGGAGAACATATGGTGAGGGGCCAAAAAGTAAATGGCCACGATAAAAATGGTGATGTTACTAGGTTTCGCGCACGTTTCTTCGCCTGCGGACTAGATAATGCCTGGTATAAATTAAACAAGTCAAAGTGAGTTTAACAAGAGGTAGGATTATGCTCCCATTAACGAACCATTTCCTGATCTTCACCCCTAAAGAAGTCAGCATCGACATGGAGGCAGACTGCGATGGCGAAGTAAAGAAACTGCGTCTCTCTGTCCTTGCCCGCAAAGTGGATGTTAGCGGTGTGGCTATTTGGAAGATCAAAGTCGTGGCGGCAGGAGAGGCTATCAAAGATAAAATTGTTCAAAAAGAGTTTGATGCAAGCACTTCCCGTCGGTTTCTACTCAATATAGGAATCTTTGATCCCTTGTACCTTCCAGAGGATGGTGTTACTCTCAACTTAGCGCCGCTTCTTTCCCAAAGCAGGCCCCTCGGTGAGCTGAAAGAAAAAGATATTTGCACTCTAGAGACTGAATATCAGGGCGGACTCGTTTTTGATATTGAATCGCATCTCAAGCGGGAGATTAAAGAGGTTTCTTGATAAAAACCGCGATTCTGATTATTTGAGTCTGTCAATTTTTTTGTGTAAATCATTTCATTGGTTTGTCAAACCAAGACGGTCACCGTAGGCAATCGCCAAATAGGAAATCACTGTTTTCCATTCACGTATCGGCATAGTCCATTTTTTGGCTACATCACGGATCGCCAAATACAGAGCTTTGAACAACGCCTCATCAGTTGGGAAAACAGCCTTGCTTTTTGTCACCTTCCGGAATTGCCTATGCAGCGATTCTACGCAATTTGTGGTATAAATCATACGCCGAATAGGGGCAGAAAACTCGAAAAATGTCTTCACGTTTTCCCAGTGCGTAATCCATGGCTTGACTGCTAGTGGATAATCCGCCTCCCAGCGCATCCGCAGCTTTTCAAGATTCTGCTCCGCAAGTTCAAGGGTACTTGCTCCATATACCTCTTTAAGCCCCGTCATAAATGGTTTCGAGTGCTTTGTAGGAATAAATTTTATAGAATTTCTGATCATATGAATCACGCATAGCTGGATTTTCACATCAGGGAAAATCGCCCTTATAGCGTCAGGCAAGGCTTTCAGCCCGTCAATGCACGCTATCAGAATATCTTTGACTCCGCGGTTCTGTAAATCAGTGCAGACCTTCAACCAGAATTTAGCCCCCTCCGATTCCCCGATCCAAAGGCCCAGAACATCCTTTTTCCCTTCAGTATCAATCCCAAGGCAAGTATAGGCAGCTTTAGAAACGACCTTTCCGCCTTCTTTTACTTTGTAGTGGATAGCATCGAAGTAAACAATGGGATACACAGGCTGAAGCGGCCTTCCTTGCCAATCAGTTGCAACCTCGACAACTTTTTCGGTGATGTTCGAGATCATCGCAGGAGATATCTCAAATCCATAAAGCTCTTGGATATGCGATTGTATATCCCGCGTAGTCATTCCTTTGGCGTACATTGAAATGATCTTATCATCAAAAGAGCTGATGCTTCTTTGATGTTTTTTTACAGCGATAGGCTCGAATTCAGCATTGCGATCTCTGGGTATTTCCAGATCAATTTGGCCGTAATTGCTTTTGACTGTTTTTTTGGATCGTCCGTTACGGGTGTTTCCCGATAGGTGCCCCTCATGGGAATGCTTTTCATACCCGAGGTGTTCATCCATTTCTTTTTGGAGCATTTGCTCCAACATTTTACCTATAAGACGCTGAATAAGGCCGTTTTTGCCGGTAAGATCGTCGGCGGTTTTACATTTTGACAATTCGGCTTGAAGGTCAAAGTTAGCAGGTAGATTCATTTGTCTGTCTCCTAGTGTAAGTACATTAAACCATAGCTACACTTCGTTTCGCTGTGGCAATTTTCTCTTGAAGAGGGAGAGTAAAACACTCTACCTAGTCAAAGTTATTTACACATTTTTTTTGACAGACCC